>JBJMLQ010000168.1:0-10624 GCA_045805225.1 Actinomycetota bacterium | reverse complement strand
CTGCTGGTACTGCTGTTTGGCGTCGTCGTAGCGACCGAGCCGTTCGTAGACCTCGCCGAGCGACGTGCGGGCGTCGATCTGCGGCCCCGGCGTGAGCCACTCGACCTTCTTCGCGGCGGATAGCGCCCGCTCGAGGTACGCGGCGGCATCGACGTTCGCGTAGCGGGTGAGCGCCCGCTGCCCGGCGCGGATCGAGTATCCCCACGACAGCGCGTGTTCCTGCGCGAAGAAGTAGTGCATCGACAGGAGCTCAGCGACCTCGTCGTCGTCCTCGCCCGCACGGGCGCGGATCGCGTCGCCAACGCGCGCGTGCAGCTCGCGACGACGCCGGAACGACAGCCCGTCGTAAGCGGCATCCCGCATCAATGCGTGCCGGAACCTGTGCGCGCCCGGCCCGTCCGGCATGACGAACTCGTCGAGTCGACGCCAGGCCGCCCGATCGAAGTCCTCGTTGTCCGCTCCCAGAAGGTCCGACACGAGGTCGTCGGTGAAGGACGCTCCGAGCACGGACGCGTAGCGCAGGAGCCGCAGATCCGTCGGTGGGAGCCGGTCGATCTGCGCGGTCACGATGCCGTCTACGGACGAGGGCAGGTCGCCGACGCCCCCGGCAGCCCGAGCCGCTTGCAGCAGCTCTCGCAGGAACAACGGATTGCCGCCGGAGCGGTCGGCAACGACGTCCAGTTCGTGGGGCCGGAGCGGCGCGTCCTCGCTCGCGGCCTCGAGCAGTGCCTTCCGCGCGACGGCTCCGAGCGGTTCCGGCCGGAGGGTGACATAGCCGTCGCCTTCGGGAGTGACGAATCCGGTCTCCTCATCGCGGCGGGTGATCGCGACGAGCCACGGGCCGGCGGCGACCCCGCTGATCAGGTTCGATAGCAGCGCACACGACGCGTCGTCCATCCAATGGGCGTCCTCGATCGTGACGAGTACCGGCCGTCCTTCGTACGTGTGACGCAACAGCCGGGCAACGGCCCATTCGAGCTTGCCACGCCGGAACTCCTGCGCGAGCGCGTCGACCTCGGGCGTCGGCTCGACCTCCGCGTCGATCGGGATCGCGAGCAGCGGCAGCCACGGCAGCAATTCGGGGTCCACGGCCGAGACCCGGATCAGCAGCCCCTGCGCGGCCTCGTCGGCGTGTGCGTGACGTTCGATGTTGAGCGCGTCGCGGAGCAGTCCGCGGAACGGCGCATACGCGGTGCCCGCCGAATACAGCTCGCAGGTCGCCGAGATGTGTTCGAAGGCTTCAGCCCGCATCCGGAGCTCATGCAGCAATCGGGTCTTGCCGATCCCCGGCGGACCGACGATCTCGATGGTGCGGCCCTCCCCAGCTCTGGCACTCTCCATCGCATCGTCGATCGCCGCGATCTCGTCTTGCCGGCCGACGAGCGGCAGGTCGTCCTCATCGGAGCGCACCTGGACGTCGGCGATCGGTCCCACGAGGTAGGCGGTGACCGGATCCTTCTTGCCCTTGACCATGAACGGCTCGAGCGGCTGCGTCTCGAATCGGATCCCGGCCGCGTCGAGGATGGAGCTCGTCGCCAGGATCTGGCCCGGTCGTGCTTTGGCCATCACGCGCGCCGCCAGGTTCACCGCGTCGCCCATCACCGTGTATGTCCGCCGGTAGCGAGGGCCGATGTCGCCGGCGAAGACGGGTCCCTTGTTGACGCCGATCCGGAAGGGGATCGCCGGGCCGGCGTCGACGATCCGGCGGAGCGCGAGCATCATCCGCTCCTCGGCGTCCAGGGTCGTGCGCGGGGCGCCCGCCGTCATGATCAGCTTTCCGCCGTCGGCGTCGACGTCGGAGGCGAGGAAGCAGATGTCGTACTCGTCGACGGCGGCCTGCGTCTCGCGGACGAGCTCCGCCAGGCCATCCGCGAGCACCTCCGGGCCCTGGGTCTGAAGGATCTCGTCGGTTCCGTCGAAGTGGAGGAACGCGACGCAGACCTGGCGGTGCTCAGGCTCGCCGATCGCCGCGAGCAGCGTTTCACGGATGGCGACCGGGACGCTGCGCTCGACCGCCGATGCCTCGAGGTCGGGCAACACCCAGGTGGGCGAGAGCGTCTCACCGTGCGGCGCGCTCCTGAGCAACCAGCCCTCGCCCTTCGCCGCCCCGATGCTCGGGCCGGGCAGCCGCTCGATCGTCGAGGGGCTCATGACGATCTCGCCGGCGACCGCCGTGCCCTCCATCTCGACGACGCGGGTCGAGCCCGGACCGGTCACGATCAACTCGCGATGCGAGTCGCCGACCAGGAAGAAGTCGAACGACCCCGTGTGGACGCCGACCGACATCCGCAGGTTCACGCGACCGCCCGGCGTGACCAGCTTGCCCACGGTCTGCAGCCGCCTGCGCATGCCGTGGGCGGCGCGGACCGCCCGGACGGCGTGGTCCTCGCCGTCGAACAGGATCAGCAGGGCGTCGCCGCCGAACTTGATCAGACCGCCGCCCTCGTCGTAGGCCACGGTCAACAGGTCTGCGAAGCAGGTGGTGATGGCGCTCGCCATCTCCTCGGCGCCGATCTGGCCGAGCTTCGCGAGCTTCTCCGAGAGCGCGGTGAACCCGGAGATGTCGGCGAAGACAAGGGTGCCCTCGACCGCACGGTGGATGCGCTTCGGTTCAGTGGCGAGCCATTCCAACGTGAGCCGCGGGATGTACGGCTGGAGGCGCGAATGAACGCTCAACTGCTGCGACGCCATGAGAAGGACATCATCTCCCGTAGCCGCGGGGGACCGCTACGCCCGGAAGGCTAACGCAGCCCTCGACCAGCGTGTCTGGCTGGCAAATAGCCTCGCCACCGCCGGATACCCGCCGGAAGACCTACGACTGATGGCGGAGGAGAACCATTGACGGGTGAGGACACGCGGCCTACCGTTGCGCCACTTGTGCCCGGCTCCGGGCGCAGGACACGTTGTTGCGGGGAGGGAATCACGTGAGTCTCACGCGCAAATCGCTCATCGCGGTCGTCATCTCGACCGTCGTCCTGGGGCTGTTGGCGTTGCCAGGCAACGCCGCCCCGGAGAAACAATTCAGTCTGACGTTCCCGACATCGTTGACGGCGGGGACGGTGAACATCCCGGTCACCCTCAAGAACGAGACGCCGAACGGAAACTCGAACATCAACTCGTTCCGGATCACGGCGTCGACGGCGCCGTCCGGGTTCCGGATCAACAGCATCACGCCGGGCTCCGGAGCGCTGTCCAACAACAACCAGACCATCTCGGTCACCGGCATCAACACGCTGAAGCCCCTGCAGTCGGCCGTGTATCAGTTGAACGTCACGGTGCCGAACGTCGGATGTAACGGCGGGACGGTCAACTGGGCTGGGCAGGCATGGACGGGCAACTCTCTCAACGGCGACCCGTTCAGGTTGCACACCCAGACGGAGTCGAACCCGTCGCAGTTGACCTCCACGATCACCAGCGGCTGCAACACGATCACGGTCAACAAGTACGAGGACACCAACGTCAACGGGACGAAGCAGACGGGGGAAGCAGCCCCGACGCAGTCGTTCTCGTTCGACCTCAAGCAGGGCTCGACGGTCCTTCAGACGAAGTCGACGACCGCCGGCGTGGCGACGTTCGATGCCGTCACGCAGGGCTCCTACAGTGTGTGTGAGAGCACGCCGCTGCCGAGCGGATGGCACAACACCGATCCTGGCGGCACGAGCGCGTGCAAGTCGTTCACGACCTCCGGCGCCACGACGTCGCTGTCGTTCGGGAACGCGCACGACGTCACCATCAACATCAATAAGTTCAACGACGCGAACCTGGACGGGACGCAGAACAACAACGAGAGCGGGCTGAGCGGTTGGTCATTCACGCTCGACGGCAACGCGATCAGCGGCTCCACCGCGAACGACGGGTCATTGTCGACCACTGCGGCGCCGGGCGTGAGCCACGACGTCTGCGAGGTTCCGCAGACGAACTGGTTCAGCACTACCGGCGGCAACTGCCAAACGATCGCGGCGTCGGACGCCTCGTCGAGCGCCACGGTCTCGCTCGACTTCGGGAACGCGCTGGGCAACCTGGACTGCGGCGCGAACGACACCATCACGACTGAGGACGGCCGGGCGACCGTGACGCGTCTTCAGAACACGGATGGATCCGACTGCATCTTGAAGCCGGCGACCTTGACCCACAACGGCACGATGGGCGGCCCGGACGGCGAGAACGTCGAGTTCCTCGTCACGGGGGACCAGCCGGCGGCCTACGAGATGGTCATCAACTGGGATCCGGTAGGCAACACCAACCCGCCGAGCGCTCCCGCGACGACGATCGACCTGCCCGGCGGGACGCACCCGCTGAAGTGGTGCGGGCCCGACGGTTCTGACCTGAACAGCGAGCCGGATCTTCCGGCAGGCGAGGTCGGATGCATCGTCAAGCAGGAATGGAACTTCACCGACGCGACACACGTCCAAGAGACCGAGACCATCTATCTCGAGGCGGACATCGTCCTGTCGAAGAAGACCTGACCCGCCGACGTTCCAGCAGCACACGAGGGGGCGGCCCGAAGGCCGCCCCCTCGACGTTGTGCACGTTCACACGTTCTCAACGGGCCTGAGCGGGTCCACGGCGACCGCGACCACGCCGAGGCGCTCGAGGATCTTCCAAGTCTCCTCATGCATCACGGGATCGACCTCGCGGTTCTGCATACGAGCCAGGCGCTCGAGCGCGATCTGGCCGAGCGCGACATCGAAGTCCGACCCGCGGTCGCGGGCGCTCTGAACGCTGAGCGTGAACGCCTCCTCGGCCTCGACGGTTCGGCCGAGCTGCGCGAAGGCGAACCCGCGGACCCGGTGGAGCAGCGGCGTCGCGACACTGTCGCCGCCGATCGCCTCGATCCCCTTCAGCGTCGCGTCTGCCTGTTCGAGCGCCTCGTCGGGCCGCTCGAGGAAGACGCGCGCCTCGGACGCCATCGCGTCGGACTCGAGCGCCTCGGCCTGCGCCCCCACGGTCGTGAGCTCCTCGTGCGCCTCTTCGAAGATCGGGATCGACTCGCCGCATCGCCCAGACCTCGCGAGCACGCGCGCGTACTGCGACAGCGAGCTGCCGAGCAGATAGCGGTCGCCGGACGCGCGGTACAGCCGGATGCTTGCCCGGATCAACGGTGTCGCCTCGTCCAGCCGACCCTGGTCGGTGAGGACCTGGGAGATATTCACATCGCCCATCGCCGCACTGCCGACATCGCCGACCGCTTGGAACAGCTCGCTCCCTCGCTCCCACACAGACCGTGCGTCGTCCCACCGACCCTCGTAGTAGGCGGCGGCCCCCAGGTTCACCGACATGTGCGCCTGGCCGGCGAGGTCGCCGAGGTCTTCGTAGATACTCAGAGCCTCCGCCATATGCGACGCGCCGGGTCGGCCGAGGACGAAGTCGGACCACCCAAGGACGAAGTTCGCCTGCGCGAGCGCGCGAGGCTCGCCGCTCTTCTCCGCCTCCTCGATCGCCTGCCGGCACCAGGGGATCGCCTCCGCCAGGCGGCCGGCGCTTTGCAGGATCGTCGCGTACCAGGCATCGATCCGGGCGCGCTGCCGCATGGCTTCGGCGTCGGGCCGCCCATCGAGCCGCGTACGCGCCCGTGTCGCCCACCGCAACGCCTGCGAATAGCGCCCAAGACTGTCCTCGACCTTCGAGCGCTCGAACAGCGTCCGGGCCTCGGCGATCGGATCGCCCTCGTACAGCCGCCGCGCCATGCCGAACGCGTCCGCCGCCTGCTTGTGCGCGCCGGAGCGCACGTGGCAATGGGCCATCGCTTCATAGGTCGTCGCCAGCTCGCGCAGATCGGCGTCGGGCAGCCGCCGCGCGGCATCGATCGCGCGCCGGTAAAGCTTTGCGGCCTCTTGGTTGGCGAACTGGTCGGCGGCCCGCTTGCCCGCCATCCGGGCGTACGTCCACGCCTTGTCGTAGGTACCGGCCAAGAAGTAGTGCAACGACAGGAGGCCGCCGGTCTCGCCGGGGTCGTATTCCTGCTCGAAGCGCTGCGCAAGCTGCGCATGGAGGTGCCGCCGCAACCGGAACGGCAACGCCGCGTAGGCCGCGTCTCGCACAACCGCGCGGCGGAAGCGGAGGTATCCGTCCTCCGCGTCCTGGAAGAATTCGGCGAGGCGCGCCCATGTCGCCTCGTCCGGCGGCGGCGAGCCGGGGGCAAGCACGTCGGCAAGGAACCGCGGATGGAAGCGCGCGCCGAGCACCGAGGCCCGTCGCACGATCGTCCGGTCAGCCGGCATCAACTCGTCGATCCGCGCCATCGCGGCGGTCTCGACCGACTCGGGCAGCATCGACCCGGAGCCGACCACCTGCACGAGGTCCAGCAGGAACTGCGGGTTGCCGCCCGATCGTTCGGCGACCGTCTGGAGGTCGTGCGGCAGGAGCGGCGCGTCCTCGGTCGCGGCGAGCGCGAGCGCGTTGAGATCGTCCTCCGCGAGCGGCTCGAGACGGATCGAGATGGCGCGGGGATGGTCTGGCGCGGTGAAACCACCCTCGCCCTCACGCCTCGTCGTGGCGACCAGCCAGGGATGTGCCGCCACCCGGTCGACCAGGGCGGTCAGGAGTTCGCTCGAGGACCCGTCCATGAGGTGTGCGTCCTCAACCGAGATCAGCGCTGGCACATCCAGCGTGACTTCGAGGAACCTGATGACGGTGTCGTGAAGCTTCGACTGGCGGAACGCGTCCGATAGCTGTTCGACCTCGGGCGTCGGCGCGAGGTTCGTGTCGAGCGGGATGGCGAGCAGCGGCAGCCACGGCAGGAGCGCGGGGTCTCGTTCCGCGACTGTCGCCCGCAGCCGGGCCAAGACGACATCGTCGGGATCCTCCCACCCAACCTCGAGCAGTTCGCGGAGGATGCCGCGCCAAACGGCGAACGGCGTCGACGACGTGAACGCCTCGGCGGTGCCGACGAGCTCCCGGATCTCGGGCAGTGACGTTCGGAGTTCGTCGAGCAGCCGGGACTTGCCGATCCCGGCCTCGCCGACCAGCTCGACGATGTGGCCGTCGCCGGAAACGGGCGACACGCCGTGCAGGGTCGCGAGCTCCTCGTCACGGCCGATCAGGGGAAGATGCACTGCAGCGTCGCGCGCGCGCGTGCCGACGACCGCGCCCACGGCCCAGGCCTGCACCGGCTTGGCCTTTCCCTTGACCATGAAAGGCTCGAGCTCTGTGGTCGCGAACCGCGTGGCCGACGCGTCCAGCACCTCGGCGGTCGCATAGATCTCGCCGGGCGCCGCCTTGGCCATCAGCCGCGCCGCGAGGTTCACGGCGTCGCCCATCACCGTGTAGGTCCGCCGGTACCACGGGCCGATGTCGCCCGCGAATACGCTGCCGCGGTTGACGCCGATCCGGATCGGGATCGCGCGTTCGCGGTCGGCGATCTTGCGCAGCGCGAGCAGCATCCGTTCCTCGTCGTTGCCGGTGATCGTCGGCGCGCCCGCCGTGAGGATCAGCTTCCCGCCGTCGTCGTCGGCGTCGGTTGCCAAGAAGCAGACGCCGAATTCGTCGCAAGCCGCCTGGGTGTCGGCCAACAGCACCTGCAGATCGTTGGCGACGGCCGACGGTCCGCGCTCGGCGATCGCTTCGTCGGTCCCGTCGAAATGGATGAACGCGATCGAGATCGCGCGATGTTCCGGTGTGCCGCCGCCGCCAAGGACGTGAGCGCGGACCGCAGTGGACAAACAGCCCGCCACCGCCTCCGGCTCGGCCTCGTATCTGGGCATGTCGGCGGCGGCGTGGTGCCCGGGCGGCTCGCGTTTCAACAGGAAACCCGGCCCTTTCGCCTCACCGATGCATCGGGTGGGCAGCACTGCCGCGACCTGCGGGCTGACCAGGATCTCACCGGCGTCGGCGACGTGCTCCATCGCGACGGTCCCGGTCCATCCAGGGCCGGTCACGACGAGCTCGCGGTGCGACCCGCCGACGTGGAAGAAGTTGTAGGTCCCCGTGTGCACGCCCACCGACATGCGGAGCTGTAGATGTGCCCCGCCGGGAAGCTCGATCCGTCCGACGTCGCGGAGCGCGCGGCGCATCCACACTGCCGACCGGCACGCGTTCGCGACGTGATCGCCGTCCTCGAAGAGCAGCAGCAGCGCGTCGCCGCCGAACTTGATCAAGCTGCCGTCGTTGGCGTACGCGACCGAGAGCAGGTCGGTGAAGCACGCCTCGATCGCGTCGGTGACCTGCTCGGCGCCCTCCTTGCCGACCTTGGCGAGCTTCTCCGACAGCTTGGTGAACCCCGAGATGTCGACGAACACGACCGACCCCTCGATCGTCCACCACAGCTCCTCGGGCTTGACCGCGAGGTGCCGCAGCAGGACCCGAGGAACGTAGGGGTTCAACGCAGGCTGCTTCGACGGGGTGGGGACCGTCAGGACGGGATCGCCGGGGGTTGTCCGCGTATCCACTTGGGGATGGCTCCTGCTGTCAGATGGCGTAGCTTACGCCGCTTGCTCTTGCGCAGCACCCTCCGGTACGGTGTCCGCCCATGCCTGATGACCAGGACCTCACGGCTGCGCTGCACGCGGCACGCCAACGCCGAAAGACGTTGCACGACACCCTCGTGCACCTCGAGGAGGCGCTCTCCTCGCCGGCGGCCGGGCGCATCCCCGACTGGACCGCGACGGTCCTGAAGGAGCTCCACGAGGTTCGCGACGCGTTCGAACAGCACATCGTCGTGACCGAGCAGACCGACGGCCTGTACGACGAGATCTTGGAGCGGGCGCCGCGCCTGGCCGGCAACGTCCGGCGCCTGCGCGACGAGCACCCCGAGATCCGCGACGGCATCGCGGCCAACCTCGAGCGCCTCGAGCAGACCGAGATCGGCGGCGACTGGCCGTTGGATCAAGCCCGCGACGACCTCCAGCGGTTCATCGGGTCGGTGATCCGGCATCGGCAGCGCGGCGCCGACCTCGTGTGGGAGGCGTACAACGTCGACATCGGCGGTCTCGAGTAGCTCCGGCGCACCGCGCATCGCCGGGTAGGCTCCCGATGTGGTGCGGATCGCGCTCGGCCAGCTGAACACGACGGTCGGCGACCTGGACGGCAACGTCGACCGTCTCGCCGACGCCGCTCGCCGCGCAACCGCGCAGGGCGCCGACGCCGTCGTCTTCACCGAGCTCGCGATCACCGGCTACCCGCCGGAAGACCTTGTGCTCCGGCCGTCGTTCGTCGCCGACAACCTGGTCGCGCTCGACGCGCTGGCCGCCGAGACCGCCGGCGGCTGCGACGTGATCGTCGGGTTCGTCGATCGCACACCGGCCGGCCGGCACAACGCCGCGGCGGTGCTGCACGGCGGCGAGGTCCGCGCCCGCTACGCCAAATGCAAGCTTCCGAACTACGGCGTCTTCGATGAGCGGCGGACCTTCGCACCCGGCATGGAGGGCACGGTCGTCGACGTGGCGCACACGCGCGTCGGGGTCTCGATCTGTGAGGACGCGTGGTACCCCGGGCTCCCGTTCGACGACTACCGCGGCGTGCCGATCGTTGCGAACCTGAACGGGTCGCCGTACCACCGCGGCAAGGCGGACGAGCGCCTGGACGTGCTGCGCGCCCGCGCCGCCGAAACCGGTGCATGGATCGTCTATGTGAACGCCGTCGGCGGCCAGGACGAGCTCGTGTTCGACGGTGGCTCGCTTGTGGTCGCACCCGACGGCTCGGTCGCCTGCCGCGCCGCGCGGTTCGAGGAAGACCTCCTCGTGGCGACGATCGAGGATGGCGATCTGCGGGCCGACGACCGGCCCGCGTGGGCCGACGAACCGGAGGACGTCTACCGCGCGCTGCAGCTGGGCACCCGCGACTACGTCCGCAAGAACGGGTTCACCGGCGTGGTGCTTGGGCTCTCGGGCGGGATCGATTCGGCGCTGGTGGCCACGATCGCCGCCGACGCGCTCGGTCCGGAGGCGGTGCACACGCTCGGGATGCCGAGCATGCACTCGAGCCAAGGGAGCCTGGACGACGCCGCCGAGGTCGCGCGGCGACTCGGGGTCGCCTTCGACGCCGTGCCGATCACGGACGTCTATCGGGCTTACGAAGCGCAGCTCGCCGGACGAGAGGTCGTCGAGGGCCTCGCCGCCGAGAACCTCCAGGCGCGCATCCGCGGCAACGACCTGATGGCGTACTCGAACCGCTTCGGCTGGCTGGTGCTCGCCACGGGCAACAAGAGCGAATATGCGGTCGGCTACTCCACCTTGTACGGCGACATGGCGGGTGGCTTCGCGCCGATCAAGGACGTCCCCAAGACGCTCGTGTACGACCTCTGCCGGTGGCGCAACGAGGAGGCGCGCGCGGCGGGTGACGAACCGCCGATCCCCGACGCCGTGCTGGACAAGCCACCGAGCGCCGAGCTCCGCCCCGACCAGCGCGATACCGACTCGTTGCCACCGTACGAGGAGCTCGATCCGATCATCGCCGCCTACGTCGAGGACGACCTCGGGATCGACGCGATCGTGTCCGCGGGCATCGCGGCGCCCGACGTCGCCACGCGCGTCGTCTCGATGATCGACCGCGCCGAGTACAAGCGTCGCCAGGCCGCGCCGGGCGTCAAGATCACGCCCAAGGCGTTCGGCAAAGATCGTCGGCTGCCGATGACGAACCGATACGTCGACCGCTTCGACGGCTGAGACACGCTGGGCAACAAGCACTT
>JBJMLQ010000167.1:0-5158 GCA_045805225.1 Actinomycetota bacterium | reverse complement strand
GATCTCGGTCACGGAGCTACCCCCTTAGCCAACGACGTGCGGGATGTTCCCACAGGGCGGCGGCGATTATCACCCGATGCGGACGGGTTTGAACAGCCTTCAAAGTCGAAGGTGCGTGCGAGGGGTTATACGGCATGGCCTCCCGCGAGGTTTTGACCGCCCCGCAACGCTTCAGGCGATCTCGTCGTCGTTTCGTTCGGGGGCATCTGTTCGGGTCGGCTCCGCCGCCGGGCGAGAGGCCTCGCCGAGAGGGCCTTTCAGCCCGTCTGGATCTGAGCCGTTGCGATGGCCGTTCTCGGGCCGGCGCCGAGCGAGCCTCGGCAGGAAGGTCACCAGGAAGAGCGTGGCGACGCCAAGCAGGATCAAGCTCACGAACAGCCTGCGGTTGATGCGTCCGACCGCCAGCGCAGCGAACGACAACAGCGCGCTCCACAGGTACATCAACAGCACCGCCTCGGTGTGCCCGTGGCCGATGTCCATCAGGTGGTGGTGCAGATGCTCCTTGTCGGCGTGGCCGATCCCCTGCCCACGACGGGTTCGGCGGGCGATGGCGTACGCGACATCGAGGAACGGGATCAGCAACACGAGGATGGGGACGGCGATCGTGCCGGCGAGCGCCGCGAAATCGCCGGCGCCTGGCGCCGTGATCGTTCGGTGGACGCCCTCGATGGTGGTGATGGCGAGGAGCATCCCGAGCAACATCGAACCCGCGTCCCCCATGAAGATCTTCGCCGGATGGAAGTTCCATGGCAGGAACCCGATGCAGACACCGCAGGTGATCGCCGCGAGCAGCGCAGGCTGAGAGATGATCCCGAGCGGACCCGGGCTGAGCACGCTGTAGATGAAGAACACGGCCGCCGCGATCGCCACCATGCCCGCTGCCAGCCCGTCCAAACCGTCCGCGAGGTTCACGGCGTTGGCCACCGCGACCACCCACACGATCGTGATGATCACGGGCAGGTCGCCGGACAGGATGAAGAGTCCGAACCCCGGCAGCCAGAAATAAGAGAGAAGCACGCCCATCAACACGAGGACGCCCCCGACGAAGATCTGGGCGACGAGCTTCGTCGTCGGCTGGATGCCGCGCGTGTCGTCGAGCACACCGAGGCCGAGCATCAGCGTGCACGTCACGAGCACCGCCGCCGAGTTGTTCACCAGGTTCAGCTGCCGGAAGAACGGCAGCACCTGTGAGGCGATAAGGGCCGCGACGAGCCCCAGGTACATCGCGATCCCGCCCATCGTGGGCAGCGGCACCTTATGGACCGTGCGGTCGTTCGGCTTGTAGATCGCCCCGACCCGGATCACGAACCGCCTGACCAGGGGCGTCGCCACGAACGTGACGATCGCGGCCACGGCGAAGACGGCGAGGTAGGAGGTCACGTCACCGGCAGTGTGTCCGGCGCGGCCCGGGTCGGCAAGGCGCGGCTATGCGTACAGCGGGAACCGCTGCATCAGGTCGCCCACACGTCCCCGAGCCTTCTCCTTCGTTCCCTCGTCGTCCGGCGTACGCACGACATCGCCGATGATGCTGCCGATCTCGCGCATCTCCGCCTCATCCATGCCGAGGGTCGAGCACGCCGGCGTCCCCAGCCGAAGGCCGGACGGCGCCGAAGGCGGATTCGGGTCGAACGGGATCTGGTTCTTGTTCACAGCCATCTGGACCTCGTCGAGCACAGCCTCGGCCCGCTTGCCGTCGATCCCCACGGGCCGTACGTCGGCGAGCATCAGGTGCGAGTCCGTCCCGCCGGAGAC
This sequence comes from Actinomycetota bacterium, assembly GCA_045805225.1. Taxonomy (GTDB): domain Bacteria; phylum Actinomycetota; class UBA4738; order UBA4738; family HRBIN12; genus AC-51. The sequence continues at coordinate 3,406 of JBJMLQ010000167.1, read as the reverse complement.
GATCCGGATGCCCTCGTCCTCGAGCGCCGCGGCCAGCGCACGGGCGTCGCGCACGACCCGCGTCGCGTAGTCCTTGAAGTCGTCCGACATCGCTTCCTTGAGGCACACCGCCTTGCCGGCGATGCAGTGCTCGAGAGGGCCGCCCTGCATCATGGGGAATACCGCCTTGTCGATAGCCTTCGCGTGCTCCTCTTTGCACAGGATCATCGCGCCGCGGGGGCCGCGGAGGGCTTTGTGCGTCGTGAAGGTGACGACGTCGGCGTACGGCACCGGTGAGGGATACGCGCCACCGGCGACCAGCCCGATGAAGTGCGACGCGTCGACCCAGAGCAGGGCGCCGACCTCGTCGGCGATCTCGCGGAACGCCTTGAAGTCGATCTCGCGCGGGTAGGCCGTGTACCCGGACAGGATGATCTTGGGGCGATGCTCCTTCGCGAGATCGCGCACGCGATCCATGTCGAGCTGCTCGGTCTCGCGGTCGACCTCGTAGCCGACGAAGTTGAACCACATCCCCGAAACGTTCACCGGCGAGCCGTGCGTGAGGTGACCGCCGTGCGCGAGCACCATCCCGAGGACCTTCTCGCTCTGGTCGCCGGGCGTGAGGAACACCCCGAACACGGCCATGTTGGCCTGCGCGCCCGCGTGCGGCTGGACGTTCGCGTGGTCGGCGCCGAACAGCTGCTTGGCGCGATCGATCGCGAGCTGCTCAGTGATGTCGACGAACTCACAGCCACCGTAGTAGCGGCGACCCGGATACCCCTCGGCGTACTTGTTGTTCATCGTCGAGCCGACGGCCGCGAGCACCGCCGGGCTCGCGTAGTTCTCGGAGGCGATCAACCGCAGGTTCGTCCGCTCGCGGTTGAGCTCGCCGGCGACCGCGTTCGCCACCTCGGGGTCGGTCCGCTTCAGCGCTTCCCAATCGGCTGCGTACTCACGCATGGTGCATCTCCTCTCGTTCGATCGCCGCGATCTGCTCGATGCGCGGCACGTGCCGTCCGCCTGCGAACGGCGTCGCGAGCCAGGCCGTGACGATGTCTCGCGCATACGCGGACGCGATCACGCGCGCGCCCATCGCAAGGACGTTGGCGTCGTTGTGCTCGCGGGAGAGCCGGGCGAGGTACAGGTCGTGGCACAGCGCCGCCCTGATCCCTCGGACCTTGTTCGCGACGATCTGCTCGCCCTGCCCCGATCCGCCGAGCACGATCGCGCGGTCGGCCTCGCCCGCGACGACGGCCCGCGCGGCCGCCGCACAGTACGCCGGGTAGTCGACCGGTATCGTCGAGTCGGTCCCCATGTCGAGCACCGCATGTCCTTGCTCGCGCAGGTACCCGGCGAGGTCCTCTTTCAACGGGAACCCCGCGTGGTCCGCGCCCATCGCGATACGCATCAGCGCCCCTCCGCTCGTGCGGGTACCGGTCCATACAGGGCGGTGAGGAGGCGGTCGATCCACTCATCGAGCTCCCACGCGATCGCGCGGTAGGTCTCGAGCGGCATGCCGAGCGGGTCGACGACGTCCTCGTCGAACCGGTTGGTCGGCGCGCCGCTCGCACGGGCTGCCGCCGCATGGCCGACGCGCGTCTGCAGACCCTCGTCCGCCTGTGTACCGGGTTGCGCCTCGAGCGCGCGGGTGAGCTCCTTCAGCGTGAACGTCCGGGGCGCGGCCCCCGGAACCAGCCGGCGAACGACCTCGCGGTGCTCCGCCGCCATGGTGATGACGAGGTCGGCGTCGTCGAGCACCTCGGGCGTCAGCCGGCGCGCCGCGTGCGTGCGGATGTCGACCCCGCGTTCCCGCGCAGCCTCGATCGACTCGGGCATCGCCGGCGCGCCGTCGATCGCGATGGTGCCGGCCGACCCGACGTCCGGCGCGTCGGCGTTGAGGCGCCGCTGGAGCGCGCGTCGCAGCAGCCCCTCGGCCATCGGGGAGCGACAGATGTTCCCGCTGCAGACGACGAGGATCGCGGCCATCGGAAGGGCCCGGAGTCTAGCAGTGGCCCTCAGCCGGCCGATAGCCGCGCGACGACGTCGGCGTCGACGTCGCCGGCCCGAAGGATCGCCGGTTCCGGACCCAGGAGCGAGACCACCGTCGAGGCATGGCCGACGAGGGCCGCGTCGTCGCACAGGTACAGGGCGACGTCGTCGCCGAACGTCGCGTGCAGCGCATCACAGGTCGTCGCCGGCGGCTCGCCCGACCGGTTCGCGCTGGTCGTCGCGAGCGGTCCGCCGGCGAGCACGGCTCGCGCCAGCGGGTGGTCCGGGATCCGCACACCGATGGAGTCCGCCTCGCCGCCGAGCCGCCAGGGAGCGCTGCGCGGCGTCCGCGGCACGACGAGGGTGAGCGGGCCGGGCCACAGCGCGGACGCGAGACGTTCGGCGCGATCGTCCAGAACACCGACCGCTCGCGCATCGGCGATCGACCCCACCAAGATCGGCAGCGTCAGCTCGGCGGGCCGGCGCTTCGCCTCGAACACGCGCGCGGTCGCCGCCGCGTCATCGGGTGCGGCCGCGATGCCGTACACCGTGTCGGTCGGGAAGACGATGAGCTCTCCGCGGCGCGTCGCCGCGATCGCCTGCGCGATCGGGTCGTCGCTCACGGTCGCGATCCGGACACCACCCGGTCGCGACCGGTGAGGTCCGGGTGCACCGCGACGTCGCCGAAGCCCGCGGCAACCGCCGCGGCGGCGACCGACGATCCGGCGTCGTCGTCGATCTCGACCGCGACCCCGCCGCCCGGGCGCAGCCACGCCCGTGCGCCGGCGAAGATCCGCTCGTACAGCGCCGGCTCGCCGAAGACCGCGATCTCCGGATCGGCGCGGACCTCGAGTGGCAGCTCGTCACGGCGTTCCCGCGGGACGTACGGCGGGTTCGCGCAGACCACGTCGACCGTTCCTTCGAGCTCGTCCGGAAGCGGCGCGAACAGGTCGCCGCAGGCGACGGTGACGGGCAGGCCGAGCCGCTCGGCGTTCGCGCGCGCAAGGCCCACCGCGTCGTCGGAGACGTCGGTCGCGTAGACCGCGGCGCGGGGTTGTTCGTCGGCGATGGCGAGCGCAACCGCTCCGCCACCCGTGCACAGATCGACCACCACCGGCGCGTCGAGCGGCGCGATCGACCGAAGCACGACGTCGACGAGCACTTCGGTCTCGGGGCGCGGGATGAAGACGCCCGGCCTCACCTCGAGATCGAGCCGTCGGAAGCCTTGCCTGCCCGTCAGGTGTTGCAACGGCGTCCCGGTGCACCGGCGGCAGAGCGCTCGTCCGTATGCCTTCGCTTCCGCCGTGGTCAAGCCGGCCTCACGCGTGAACAGTCCGGTGCGATCCACACCGAGCACGCGCTGCAGCAACACCTCGGATTCGATGGTCGCCGCCGGTGGCTCGACGCCGTGGCGGCGGAGGTACTCGGCGCCGCGGCG
>JBJMLQ010000166.1:0-7771 GCA_045805225.1 Actinomycetota bacterium | reverse complement strand
GACGCCGGATGGGTGGACCTCGGCGTTCCCGACGGCGCCGCGCTGCTCGATCCCGACCGGTCGATCGCCGCACGAACCGCGCCCGGTGGGCCGTCGCGCGCGTCGGTCCAGGCACAGCTCGCAGCGCTGGACGCGCTGCTCGCATCGTGACAACGCAGGTGGCCGCCGGCTTCGCCGGCGGCCTCCGGTGGCGTTCCACGCGTCGTCGGCGTTAGCCGACGACGCGCACGTTCGCGGCCTGCGGGCCCTTCTGCCCGTCGGTCACGTCGAACTCCACGGCCTGACCCTCCTCGAGGTTGCGATAGCCCTCACCCGTGATCGCGGAGTAGTGCACGAACACGTCCGGACCACCGTCCTGGAGGATGAAGCCGAAGCCCTTCTCGGGGCTGAACCACTTCACGGTTCCTGTCGCCACTGGCGATTCCCTCCTTCCTCGGCCCGGCCGGGCGTGGTGCAGATGCGGTGCCCGCCGGCCTGCCGGCGTCGGAACGCCGGTGAGGGAACTGCTTCCAGTGCAGTACTGCGATGCGGAACCCTCGGCCCGAACCATACCGGAAGAGACCGCATCGTTCCATCCCGTTAGGCTTGCGCGATGCAGCGTTCATTCGCCTCGGCGTTGGTGCTGATGGCCCATCCGGACGACGGCGATTTCATGTGCGGCGGAACGGTCGCGGCATGGACCAAGGCCGGCACCGAGGTCCACTACGTGATCATCACCGACGGCTCGGCCGGGTCGAACGAGCCGGGCAGGACGCGCGAGGACATCGCGCCCGTTCGGGAGCGAGAGCAGCGCGCCGCGGCGGAGATCCTGGGCGTCACGAGCGTCACGTTCCTCGGGGAGATCGACGGGATGCTCGAGGTCAACCTGGACACCCGCCGCAAGGTGTGCCGGGAGGTGCGGCGCTTGCGTCCCGAGGTGATCGTCGCGCCGGATCCCTCGCGCCTGTGGTACGGGAACGAGTACGTGAACCACTGGGACCACAAGCAGGCGGGGTTGCTGGCCCTCACGGTCGTCATGCCCGACGCCCCGACGCGCCCCATGTTCCCCGAGCTCCTCGACGAGGGCCTGGAGCCGTTCGAGGTGCCGAACCTGTGGCTCGCGACCGCCGACGCCGACGCGTTCGTCGACATCACCGGCACGATCGACACGAAGATCGAGGCGCTGAGAGCCCATGTGTCCCAGGGCACGGCGGAGGCAGAGGCCCGGATCCGCGAACGCGCGGAGGCCATCGGCGCGATGTCCGAGCAGGGCTATCGCTATGCCGAGGGGTTCAAGGCCCTGCGGTTCGTTGACGACGACGAAGAGGTGCCCGCTCCATGAGCGAGGGTGAACCGATGGATGAATCCTTCCCCCGTCCCGAAGAGCCGTTCGACCTCACGGAGGAAGAGCGCGCCGACATCGAGGCCGACCTCGCCGACCTCGGGCAGATGCATGCGATCTTCTCGGCGCAGGGCGTGAAGGGCGTCGTCATCGCCTGCCAGGAGTGCCGACAGAACCACTTCTACGAGTGGGCCCTACTGACGGACAACCTCCAGCACATGCTCGACACCGGCGAGCCGAGGATGCACGAACCGGCCTGGGATATCGACGAGACCGAGTACATCCAGTGGGACTACGGCAAGGGGTTCGTCGACGCGCTCGTCGACAACGGGATCGAGCCGGGACGCCAGGTCGGTCTCACGGCGTGCCCGTATTGCGAGACGCCGTTCGACGCCGCGTTCCGCTACTGCCCCTCCTGCGGCAAGCACCTGGCGGTGATCCGGCTGTTCAACGAGCTGCTGGATCGCGGGGTCGAGGAGCGGGAGGCGCGCACGATGCTGGTGCGCGCCGGGTTCGAGCCCTTCTAGCTCCCGGCCGAGCTCCTCGCCGCCGGGGCGCTCCGCCGGTATCCTCCGCGCGATGAGCACGATCACGACCCTGAACTGGTTGCTCCTGCTGCACATCGCCTCGGTGCTTGCGTTGCTCGGCACGCACGGCGCCTCGATGGCGGTGCTCTACGCGATCCGCAAAGAGCGCGATCGCACCCGCATCATGGCGATGGTCCAGCTCTCCGGCCGCACGACGGTTCCGATGTACATCTCGATCCTCGCGATCGTGCTGTTCGGCTCGCTGCTTGCGTTCAAGTTCCACATGTGGGGCCAGAAGTGGCTCTGGGTCTCGATCGCGATCTTGGTCGTCACGATCGCGCTGATGAATGTCACGGCCGGGCCGTACTTCCGCAAGGTGAAGGAGGCGTGCCAGCTCCGCCCGTCGGGCGTCCCCCGCGTCTCCGACGAGGAGCTGGGCGACGTCTTGACGTCGCCGATGGCCCACGTGATCACCCTGATCGGCGTGCTCGGGCTGCTGTCGATCCTCTACCTGATGATCTTCAAGCCCTTCTGAGCGTCATCCGCTGATCGTCCTCGTGTAGGTCACCGGCGCCGAGAGGTTCCCGACCTTATCCAGCGAACGCACGCTGAGCGTGTGCGAACCGGGCGCCAGGGTTCCCATCGGCTGCGTCGGATGGCACGGCGTGGGCGCCCACGCGTCGAGCGTGCAGAGATACATCCCGGCTCCGCCGGTCGACGTGAACGTGAACGACGGCGTCGTTGACGCGCTCGGATCCGATGGCTTGGACGAGATCGCGACGGTGGGCGGTGTTCGGTCGATCTGCCAAGTCAGCGCCGTGGTCGAGGTGTTCCCGAGCTTGTCGGCGGCCGTGATCGACATGGTGTGCGCCCCGTTCGAGAGTCCGCTGAGCGACACCATCCCGTTCGAGCAGTCGACGGCCGGTGTGGTCCCGACCTTGCAGGTGACGGGGCCGCCGAGGCCTTCGGTCGGGACGAACGAGAACGTCGCCGTCGTCTGGTCGGTCGCTTGCGGCGGTCGGCGCGCGAAGAGCCACGACGGGCCGGCGTTGTCGACGCGCACGAGCGAGGCGGCCGGTGGATCACTGACGTTGCCGGTGATCGGATCCCGAGCGCGGACCTCGAAGTTCCACTGTCCGTCGGCGAGACTGCTGAACGACACGCCGGTGGCGGGATCGCACGCGGACCACGCAGGCGCCGGCGAGCTCAGCTCATGCATCCGGCATTGGAACGTGGCATCGACGTCCGGGCTCGAGAACGAGTAGCTCGCCGAGCGTGACCGCTGCGCCGCGGGCGGCGATGACGTGATCGTGACCGCCGGGCCGGTCGAGGTGATCGAGAAGTCGCGGGATGCCGGTGTCGGGTCGGGCACCCCCGTTTCGTCCGTCCCCGCGACCTCGAACGTGTACGTGCCGTCGTCGAGTCCGCCGATCGTCGTCTGTTGGTTGTCGCACGCGAACCACGATCCCGCGACCCCGTCGTGTATGAGCCTGCATCGGTACTGCGCCGTCCGGCTCTGCGAGAAGTACGTGAACGTCGCGACGCGGGCATCGAGAGGGCCGTTCGGCCCCGACACGATCGTTGTGTGGACGGGGGGAGGGCCCAGCAGCGCGTTGAGTCGGTCCTCGAGCGTCTGCTGCACGGAGGCGATCGACGGATCATCGAACAGGTTGTGCTGCTCGTATGGATCGTTCGCCAGATCGAACAGCTGGTCCTCGTTCGACAGGGGATAGCGGATCAGCTTGTATCGGTCGGTGACGACCGCCTGGTACGTCGGGTTGGTCGTCTGTCTGGCCGGATACCAGCCGAACGAGCGGCATGGATCTGTCAGGAGCTTGATACCCGTACATCGTTCGAGCAGATAGGCGTCGCGAACCGTCGACGCGGAGCCGTCGAGGATGGGCACGAGCGACTGCCCGTCGGCGTGCCACGGGAATCCGGCCGCGTCGGCGATCGTGGGTGCGATGTCGACATTGCCGACGAGGGCGTTCGTCGCGAACGATCCGCTGGGTGCGAGCGCCGCCGGAAACCGGATCGCCATCGGGACACGGACCGATTCTTCGAACGGCGAGGCCTTCCACGTCCGACGGTGCTCGCCGTAGTGGTAGCCGTTGTCGGAGATGTAGAACACCAGGGTGTTGGCCGCCCGCGATCCAAGCGCGGCAAGGATCGTGTTCACCGAGTCGTCGAGCGCGCGCGTCGCGTGGCCCATCACTCGATGCTGGTTATCGAACGCTGTCTTGTCGGCGTCGGTCATAGGGAAGCTTCGCTCCCACCGCGGGTGGTCGGCGGTGCGGGTCTCCTCGTCATAGGACGGAGCCCTCGCCGGAGGCACCTGGAACGCCGGGTACTTGTTGCCGTTCGCGGGCAGGTGCGGGGTCGTCGGCGAATAGACGCCGAAGAAGGGCTGGTTCGCCGGCGTCGTGTTGAGGAACTGGACCATCCGGTCGGCGAGCAGGGCGGGCTGGTAGCCCGTCACCTGCGACCACGAGCCGTTGTCGTTGATCCACGGGTTGACCAGTGTGTAGTTCGACTTGCCGGACGCGACGCACGCCCACTCGTCGAACTCGGGCCGAGGTCCGCACGTCTTCCAGCTGTTCAGGTACTTGCCCGTCAGCGCCGTCCGGTAGCCCTGGTCGTGCAGTGCCATCGCGATCGTTGGCCGATCGAGGCCGATGGAGTTCTCGTCGACGCCGCTGTGATGCTCCCACAGGCCCGTGAAGATCTCCGATCGCGAGGGGCAGCACACCGAGGAGTTGTCATAGGCGCGGTCGAACCGAACACCTTGGTTGGCGATCTGCGAGAACACCGTCGGCATGAAGGTCGGCGTGAACATCTCGCTCGGCTGGTCATCCGAGATGATCAGCAGGATGTTCGGTGGTTGGGGAGCCGCCTGCGCAACGCTCGGGCCGACGGGCGCGATGACGACGCCCAGCACCACCAGCAGTGCAGACATGATGGAGATACGTGTTCGAGCCACCGCCAGACTCCCCTCCCCATTGGGCTCGGCGAGCGAGTCTGGGAGGCGGTTCGAGCCGAGTCAAGATGGCCGGCTCAGCCCGAAGGCTTAGGCGGGCGGCAGCGGACGCGCGGCCGGACCGTTCACGACCTCGCCCATCTCGCTGAAGCGCGAACCGTGGCACGGGCAATCGAAGGTGTGCTCGGCCGGGTTCCATCCGATCGTGCAGCCGAGGTGCGTGCATCGCGCGGAGTACAGGTGCTGTTCGCCCTTCTTGTCGACGAAGACCGCGAGCTTCTCGCCACGCTTCTCGATCACGCCGCCCTCGCCGGGTGCGAGCTCGGAGGCGATCTGCGCGACGGTGCGGCACAACAGCACATCGCGATCGGCGCCCTCGACCACCGTCTGCGGCACCGAGCCGAGCAGCAGTCCCTTCGCGCCTTGCAGGCCCTTGTTGCCGACGACGACCAGGTCGGCGTCGACGTCTTCGGCCGTCCGCAGGATCAGGTCGCCCGGCTCGCCTTGCAGCAGCTGCACGTCGGTCTCGATCCCGCGCCCGTAGACCTCCATCGTGTCGTCCATGACGAGCTTGCCGGTCGACGGATGGCCGATGAACACGAGCGTCACCGACGCCATGAGCTCGCGAGCGAGGTCGAACCCCTTGCGCGCCGCACGATCGGCGGTCGCCGAACCGTCGCTCGCGATCACGATCCGGCCGTAGGGCGCGTGCGGGTCGCGACCGCGGACGGGCGCGACGAGGAGCAGATCGCAGGGCGCGTGGTGCGCGAGCCACCGCCCGAGCTCGGAGATCGGCTGGCCGTCCCCGCGAGCGATCGCGATCAGGCCGGCATCCAGCTCGTCAGCCGCTGCGACCAACGCGTCGCCGGCTCTTCCCACCACGGCCTCCGACGACAGCTTCGATGCGCGCATCCCTGCCGCCTCGGCCGCCTCGAGCGCGCCCGAGAGGATCTCCTGCGCCTGATCGGGCGCGGAGGACCCAGTGATCGCGGTCAGCTTCGCCGACACGGCGCGCGCGATCGTGGCCGTCGTCTCGCCCGCCCGTGACGCCGCGGGCGAGCCGTCGGTGCCGAGCACGATGCGTCCCCACATGGACCCGGGAGGTTAGCCGGACGCGGGCGTCTCCAGCACGCAGTCCTCGGGGATCTTGTCCGGCCGCATGCGAAGGAACACCGGCGCCCGCATCTTCTGCGTGCTCTTCGTCATCTCGAGGTAGGTCACCTCGCACACCGCCGCGGGTTCCACGAAGACGGCGCCCTTCGCGGCGCGGAGCTCCGGCACGCTCGGCTCGTCGCGGCGCAGCCCGTCCAGCTGCTCCAGAACGCTCGACAGCGAGCCGTCGGTGAACCCGGACCCCACCTGACCGACCCAGCGCAGTTCGCCCTCGACATAGGCGCCGACCAGCAGCGCGCCGAAGGTCTCGCCCCGCCCGCCCTGGCCCGGCGTGAAGCCGAGGACGACGCAGTCCTGCGTCAGGCGAACCTTGATCTTGCGCCACGCGTCGGTCCGGCGGCCCGGCACGTACGGCGAGCCGACGCGCTTGGCGACGATGCCCTCCAGCTGCTGGGCTTTCGCCGCCTCGAACAGCAACGTGCCGTCGCCGACGACATGGGTCGTCATCCGCAGGCGCTGGTCCTCCTCCACGACGTAGCTGAGCAGCTCCCGGCGCTGCTCCAGAGGGAGCCCCGTCACATCTCGGCCATCGAGCCACAGCAGATCGAACACGACCAGCGACACCGGGATGCGGGTGCGCGCGCGCTCGATCTCTCGCGGGTTCAGGAGGTTCATCCGTTGTTGCAGGACCTCGAACGAGTTCTTGCCCTCGGCGTCGACCGCGACGATCTCGCCGTCGATCACCGCGTTCACCTCGTCGATCAGCTCGTGGATCATGTGGAGCTCGGGGTATGTGTCCGTGACCACGCGGCCGGTGCGCGACCGCAGCACGGTTTCGCCGGTCGAGAGCTCCGCGAGACACCGGATCCCGTCGAGCTTGGGCTCGAACCACCACCGCTCGTCGTCGAACGCCGTGTAGCCCCCCTCGGCGAGCATCGGCTTGAACGACGGCGGCGCGGCGATCAGCGGCGCGGTCTGGGCGCTCGCGAGGAAGGCGAGCCAGTCGGTCCGGGTCTTGACGAAGTGGAACTCGAGCTCCGGGTAGCGGCGGCCGTGCAGCCGGAAGGACACCTTCGAATCGGTCCACTCGATCGGCTCGTACCAGCCGTCGTCGAAGATCCGGACCTCGCCGGCACCGTAATGGCCCTCCGGGATCGTGCCCTCGAACTTCCCGTACTCGAGCGGATGCACCTCCGTTTGCACGGCCAGGCGCTTGTCTCCCTTGGCCGTCGGCAACCCCTTGGGGACCGCCCACGAGGGCAGCCCGCCGTCGTGCTCGAGCCGCACGTCGTAATGCAGACGCGTCGCGCGATGCTTGTGGATCACGAACGAGTTGCCGCCGCCGACCGCCTCGCCCGGCGCGGGCTCGGTCGTGCCGGCCGTGCCGAATTCACGCCGGCGCACGTACTCGAACAGTGCGGGGTCCTTCGACGCGATCGCGATCTCGTCCGACGTCTTCGCCGAGACGGTGGGCGACGCGGTTCGCGGCAGCGGACCGATCGGGTCGTCTTCCGGCTCGACGCCGAGCGCTTCCATCGCCGGCGCGAGGTCGTTGTACGGACCCTCGCGGACCGGCGCCCATCGGTCGCCGACCTCGGCGAAGCGCTCCCACACGTTGTCGATCCGGAAGTCCTGCGGTTCGAACCCGCCGGCCTGGACCTCGTCCCACGTGAGGGGCGTCGAGACCGGCGCGCGCGGCTCTGGCCGGAGCGAATAGGCGGCCGCGATGTTCGCGCCCTGCCGGTTCATGTTGTGGTCGATGAAGATCTTGCCGCTGCGGTCGGCGACCCGCCACGCCATCGTCACCCGGTCGGGATCGGCGCGCCCGATCAT
>JBJMLQ010000165.1:0-3489 GCA_045805225.1 Actinomycetota bacterium | reverse complement strand
GCCGTTGTGATGGAAGTCCCACGTGGCGCCCATGTTCGCGACCCAGTCGTGCCAGCTCCAGCCGAAATGGTGGAACCAGGGGAGCCACGTGATCATGTAGATGGCGATCGGTGTGAGCAGCAACGCGAGCACGATGCCGAACGACTCGCGCGACACCGCCCGGCCGAACGCGCGGAGCCACCTGCGGTCGCCCCGGTGCCGGCGCGTGGTCTCCCACATGTACGCGAGGATGACGACGGCGAACAGCGCGAACGCGCCCGACCATTTCACGGCGGTCGCCGCGCCGAGCGCGGCGCCCGCGGCGAACCGCCACGGACGCCAGATCGGCGACGGCGAGGGCTGTGACGGTCGGTCCGCCGGCGCCGTCTCGGTGGACGCTTCGCTCGCGCTCGGATCTGACTTGGCTTCGGCGGCGTGCAGTGGGGCGGCCGGCCCCGGCGGGTCGGGCGGGTCGTCCGGTTCCATCGACGCTGCGGATGCGTCGGCGGCGGCCTGCCGCCTGTCGATCCATCGTCGGTCCAGGAGGAACAGCACGAACGCCAGCACGATCCAGAACTCGAGATGGATGTCGAGCAAGCCGACGCGCGACATCACCACGTTCAGGTTCTCGACGGCCATCAACAACCCGGCGACCGCGGTCCACAGCGCCGAGCCGAACAGGAGCTGCGCCATCACGGCCGTGAGCGTCACGACGAGCGTGCCGGCGACGACCGAGGAGATCCGCCAGCCGAACGAGCGCATCCCGAACAGCTTGATGCCCATCGCGATCTCCCACTTGCCCAAGGGCGGATGGACCCATGAGCCGACGTCCCATTTGGTCGTTCGCCAGTACTTCTCGTCGCTCGAGTCGATCGTGCACGTGTTGTTCGACCAGCCGAGGAGGATGCACGCCGCCTTGGGGTAGTAGACCTCGTCGAAGACGTAGTCCGACGGGTTGCTGACGTGCACCATGCGGAGCCAACCCGCGAGGATCGTAACGGCGACGATGGCCACAACCGGACGGTTGAGTCGCGACGGCGCACGCACGCGACCAGGGTACCCGTGGCCGTCGGGGATCTCGGTCACGTGTTTCGGATCATCCCGGTCGGTCGATTCTCCGCCGGACGAACTGCAACCCCTGGAACACGTCGGTGATCGATGCCGACTTGTTGTCGACGAGTCCGGTCGCGAGCCCGGTCCGATGGACGAGGTCGAAGTCGACGTCGGTGTCCGTCCGGGCCGCACGCTTCGGCCAGGCGATCCACAGTCGCCCCGCCGGGGCGATCGCGCGCGCGAGGGGGCCGATGCGCCTGCGCAGGGTGCTCGCGCGCGTGACGAAGGCGACGATCACGTCGAGATCGCGTCCGGTGCGAGCGAGGAACGACACGCCGTCGGGAAGCGGCGCGAGCGCCGTCAACTCTCGCTCGAGCGCCGCCGGCGCGTCGAGCACGCGGACGCGCGACCCTTCCGCGATGCCGAGCTTCTTCCACAACGGGGTGCCGGAGTAGTCCTTGTGATCGGTCGGCGGCATGCCGGCGCCACGATAGCGGGGGGCGGTCGGACGTGGGACCATCGGCGCATGGCCGCTGTGCTGCACGTCGTGGCGACCCCGATCGGCAACCTCGGGGATCTGAGCGAGCGCGCCCGGGCGACGTTGGCGGCCGTCGATCTCGTCGTCGCCGAGGACACGCGCCGCACGGGCAAGCTCCTCGCGTCGCTCGGCATCGACGCGCGCATGCGATCGATGTTCGAGGGCAACGAGCGGCGCCGGACCGACGAGGTGCTCGCGGAGCTTCGCGACGGCGCCGCGGTCGCGCTCGTGTCCGACGGCGGCACGCCGCTCGTCTCCGATCCCGGGTACCGATTGGTCCGCGCGTGCATCGACGAGGGGATCGACGTCCGGGTCGTCCCCGGGCCCTCGGCGGCGATCGCGGCGCTGGTCGTGAGCGGGCTGCCGGCCGACCGGTTCGTCTTCGAAGGCTTCCTGCCGCGGAACGCAGGCGACCGGCGGGCGCGCCTTGCCGCGATCGCCGACGAACGTCGCACCGTCGTGCTGTACGAGTCGCCGCGGCGGGTGGCCGCGTTGCTCGACGAGCTCGCGGCGATCGATCCGGACCGGAGCGTCGCCGTGTGCCGCGAGCTGACGAAGCTCCACGAGGAGGTGCGCCGCGGCTCGGTGGCCGACGTTCGCGCAGCGATCGGCGACGCCTCCGTTCGGGGTGAGGTCGTGGTGGTACTCGACGGTCGTTCGGTCGACACGCCGCCGGACGTCGACGCCGCGATCGCGGAGGCGCGAGATCTCGTCGCGGGCGGCGCGCGCAAACGCGAGGCGGCGCATCGCGTGGCCGAGCACACCGGCGTACCCGCCAACGCCATCTACCGCGCGCTCGTGCCCGAGGTGGCCCAATGAGTGCGGGGTCCGTCCCGCCGCCACGTCCCGACGGCGTGCCCGGGCGACCGGACGCGATGCGCCTCGCGGTGCCGCCCCGAACCGATCGTCGGCATCGTCGACGGCTGCCGACCGATCCGACGCTGATCGCGGTCGTCGCGATCTTCCTATCCGGCGCGATCGTGGCGGGTGCGATCGCCGTCTCGTCGCCGGCCGCTCGTCCCGTGCCCGGCGCGCCGTCCGGAGGCCCCGCGTCGGGTGCCGCCCAGCCCGGCATCACCGACATCGTGCCGACGGGCCCCGACGGTCCGTACGCCTTCCTCTCCGCCACCTACGTCGACGGCCAGCGCGAGCCGGTTCGATGGAACCCGTGCCAACCGATCGAGTACCAGGTCAACGACGAACACGGCCCGCCCGAGACCGACGGTGCGATCGCCGGAGCCCTCGAGCTCGCGACCGCAGCGTCGGGGATCACGTTCCAGTTCGACGGCGCGACGACCCATGGGATCGCGTCGATGCGCCACGGCCAGTACTTCACGGATGCGTTGCACGCGGTCTATCGGCCGGTCCTGATCACCGTCGTGTCGCATGCGACGTTCCGCCGCTTCGGCGTCCCTCGCCGGGTGCTGGCGTTCACCCATCCGGAGCAAGGCACGCAAGGCCACGACGACGAGTGGATCTCCGGCTACATCGTGGTCGACGGCGGCATCCGCTACGCCAACAGCGGCCGGTGGTCGATGGAGCTCGTGATCGCGCACGAGGTCGGGCATCTGCTCGGGCTTGCACACGTGAACGATCCGAACGAGCTGATGTTCAGCACGCAGGTCGCGAGGGGCGTCATCCCGTCGCCGATCGACGGCTTCGGCCCGGGCGACTTCGCGGGGCTCGAGCTGCTCGGCGCCCACCAGGGCTGCCTGCCGCACGTTCGCGTCGCCCCCTGACCCGAGCGTCCCAAGGCCTGCCGGTACCATGTGCGCCACCATGGGCCGGGACGTCTTCTACATCACGACGCCGATCTTCTACGCGAACGACGTGCCCCATATCGGGACCGCGTACAACGCCGTCGGCACGGATATGATCGCGCGCGACCACCGGCTCCGCGGCGAGGAGGTCTTCCACCT
>JBJMLQ010000164.1:0-26209 GCA_045805225.1 Actinomycetota bacterium | reverse complement strand
CGCTCTTGAACGTGGCGGTGTTCGCCGAGGGCAGGCTCGGGCACAGCGACGAAACCGCGCCGCCGCCAGAACCGCACAGGTTCGGACTCTCGGTGTCGTTCCACGTCGCGAGGAAGTCGTAGGCCTCGTGGCCGCCGGCGGTGAAGTCGTAGTTCAGGTGGATCGTGTGCTGGCCGGCAGCGAGGCCCTCGATCGCCAGACGGAACGGCACGACGTCGCTCTCGTGGTAGGCCGAGTTGTTCTTGTTCAGGTCGCCGTTCTGCCACCCCTGGCCGGACAGGTTCGCCCACTGGTCCAGGTTGACGTTGAGCGCAGCGAGCGACGTCGACAGGGTCGAGCTGGCGCTGCGTGCGGTGCCGCCGCCGCCCGTGTCGACTTGACCCATCGTCAGGCTCGGGGCGCCGGCGTTGGCCGGCAGCGCTGCTTGGCCGAAGCCGACCGCGAAGACGAGCAGCGAACAGAACGCGGTTGTGAGCGCGCGGCGCCCGGTGATCCCGCGCATCTTGCGGTGCGATCCCATCTGGTTACCCCCCAGGTCCATGGTTCTCTCCTCCGAAGCGGTTGATCGTGAGACGCGGGAGGGACGCCATGCGGCCGACCTCTGTCTCCCCACGCCAGACGGTACGCCGGCACCCGGGGGACAGCATCGGGCGAAGGGTGTGACCCGGCGCCCCTGCCTGGGTCGTAGACCGTTCGGACCTGGTTGCCGGTGAGTGTGGCGGCGCAGCGTGTATCAGACAAACACGCTGGTCATGCACGAAGCGGCCGGAAGCGCGTCCGCGATGGCACCGTGGTTAGCTGCGCCGGCGCGCGCCGAGCAGCAACGCCGTCGCACCGACAAGCGCGAGCACGAGTGCGACGAGGCCCGGAACGGTGGCGTCGCCACCGGTGAACGCGGTGCCATCTCCGCTCGCGTTCGTCCCGCCGGCGTGCGTCGACGCCGCAACGATCGTGACGGCTGCGCGATCGCTCGAGCGCACGCCGTGCCCGCTCGCATCCTTCGCGGTCACGGTCGCGGCGTTCGTCACCCACACCCGCTCCGCCGTCACCGTGCGATGGACCTGGAACGTGATGCGATGGCCGGGCGCGAGCTGCGGCACCGTGCCCACCGACCCCAGCTGGTCGTCGGTGACGGCGACGTCGGTGAGCGTCGCGTTGCCGGTGTTCCGGATCACGTATCGATAGGTGAGCGTGTCTCCGACGGTCGCGCTCACCGGGTTCGGGACAACTGAGATCGACAGTTTCGGCTTGAGCACCCGCGTCGTGGCGCGCGCGCGTGCCGACGTTGAGCCGCCGGCGGATGCCGCCCGGACGGTCGCGGTCGTCGCGAAGAGGTCCGGTGTGCTCGTTCGAACGACATGGCGACACCGGTACGTCCGATGCTCGCCGGGGGATAGGGTCCCGTCGCGGCCGCCGTGCGGCGCGCCGTCGCATCCCGGGTCAGACACCGTCACGTGATCAAGGTCGACCTCGCCCGAGTTCGTGACGTGCATCGTGAACCGGACCGCCGTGCCCACGTGCGTGAACCGAGGCGCCGTCTTCGTCATCTCGATCGACGGCGGACAGGTGACCGTGTCGCTCGCGGATGCGGAGTCATCACCCTGCGCGGCGGCCGGCTCGTCCGAGGCCGACACGGACGCGGTGTTCGTGAGGGAGCCGCAGCGGACGTCCCCGGTCAGCGTCACGCCGAACGTGACGGACGCACTGGCTCCGGCAGCGAGCGATGCGCGCGTGCACGTGACCGACCAATGCTCCGGGTGACCCGTACCCGCCGAGGAGGTGACCGTGCACTGCCCCTGGGCAAAGGTGGGGACGAGCGTCGTGACGTGGACCCCGAGCGGGAGATCGTCTTGAACCTCGATCCCGTGTGCGGTCGCGGTTCCGACGTTGTTCACGGTCAGGGTGTAGGAGAACCCCTCGCCAGGCTCCAGCGGCCCGGAGGCATCGGAAACCTTCGCGAGAGTGACGTCAGGGGCGTTCGCGGCGCTCGCCGAGCCGATGAGGACCCAGGACCAGGCGACGGCGACGGCCATCGCGATCGAGACGCTGGCGGCCCGCCGGCCGACGCCGATCCGAGTCTTCACGTTCTCCCATCCCGTCCCGACGAACCCGTCGACGTCTCGTTTCGAGCGACCCTATGAGCGGGCGGCGGCCTACGCCATCGGTCGAACGAACACGCCGTTCGGCGTTCGGCCGCTTCGTACCCTTCCGGCGGCAACCATGGCAGCCGCAAGTGGGCGATTCAACGTTCTGGGCGTCACAACAGGCGGGAATCGAGGCACGCCCCGGGGGCTACCACATATGCACTCCGGGAGACCTCCGCGGCGCAACGTTACATAACGTGCATTATGGGCGTTCTACGGGGATGGCTGGTCAGGCGGGCTGGCGCGTGTGGAACCGGAGGTCCCAGCCCCATCGGGTCACGCTCCACAGCGCTTCCGCCACGATCGCCTTGGAGATCTTGGACTCGCCGTAGACCCGTTCACGGAACGTGATCGGCGCCTCGCCGACGTGGTATCCGAGCCGGTACGCGCGCGAGACGAGCTCGATCTGGAACCCGTAGCCGTCGGACGCGAACGGCTCCTGCAACAGATCGTGCAACAGCTCGCGGCGGTACACCCGATAGCCGCTCGTCGCGTCGCGGATCGGGAGCCCGAGCATGAACCCCGCGTAGGCGTTGCCGCCACGGGACAGGGCGACCCGGGACCGGCTCCAATCGGTGACCGAGCCGCCCGGGATGTACCTGCTGCCCACGACCAGGTCGAAGCGCTGCGCGGCCGCCACGAGCCCGGGCAGTTCGGATGGATCGTGCGAGAGGTCGGAGTCCATCTCGATCGCGACGTCATATCCGTCCGTGATCGCGGTTCGGAAGCCCTCGAGGTAGGCGCTCGCGAGGCCCGACTTGGCGGGTCGTTCGAGGAGCCTGACACGCGGCTCGCCGGCCGCGATCTGCGCCACGAGCTCCCCCGTGCCGTCGGGTGAGGAGTCGTCCACCACGAGGACGTCGATCCCGTCGATCGCGAGGACGCCCCGGATCGCCTGCTCGATCGTGCCGCGCTCGTCGTAGGTGGGAAGCACCGCGAGTCCACGGAGCGGCTCCGGCAACGGCCCCGGCGACGGGCGCGTCGCGCGGCGGCGGGGCGCGAACAACAGACTCATCGCGACGATCACCACACAGAGGACGGGGAACCAGTCCCCGTACCGGACGTACAGGGTCCACGCCGTGGACGGCCGGACCTGGCCACGGAGGATACCCGGGACGAAAAGCTGCGTGTCGTTCACGACCTGCCCGTCGGTGTCGATGAACGCGCTGATCCCGGAGACCGCCGCGTCGACCACCCATCGACCCGTTTCGACCGCTCGCACCCTGCTCATCTCGAGGTGCTGATCCGCGGCGGCCGTGAACCCGTAGGACGCGTTGTTGACCGGCACGACGAAGAACTGCGCGCCCTCGCGCACCATCGTCCGCTCGATATCGGGGAAGGCGTTCTCGAAACAGATGGGGGTCCCGTAGGTCGGCAGCCCCGGCTGCGTGATCGTGTGCACGCTGCTGCCGGGGGTCCGGTCGACCGGGATCTGCTTGATCGCGCTGATCCACGACAGGCGGCGCCGCCACGGCACGTATTCGCCGAAGGGCACGAGATGCACCTTGTCGTAGCGGTCGACGAGGTTGCCGGCTTCGTTGAACGCGAGCACGCTGGTTCGCTGGCTCCCGTCCGGATCGTTCACGACCGCGCCGACCGTCGTCGGCACGTGGACGCGCGCGATCGCAGCGCGGACGTTCGCCACCGTCGTCGGGTCGGCGAGCGCGCCGGGATCGAGCGCCCCCTCCCCCCACACCGCCAGATCGGGCGGCGGCGTCTGCCCGGCGAGGGTGAGGTATTCCTCGATGTTGCGTTGAGCGACGGTGAGATCCTCTTGTACGGGCGACGTGTCGTCCGGGACCCGGACGTCGACCTGGACGAGCGCGATCGAGACCGGATCGCCGGTCGCGGCCGGCAGGGGGATCAGCGCCGGCGCGATGATGGCCGCCACCGCGGCGATCACGAGCGCGAGCCTCACCCCTCCCCTCCCCTGCCGCGCGAACCAGCCGGCGATGGCCGCGTTCGCGAACACGATGACGAACGTGACGCCCCAGACGCCGGTCACCGAGGCGAGGTGGATGAGCGCGCGGTCGTCCACCTGCGAGGTGCCGAGGTTCGCCCACGTGAAGCCGCCGAGCGGCCACATCCCGCGCAGCCAGTCGACCGCGGTCCATGCCGCCGCGATCCCCATCGCGCCCCACACCGGGTGCTCGCGTCGCAGGAGCAAGGTCGCGATCGCGCCGAAGACCGCGATCGACGCCGCCGACATGACGACCAGCGCGCCCCACGCCAGCGCGCCGAACAGGAAGATCCAATAGAGCGTGGCGCCGAACATCCCGACGCCGAAGCAGAACCCGAGGAGCGCGCCACGCGGCAGCGTGCGGTCGCGCAGCAAGAGCAGCAATGGCGCGACGGCCACGAATGCGATCGGCCACGCGCCGACCGGCGGGAATGCGAGCGAGGCGGCGAGCCCGGCGACGAGCGCCGCCACGCACCCGAGGCCCAGCGACGGCCGCGGGCGCGGAGTCACATCACGCGCAGTCGCGGCAGAGCATCTTCTTCTTGTCCGCGAGCTGGCTCCGGTGCTTCACCAAGAAGCAGTTCCGGCACATGAATTCGGTCTCTTGCATCGGGACGACCTTGGTGTCGATCGCCTCGGCGCGATCGTCGCGGGCGAGGTCGAGCGGGATGACCTCCTCGTCGTCCTCGACCGGCTCCTTGACGGTCTCGGACGCCTCCTGCTTGGCAAGGAGGTCCTGGATCGACTCGACGTTCTCGAGGCCGGGCTCGGGCGCGACGGCGGCGTCCTCGAGGTCCTCCGCCGTCGGCTCGGCCTCGTCCTCTTCCTCGACCGGGAGCTCCTCTTCCTCTTCGGCGAGGTCTTCGATGTCGTCTGGCATACGCGGGATCGTGCCTTCTATCCGCGGGAGGGATGGGGGTTGCCTCCCTGGCAGCTGCGCATCCTACAACGGGTGTGTTCGAACGTTGGGGAGGGTGTGCCACATGCGGAAAAGAGGACCCAAGAGACGGCTCCCGTTCGCCGCGCCGGGGCGCCGCGATCGTGTGCTCGCCTCTTGGGTCCGGCGTCGCCGCCGGGGCGGTGACGCATCACCGACGCTACGCAACCGCGTCCGGACGGGTCAAGCGCGCAAGCCGCGAAAGAGTGACAAAGGCCTCACGAGACCCAGACTTCTCGGCCCAGCGAGACGGTGAGGATCGGTCGCAGCCCGGCGACGTCCTCGACCAACAGCGGGTCCACGTCGTATGCGGCGATGTCGGCGTGCATCCCCGGTTCCAGCACACCCTTCTTCTCCTCGTGGTGCGCCAGCCGTGCGCTCCCGGTGGTGTGGATCCGGATCGCGGCCGCGCGGTCGAGGCGCTGTGTCGGGTCGTGGTGGGTCTCCATGGCCCGGATCGTCGCCCACGGGTCGACCGGGACCACCGGCGCGTCGGACCCGACCCCGAGCTCCAACCCACGGTCCAAGATCGTGCGGATGGGGTTCATCGCCCACGCGCGGTCAGGCCCGACCCGACGCTCGTACAGCGCGCCCGGGAAGCCCCACGCGGCGTCGAACGCCGGCTGCGCCGAGATGCCGAGCCCGAGCATCGCCGCGCGCTCGATCTGCGCGAGGCTCGGCATCTCGAAGTGCTCGATGCGGTGCCGTCGCGCTCGGAAGTGACGGCGCTCGCGCGAGTCGAGCCGCCGGTAGATCCGCTCCCACGCGCCGACCACTTGCTCGATCGCGCGGTCGCCGATGGCGTGCATGCCGACCTGCAGACCGGCGTCGTGCCCGTCTCGGAAGAAGCCCTCCAGGATCTCGTCGTCGAAGACGAGCTCACCGCGGCCCGAGCCGTCGGTGTACGGATCGCTGATCGCGGCCGTGCCAGCGCCGAGCGAGCCGTCCGCCGCGAGATCGCCCCCGATCGCGCGAAGGCCGAGCTCGACGGCCTTCGGCACGTCCATCACGCCCAGAACGACCTCGACCGACACGGGGAGATCGCGTCGGTGCGCGAGCAACGTCTCCAGGTCCAAGGGGCCGAACTCCAGGGGCAACGTCATCTCGTGCACGGTCGTGACCCCGTGGCTCGCGGCGCGGGCGGCGCCGGAGAGCTGCAGTGCCTCGATCGTGTGCTCGCTGCGGGCGGTCGCCGCCCACCGGCCGACCAGTCGGTTCGCCGTCCCGGTCACGACGCCGGTCGGGCCTCCTTCGCTGTCCCGCGCAACGCCGGGGGTGTCCAACGCGTCTGCGAGGCTGAGCGCCGCGGTGTTGAGCAAGGCGACGTGGCCGTCGGTCCGGCGGATCACCAGCGGCGCGGCGGTGACCTCGTCGAGCTGCTCCAGCGTCGGCAACGTCGAGTCGATCCACGTCGTCTCGTCGTAGCCCTGAAGCGCCACGACCTCGTCGGAGGCGCCGCGCGCGCGATCGCGCGCGATGGCCAGGAGCTCACCCGCCGACCGCGCGGCGACGACGTCCTCGTTGTCGGCCGCAAGCCCCAGACTCGTCAGATGCACGTGGGCATCGACGAAGCCCGGCACGATCGTCGCACCGGGCAGATCCACGATCCGGTCCGCCTTCGGGGGCTCGCCGGCGCCAACACGCTCGACGTGCCTGCCGTCGACCAGCACCCAGTCTCCGGTGGGCGGATGGCCGAACGTGTGCACGCGTTGCGCGCGGTACAGGGATCTCACGACCCGCGCATGATGCCACGACCGACCCTGCCGTCGGACGATCCGCACGGGCCGATGTCGTTGGCGCAGCGCTTGCCCTCGTGTTCCCGCAGGCCGAGGTCGATGAGTGCGTCGCGCCACGCGCGCGACGCACGAGCGACAGCATCACGGTCGCCGGCGAACACGACGTCGTCGACCCACCGAACCGGCAGACAGCCGGCCTGGCGCGCTCGCTCGTCGGCGAGCCCGAGGACCGCGTCCGCGACGGCGCCCGAGGCGGCCGGGCCGATCGGGATCCCGACGCCGCCGGCCTCGCGGTAGCGCAGGATCGCTCGAAGCAGCGGCGCGGGGTCACCCCCCGCCTGCGCGGCCGCGGAGCGGATCGCCCGCTCGCCGATGGATGCGAAGCAATCCGACACGTCGGACCGGACGATGCCCGAGGCGCCCGTGGCCCTGGCCCGCAGCGCCGCGCGCCAGCGTCGTCGCTCGACGGCCAACGGCGCCGACCGGGCCGGCGTGGACGAGCCGAACACCGACGGGCCCGGCATGCCCGGGAAGGCGACGGTGACCGCGAGCTCGTACCGACGTTGTTCCTCGGGGTCGAGTCGCGTCAGCACGCGGCGCTTCCCGTGCGGGGACGTCCACCGTTCGAGCTGCATCGCACCCACCTCCCGTCTGCGCCGCGAGGGAGGTGCGAGCGAAGGAGCAGCTGACCACATCTCCTGGTCGCGAACCATCCCCGGAGCGGGGGAACCGGACCTCCCCCGCTAGGATGGGCCGGTGCTCGACGAGCGCGACCTCGAGATCGTCAGCGCGCTCCGCGAAGATGCGCGCGCGACGTACGCCGACGTGGCCGCGCGGGTCGGCCTCTCGGCGTCCTCGGTGCACGAGCGGGTGCGGAAGCTCGAGGCCGCCGGCGTCATCACCGCCTATCGGGCGGTGGTCGACCCCGAGGCGCTCGGTCTGTACGTCACCGCGCTGATCGCCGTCACGCCGCTGGACCCCCAGCAGCCCGACGACCTACCGGAGCGCCTCGCGGATCTTCCGGAGGTCGAGGACTGCCTGAGCGTCGCCGGCGAGGCCAATTACATCCTCAAGGTGCGGACCCGGAGCACGAACCACCTCGAGGAGCTGATCCGGCGGCTCCGCGAGAAGGCCGGCGTGAGCACGCGGACGACGATCGCGTTATCGATCCCGTTCGAGGGCCGGCCCGTCGGTCTGTGACCGGCCAACGCGTGGGATGCCATATCCTGGCGCGATGCGGCTCTACGACTCGCTCTCCCGCACGCTTCAAGAGGTGGACCCCGTCGAGCCGGGCCACGTGAAGATGTATGCGTGCGGTCCGACCGTGTATCGGTACGCGCACATCGGAAACCTGCGGAGCTTCATGTTGTACGACCTGATCCGCCGCGCGCTCGAGCTCGAGGGCTTCCGGGTCACCGAGGTCATGAACATCACGGACGTTGGTCACATGACCGACGAATCCTCCGCGGAGGCCGTCGACAAGATGCAGCTCGCGACCGCCGACGAGGGCCTCACGCCCGAGCAGATCGCGCAGAAGTACACCGACGCGGTGTTCGCCGACGCGACGGCGCTCGGGATCAGGAAGGCCGACCGCTACCCGAAGGCGACCGAGCACATCCAAGAGATGATCGACCTCACGCAGACGCTGGTCGACAAGGGCCATGCGTACGTCGTCGACAACGGCTCGGTCTATTACGACGTCACGAGCTTCGAGGGGTACGGCAAGCTCTCCGGCAACACGCTCGACAACCTCCGCGAAGGCCATCGCGACCTCGAGACCGATCCGCGGAAGCGTCACCCGGCCGACTTCGCGCTGTGGAAGGCGGCGGGCCCCGGCCGGCTGATGCGGTGGCCGAGCCCGTGGGGCGAGGGCTTCCCGGGTTGGCACATCGAGTGCTCGGCGATGTCGATGAAGTACCTGGGCGATCGCTTCGACATCCACACGGGCGGCACCGACCTGCGCTTCCCGCACCACGAGGACGAGATCGCGCAGTCCGAGGGCGCCGTCGGGCATCAGGTCGTGTCGATCTGGGTGCACGCCGGGCACCTGCGCCGATCCGGGCAGAAGATCGCCAAGTCGACGGGCAACGTGATCTTGGTCCGAGATCTCCGCGATCGCGGCTTCGACCCGCTGTCGTTCCGGTGGCTCTGCTTCCAGACGCAGTACCGCTCCGAGATGGACTTCACGTGGGACGCGATGGCGGCCGCCGACGCTCGGGTGAAGCAGCTCCGGAAGCACATGGCCGAGTGGGCCCCGGCGGCGACGCAGCTCGGCGACGCGGCGAAGGCCTACGACGCGAGGGTGCGCGAGGCCCTCGCGAACGATCTGCACATGCCGGGCGTCGTCGCGATCGTGAACGAACTCGATCGCGACCCCGCGGTGCCGCCGGCCGAGAAATACCGGCTCCTCGCGGGCACGGGTGAGGCGCTCGGCTGGGATCACGTCCTTGGGTTGGATCTGGAGCGTGACGCGACGAGCGGATGGGAGCCGTCCACCGACGCGCGCGCGCTCATGGCGGCTCGCGACGAGGCGCGCGCGGTCAAGGACTACGCGCGGTCCGACGAGATCCGAGATCAGCTCGCCGCGATGGGCCTCGAGGTGATGGACACCCCCACGGGCACGTCCGTTCGCCCGCGCTGAGTCAGTCCACGATCAGCAGCTCGCGCGACGACGTGTTCAGGGGCTCGACGCCCTCGGCGGTCACCGCGACGATGTCCTCGATCCGGACGCCGAGCTCTCCCTCGATGTAGATCCCGGGCTCGACGCTGAACACCATGCCGGGCTCGAGCACCGTGCGGTCGCCGACCGTCGCGTACGGGGGCTCGTGCAGCTCGAGCCCGATCCCGTGCCCCGTTCGGTGCACGAATCGCTCGCCGAACCCGGCGGCGTCGATCACCGTCCGGGCGGCACGGTCGATCGTTCCGATCTCGACCCCCGGACGGACGGCCTCACGCGCCAGCCGCTGCGCCTCGGCGACGATGGCGTGCACGGTGCGGAGCCGCTCGGTCGGCTCGCCGACGGAGACCG
The DNA here is from genome assembly GCA_045805225.1 of Actinomycetota bacterium. GTDB lineage: Bacteria > Actinomycetota > UBA4738 > UBA4738 > HRBIN12 > AC-51. Next base: position 16,404 of record JBJMLQ010000164.1, on the reverse strand, counting down.
TTCGGGTCGTGTCGCTGTGGTAGCCCTCGACCGTTCCACCGAAATCGAGCACGACGACGTCGCCGTCGCCGATCGGGCGGTCGGTCGGCTCGTGGTGCGGCGATGCGGCGTTGGGACCCGACGCGACGATGGTGAAGGCTGCGACGTCGTGCCCTCGAGCGACGAGCAGGTCCGCCAGCCGCTGCGCAACCTCGCGCTCCGTTCGGCCGGCGAGCGGTTCGGCGAGGAGATCGGCGAGCGCGGCATCGGCCGCGGCGCCGGCGCGACGGAGCGCATCGAGCTCAGCCGCGTCCTTGCGGGCCCGCATCGCGCCGACGATCGGCGCCGCCGAGGACCAGATCGCGCCCGGCATCACACGCTGGAGCGCGAGCACGTGCGACCCCCACATCCGGTCCCCCACGAACACGCGGCCTTCGCCCGTGACCCGCTGCGCGATCAACGCGTACGGGTCCTCGTCGTCGCGCCACCCGACGAGCTCGATCGCGTGGGCAGCCGGAGCTGCGGCGGCCAGCGGCCGTTCGAGTTCGGGCACGATGAGCGCCACCGAGCCCCGAGCGTCGACGACGAGAACCGTCGGACGCTCCAGCGGCATCGGCTCGTACCCGATCAAGTACCGGAGGTCGGGCGACGGCGCGACGAGCAGGGCGCCGGCATCCATCTCCGCCAGCCGGGAGGCCGCGCCACGCAGCCGAGCGGCGTGATCCGTCACGGTCTCAGACCTTCAACAGGATCTGCTGGGGGACGACCTGGAAGGTGGCCGGCGTCGTCCCCAACCGTTGTCCGTCGGCCACGACGGGCAGGGCGCGCCCCGACGACGACACGTCGATCTTCAGCTTCGCGTGCACCTCGCTGATCGACGGGTCCGGCACGTGATCGCCGTGTCGGAAGATGCGCGGGAGCAACCGGTACGCGTTCGACTTCGGCCCCGTGAACACGAGCCCGTCGAGCACGCCGTCTCCGGGGAACGACCGCGGCGAGAGCCTGATGCCTCCGTCTGAGAACTGCCCGTTGCCGATCACCACGCTCCACGCGTCGAGCTCGAGCGTCCGGCGGTCCGTGCCGATCGTCAGCGGCATCACCCGGGTCCGTGCGTACGCGCGCCAGAAGGCCATGAAGCGCTTCAGGTTGGCCGCGCGCGCGCCGCCCCGCGCCGCGGCGATCGTCGCGGCCGCGTGGAAGCCGATCTCGGCGACGTTGTGCGCGTACCGGATCGTCCGTTGGCCGTCCGGCCCCGTGACCGCGATCTTCATCACGTCGAACGGATACGTGTCGGCGCCCGCGAGGTGGCCGATCGCACGCTCCGTATCGCCCGGGAGCCCGAAGCTGAGCGGCAGGTCGGAGCCCGACCCGGCCGCGACCACGCCGAGCACCGCGGCCTCGACGATCGGCCGCCCATCGCGGAACATGCCGTTCACGACCGCCTGCACCGTCGCGTCGTCGCCCACGGCCGCGAGGAACCGATACCCCTCATCCAGGGCCGCGGCGCTCAGCCGCCGGAGGTCCTCGGCGGAGTCGCCGACGTGCAGCCGGTACTCGAGCCCACGCGCCTCGAGCGCCTGCTCGACGGCGCCGACCTCGCTCGCGACCGAGCCGTGGCCGGCGTGCGGATCCAGCAGAACGGCGAGCGGGCCGAACGGGCTGGTGGTCGGGCTCATGGGGCGCTCATCGTAGCGAGACACCCGTGTACCCGACGACGCCGCGCGCCACCGACTCGCGCGCGGCGCGAACGACCGACGCGGTCCCGGGTTGTGACACGTCCTCGATCTGCCGCAGCAGATCGATCAGCTGCTTGCAGTTGCGGACGAAGTCGCCGGGTGCCATCTCGGTCTCCTCGAGCACCGCTTCCAGCGCGGCGCCCTCGGCCCATGCGTGCGCCGTCGCCGCGAACCCGGGCTCGAGCTCTCGGCAGAGCTGGACCTCGTGCGCGTCCTCGGCTCGGCGGATCTGCCGCCATAACCGCTCGAGCCGCTCGTACCCGTGCTCCAGCCGGGCGGTGGGGAGCGTGCCGGGCAACGGCGTGCGCTCGCGTGCCTCGTACACGACCGTCGAGACGAGCGCGGCCACCTCGCTCGGCTCGAGGGCGTCGAGTGCGCCCGCCGCGAGCGCCTCGCCGACCAGCAGGTCGCCTTCACCGTAGATACGGGTGAGCCGACGGCCTTTGTCCGTCAAGCGCCATCCATCGACGTAGCCGAGTTCGGTCAACACGCCCAGAACCCGGTCGAACCGCCGCGCGAGCGTCTCGGTGCGGACGCGGATCCGGCGGTCGACGCCGGCGATCTGTGCCGCGAGCGTGTCCGCGCGCTCGGCCCACCGCTCGTGCGCCTGGCGGTCCGGGCATCCGTGACACGGATGGGCGCGTGCCTCCGCGTCGAGTGCGCCCGCGCGCCGTTCGACCTCGGGATCGACGGCGGGCGCGGATCGCCTGCGTGGCGGCCGCACGTGCAACGAGGTGAGCGCCGCCGCGACGTCGCGCCGGTACCGGGCGCTTCGCGTCGAACCCGATCGGGGCAACGCGATCCGCGTCAGCGCGGCCGGCGGCTCGACGAAGTCGTGGGCCGCCAACCGGAAGAACGAGCGATCGTCGGTCAGCACCGTGGGCCGTCCCTCGCGGACGGCGAGGACGACCGCGAGCGACCCGCCGTCGCGGCTCTTCGGCACGGCGATCACGTCGCCGGGCGTGAGCGCCCCGAGCGCGCGACGGACCCCGTCGGATCGGGTCGTCCGGCCTCGCCGATCGTCGCTCCGAAGCCGTCCGGCCTCCCGGCGAATGTTCCAGTACTCCTCGAAGTCGCCCCGGTCGCAGACGAGATGCTCTCGGTAGCCCGCGAGCGCCTCCCGATCGCGCTGGCGCGCGCGCTCGAGCGCCACCACACCCCGGTCGGCCAAGAACTGGGCGAACGAGCTGTTGAGCATCTCGTGCGCTTGTTCCGGCGTGTAGTTGCGCACCAGGTTCACGGCCATGTTGTAGGAGGGTCGGAACGACGACGTGAGGTCATACGTCCGGGTGGCGGCGAGCCCTGCCACACGTTCGAAGGGCACCTGGCGCTGATACACGACGACGGCGTGGCCGAGCGCATCGATGCCGCGCCGTCCCGCGCGCCCCGTCAACTGCGTGTACTCCCCCGGCGTCACGAGCTCGTGCCGTTCCCCCTGGAACTTCCAGAGGTCCTCGATCACGACCGTCTTCGCCGGCATGTTGATCCCGAGCGACAGCGTCTCGGTCGCGAACACCACCTTGATCAGCCCGGCCTCGAAAAGGTCCTCGACCGCCTCCTTGAACACCGGCAGCATGCCCGCGTGATGCGCGGCCACACCGGCGGCGGCCGCCTCGAGGAAGGTCGGGAACCCGAGCGCTGCGAGGTCGGCGTCGTCGATCCATGCCGCGCGCTCCTCGATCCGATCCCGGATCGTGTTGGCCTGGTCGCGCGTGGTCAGCCGCATCCCCGACTCCAACAGCCAACGCACACTCTTGTCGCAACCGGCCCGGCTGAACACGAAGTAGATCGCCGGGAGCATGCCGGCGCCCTCGAGCACCTCGACCACGTCTTCGCGGTGAGGAACGAACGCGCGGCCGCCGGGCCGGCGTCCCTGGCGCCGCCCGGTCGAGCGGTACCGCACCTCCTCCCGGTCGAGCGCGACCACGTATGGGTTCGGAACGAGCTCGCCGCGCTCCTGCACATGCATCGGGTGGAGCCGGTGCCCGACGAGATAGTGATGCTCCAATGGGACCGGCCGCTGCTCCTCGATCACCACGTCGGTATCGCCGCGCAACGTCCCGATCCACTCGCCGAACTCCTCGGCGTTGCTGATGGTGGCCGACAGGCAGACCACCGACACGGACGGCGGCAGATGGATCAGCACCTCTTCCCACACGGCGCCGCGATACGGGTCCTGGAGGTAGTGGACCTCGTCCATCACGACGGTTTGCAGGCCGGTGAGGGTGTCGCTCCGCTCGTACAGCATGTTGCGGAGCACCTCGGTGGTCATGACCACGATCGGCGCCTCGCCGTTGATCGTGTTGTCGCCCGTGAGCAGCCCGACCTGGTCACGCCCGTAGGCGGCGACGAGGTCGCCGAACTTCTGGTTCGACAACGCCTTGAGTGGCGTCGTGTAGAAGCACTTGCGGCCTTCGTCGAGGGCCCGTGCGACCGCGAACTCGGCCACGACCGTCTTCCCCGCGCCCGTCGGCGCGGCGACCAGCACCGAGCGCCCCTCGTGAAGCGCGTCGATCGCACGCAGCTGGAACGCGTCCAGCGGGAAGGCGTAGCGTTCGGCGAACGCCGGTGGGGAGGTCACACCCTTCAGTCTATGGACCGCGCTACAGGCGGATGCCGCAGGCCGCGACGTGCTCGCGCAGCAGCGCGGTGAACCGGTCGGGCGCCTCGACGTTGGTCAGGTGGCCGACGCCGGCAAGGACCTCGAGACGGGCGCTGGGGATCTGCTCGGCCATCGGCGTCGTCAGATCGGCGGGGATCAGCCGGTCGCCGTCGGCGGTGATCACCAGCGTCGGCACGTCGATCCCGGCCAGATCGCCGGTGGAGTCGACTCGCTCCGCCATCCCCGATGCCGCCGCGGCGATCGCCTCGGCGGATTGATCCGCGACCCAGCCCTTCACGCGCTGCTGGAGCTCGGGCCGCGCGCCGTCGGCCAGCAACGGCGGCGGGTTCTCGGCCAAGACGTTGCCATCGCGGCGCAGCCGCTCGGCGAGGTCGCGCCGCCCGGCAGCCGCTTCCGGCGTGTCGGCGCCTGCGCGCGTGTTGGCGAGCACCAGTCCGGCGATCCGATCGCTCGCACGGCGCCACAGCTCGAACGTCACATAGCCACCCATGGAAAGGCCGCACACCACGAACCGGTCGAGCCCTGCCGCGTCGGCGGCGCGCAGGCAGTGGTCGGCCGCGAGCGCCATCGTCATCGTGGGTCCGGCCGACGGCGCCATCCCGAACCCGGGCAGGTCGGGCGCGACGGTGGTGGCGCCGAACCGCTGGCCCTCCCACATCCGCGCGTCGAGCGGGAACGCGTGCACCAACAACAATCCGTCGCTCATCGCACCGCTCGCGCGTTCGGACCGACGACGACGGACAACGACGACGGCTCGACCTCGAAGGTTGCCGGTGTGGGTCCGACCCGCTCGCCGTCGGCGTACACCATCACGTGCCGGTCGGTCTCGATGTGGATCCGCTTGCCACGCGCCATCGTGACGGCGGGGTGCGTCACGTGCGTGCCCCGGAACACTCGCGGGAACGCCCGCAGGAAGGCGCCCTTGCCGAGGGCGCCCAGCATGCAGGCGTCGAGCTGGCCGTCCACGACGGAGGCGTTCGGGGTGATCTTCATACCGCCACCGTAGCTGGTCGAGTTCCCAACGGCGACCAGCATGTGTGCGCCGGAGTGGACGACGCCGTCGATATCGATGGTGAACAGCGCCGGACTGAACCGCGAGAGCGTCTTGACCAGGGCAGCGACGTACGTGCCCGTGCTGCCCAGGCGCACCGACATCGCGTTGGCCGCCTCGTTGACCTCGGAGTCGAACCCGCAGCTGCCGATCGCGACGTATCGCCGTGTCGCCTCCGCCGTCGCAACCTTCGCCGTATCGATGCGTACGGTGGGCCCCTCCGCGCAGGCATGCACCGCCGCCTCGAGGTTCCTGAGACCGATCGCGTGCGCGAAGTCGTCGGCCGTCCCCGACGGGAAGACCGCGAGCGTCGCCTCGGTCCCCGCCATACCGTTGGCCGCGAGACCCACGGTGCCGTCGCCGCCGAGGCATCCGACCCGGGCCGTTCCGGCGGCCGCCGCGGCGCGAACGCGCTCCTCGAGGTCGGGTCCTGACGTCGACAACGAGATCTCGTGCGGGATGCCCGCCTCGGCGAGCAGGTGCTCCAACTTGCCGATCACCTTGCCGGCCTTGCCGTTGCCGGCCGTCGGGTTCGCGACGACGACCAGCGGAGCCGCTCCCATCGCCGTGGCCGCTCCCCTAGCCGCCGAGGCCCTGCGGCAACCCGCCCGAGGAGCCGCCGGCCGGCTGTGGAAGCGGCGGCGGCAGACCGGCGAACGTCGCGATGTTCGTGTAGCTGGACCAACCGCGGGCGATCAGATCCTGGCCGCTCGCGTTGGCGATCTTGGCCTGCGCGAGCAGTTCGTCCGCGTTCGAGGGGTTGTCGATCGCCATCCCGGTGAGCCGCGCGGCCACGGCGAGCGATCGCAATCCGTGGATGATCTCGGGCTGGATCGTCGTGATCAGGTCGGTCTGGGTCTCGTCGAACCCGTGGTTCGCGATCGTGGTCGTGAGGTCGAACTTCGCAAGCGTCTTGGCCGCCTTCTCGAGGTTGTCGGCCTCGGCGGCCAGTTGCTTCGAGGTGACGCCGGCGGGCTTGTTCTTGTCCACGTTGGTGATGGCCGTGCCGATGTCGGCGCCGATCTGCGGCGTCGCCCCGCCCTGCACCTGCCCGACCGACGACAGGGTGCCCTCGAGGTTGACCTTCCACACCGAGACGGCCTCGCGCTGCTGAGCCTGCGCGGAGGCCGCCTTCGACGCGTTCCGCTGCTTGTCGATCCCCTCGTACGCCCACCAGGTGACGGACAGGACGAGCACGCCGCACATGAACAGGACGAGCCCGCGGACCCAGCCGCGCTGCGCGAACGGCTTCTTCACGGCGACCGGCTCGCGCCGCGGGGCGCGCGCCACCTGCCGGCTCTTCGTCTTGCCTTTGCCCTTGATCGCCATATGCCCGCCTTCTCGGCCGACTCTAGTCGGCCTGCTGGCCCCGTTTCGCGAGGCGGCCGACGATGATAGCCGCCTCGTACAGGAGATACATCGGCACCGCCATCGCGGTCATGGTGTAGGGGTCGGAACTCGGGGTGATGATCGCGGCGAACAGGAAGATCAGGAAGATCGAGTACCGCCGGTTCTTGGACAACCACTGCGGCGAAACCACGCCCACGAGCTCCAGGAACACCAGCAGGACCGGAAGCAGGAACGACAGACCGAACGCCAGCGCCACGAGCATCACGAACGACACGTAGCGGTCGAACGTGAGCAGCGACACCACCCCCGAGCCCGCGAACCCGAGCAGGAAGCCCAACGCGCGCGGCAGCGTGTAGTACGCGAACAGCGCGCCCATGATGAACAGGAAGAACGACGTCAAGACGAACGGGATCGACCACTTCTTCTCGCGCGACGTGAGTCCCGGCACGATGAACGCCCACAGCTGGTACAGCAGGACCGGCAGCGCGATCGCGACCGCGATGAACAGAACGATCTTCAGCTTGACGAGCATCGGATCGACGGGGCCCGTCACGACGAGATCGCAGCCGTTGGTCGAGGCGTTCTGCGGGTTCTGCACGACGAAGTCGCAGTACGGCTTACGCAGCAGCTCTTTGAACGGCCCGTACAGGAACCAGGCCGCGATCCCGGAGATCGCGACCGCCCACACGCAGATGATGATGCGACGGCGGAGCTCCTGCAGGTGCTCGACGACCGTCATCTCGCCGGCACGCTGCTCGGGCGACTTGCGGGAAGGGATCAGTTTCATGCCGGCTCTCGGCGGTCAGTCCGCGCGCGACGACGCGTCGTCAGGCGAGGGCGTCTCTTCGGTCGACGGCGTCGCCTTCGTGACCGAGCCGTTGGTCCGCGTCGCCCGGTGGACCGCCGGCGCGGTCGCGGTGGTCGGCGGGCGGCGGGGCGAGGCCGTCGGCGCGTTCGCGTCGTCCCCGTCGAACCGCATCATGCCGCGGACCTCGTTCGTCATCTCGTCGAGGTTCACCAGGCCCTTGACGTCGTCCTGGAGCTTGCGGAACTCGCGCAGCCCCCGGCCGATCTGACGGGAGAGCTCAGGCAGGCGTTTGGGCCCGACCACGATGAGCCCGATGATCAGGACGAGGAGCAACTCTTGGGGCCCGATGTTCAGCATGGGGATCGACCCCATGGTACCCCCGGGGTCAGGCTGAGCGGCCCTTTCCGGGGGTAGGGAGGCTCGAGACCCGTTCGCTCGCACGGCGCGACCCCCGCGAGATGTCGGCGGCGAGCCCGCCGACCTCCGCCTGGAACCGCCGGGCCGCGCGGGTCAGCTGGAGCACCTGCGATCCCATCGACGCGAGGAAGATGCAGAGCACCGCGATCGACACGCCGGACGCGATGATCCATACGAGGAGCCAGGTGCTCATGCCGGGATGCTACCGCGGCCGCCTCGGGAGGGCTCAGCCGCGCTTGGCGAAGAACTCGCGGATGTACGCGTCGTCTTCGAGGAGGTAATGGAACTCGATGACGTCATCGGGCGTGAACGACGGCACGTCGGGACTTGGCCCCCTCGGCGTCGCGGTCTCGATGTCGAACAGCTCCGGGTGCATCTGCGCGGCCTCGTCGTCGCGGTCGATGTCCACGCCGGCCGACACGAGCAGCGCGACGATCTTGCGGTCGGCCCGCTTCTCGACGGCGTCCTCGCACTCGGGGCACGTGAAGCGGTAGCTGCCCTCGCGCCCGTTCGAGCGGACGGACAGCAGGATCGACTCGGGACCCATGTCCACTTCGCCACAACGCGGGCAGGTTGTCCGGATGGTGGTCATCTCCCCCGAAACATCGGCGATGACTCGGAAGGCCTTGAGAGGTCTTCGAGGGGGCGTGTGGCTACCCGGAACTAGGCAGCGTCCGAGCCGTATCGTGCCAGCGTTTCGCGGGCCTGGGCGACGATCTCGTCCCGGAGGACGGCGGGTTCGAGGACGTCGGCATCGGCTCCCAGGCGAAGGAAAAGCCGCGCGAGCCACTGCGTCGTCGACGTCGGGAGTGTCACCTCGAGCGTGCCGTCTGGGCCTTCGCGCACGTCGCGTGCCAGGTAGTACTCCGCAACCCAGCGGGCGGCCGGATGCAGCCGCACCCGGACGTCCACGTCACGGTCGCTCGGCGTGTACAGCGGGCGGCCCGCCCCCGCGAGGCCGTGCGGCGAGAATCGCTCGCCCGTCGGATCGACGGACGCGATCCTGTCGATCCGCAGGAGCCGCTCGTCGTCCACGTCGACGTCCCACACGGCGGCGTACCAATGGCCCGCGCTCGCGAACACCTCCTCGGGCTCGACGACGCGCTCGGTTCGTTCGCCGGTGCTTTGCGCGACGTAGCTGATCCGCAGCCGTTCGTGCGATCCCCGCGCCGCGCGCATGGCATCGAGGTACTCCGGCGGCGTGCCCGGCTCCGCGCCGGCGATGCCCGCCGCTTCGCCGAGCGACTCAGGCCCGAGCGCCTCGCGGAGCTTGGCGAGGGCGCCCGTGAGCGCCGGCGCGACGGGGATGCCCGGCGTCGCCGCCAACTCGGTCGCCCGCACGTACACCGCGAGCGCCTCCTGACGGGTCAAACGCAAGGGACGGGCGAAGTGGTCGGCCATCGCGATCCAGATGCCGCCGTCCTCGTCGATGTCGACGTCGATCAGGTCGCCGGGACCGTAGGGCGGAAGCCCCGCGAGGAACAGCTGCTCGAGGTCGCGTCGCAGCTGCGGCACCGGGATCGCGAACACGTCGGACGCGTCGTCCAGCGTTGTGCCGGGGTGCTGGATGAGGTACGGCACGACGACGAGCATCCGCGCCAGGCGCTCCTCGACCTTCACGCTGGCGCGGGGTCGTTCAGGCACCGGCCACCGCCCGCAGGCGCGCGATCACGTCGTCGCGAAGCGCCGGTGGATCGAGCACCTCGGCCTCGGGGCCGTACCCGAGCACGAGCGGTCCGAGCGTGTCGGGGTCCGCCGCCGGCAGCGTCAGCACGATCCACCCGTCGTCGCGCACACGCTCCCGTGTGGCGCCCGAGATGTTCCCCTCGGCGAGGACGGCTGCCTCGGGGCTGAACGCGACGTGCGCCACGGCGAGCCCGGCGGCGTCCCATGGGGCCGACTCCACGTGCTCGATCGCCGCGAAGCCGTCGGGGGGCTCCATGCCCGGACCTTCGTCGGCGAGGTCGGTCATCACACGCGATAACCGAAAGGCGCGGATCGCGTCGCGCTCGCGGTCGTGTCCTACCAGGTACCAGCGTCCCGAACGGAACACGACCCCGAACGCGTCGACGGTTCGCTCCGACGTCGCCCCCTGCGCGGTCCGGTAGCCGAAGCGCACGGCGTGCCGGTCGCTCGCGGCGCTCGCGGCCGCCATCAAACGGTCCTGGTCCGTGTCGGATTCCATGGCGAGCGGCCCGCCCGCAGACCCCGTGAGGACGCCGCCGTCGACCCCGTAGATCAGCTTGCGGACGCCGGCGACGGCGTCGGTGGCCGCGGAGCCGGTCTGCGCGGCGAGGTACAGCGCCGTGATCTCCTCCGGCGTGAAGGCGATGTCGGGCAAGTAGTAGCGGTCCTTGCGGATCGTGTAGCCCTGTTCGACCTCCCACACGTCGGTGCCCGTCATCTCCAGCGGGACGCCGTAGGCGCGAAGCATGTCCTTATCGCGTTCGAACTTGCGCTTGACGGAATCGAGGTTGTCGCCCTGATAGGCCTCGAGCGTCTCGCGGATCTGGTCGAACGTGAGCGGTGTCGGCGTCTCGAGCAGGAGTCCCACCAGGTTCAGCAGGCGTTCGAGCGGTTCCATCGTGTCCTGGCCCGGCATCGTGCGCGATGATAGCCGCCGCATGCCGCGGACCCTGCAACGCCGATGATCGCGTACGTCCGAGGCCGGCTCGAGCGCGCGACGGACGCGCGCACGGTCGCGATCGCGACGGAGCGCGGCCGGATCGAGGCCTGCCTGTACGCGCCGCCGGGCGGCCTTGCCCCCGGCGACGAGGTGGTCGCGGCCTCCACGACGATCGCGGTCGGCGTCACGGACCACGACGAGGTCGCGTTGCTCGGACCGTGGCCGGCGCAGGAGAGCGACCCGGCAGGTCCGCTCGGTCTCGCGTCCACGCCGGTGATCCTCCTGCCCGACGCGTCGACGGCCGAGATCGCGCTGGCGGCCGTCGCCTTGGCCGCCCGATCGGCGGCCGTCGCCCGTGTCGAGGGGCCGACGCCCGGGCTCGGCCTCGCACTGCTGGGTGCCGCGACGGCGGGCGCCGACGTGGTCGTGCTCACGCAGGCCGAGGGCCGGCATGTCGACCTCGTCCGCATCGTGGGTGGCCGAGCGGTCGTCGCGCTCACGGCGTCGGATGCCGCAACCGTCGGCGAGTGGTTCGACGACGCGGCGCTCGGCGCGGACGTGCCGATCCCGGTCACGGACGCCGATGCCGCGGCGGCGATCGCGTCGCTCGGCCTCGAGGCCACGCACCAACTGATCCAGGTCGACCCGACGCCCGCGCTGCAGGAAGCGGGAACGACGTTCGAGCAGCCGCCCCTGCGCGTGCTGACCGCCGCGGCCTCCGGGGTGCTCGCCGGACGGATCGCCGTCGGCAACCGGCGATGGCGCGCCGGCGTGTCGTGACTCACATGTGCGTGATCAGCTGCTCCACGCGCTCGTCGGCCGAGCGGAACGGGTCCTTGCACAACACGGTCCGCTGCGCTTGGTCGTTCAGCTTCAGGTGGACCCAGTCCACGGTGTAGTCGCGGCGCTTCGCCTTCGCATGACGGATGAAGTCCCCGCGAAGCTTGGCGCGCGTCGTCTGCGGCGGCTGGCGCATCGCGGTCTCGATCGCGTCATCGGTCACGACCCGGTCGACGGCGCCCGCGCGCTCCAGGAGGTAGAACAACCCTCGATCGCGGTTGACGTCGTGGTAGGCCAGATCCAGCAGGGCGATGCGAGGCGAGCCGAGCGGCAGGTCGTGCTTTGCCATGTACTTCTCGATCATCACGCGCTTCGTCACCCAGTCGACCTTCCGGACGAGCCGCTCGGGCTTGTCGTCGCGCAGGGCGTCCAGCGCCTCGGCCCACTCCTGCAAGAGCAGCGCCGACGTGTCGTCCGCGCCCCGGCGTTCGATGAACCTCGCCGTCTTCTCGTAGTACTCGGTCTGGAGCTCCAGGGCCGATAGCTCCCGCCCGTTCGCCAGCTTCACCGTCCGGGTGCACGTCGTGTCGTGACTGATCTCGCGGATCGCGCGGATCGGGTTCTCGAGCGACAGGTCGCGCATGACCGTGTTCGCCTCGACCATCCGGAGCACGAGGTCGGTGATCCCCACCTTCATGAACGTCGTCCATTCGCTCATGTTCGAGTCGCCGACGATAACGTGCAGGCGTCGGTACCGCTCGGCGTCGGCATGCGGCTCGTCTCGCGTGTTGATGATCGGGCGGCTCCGCGTCGTGGCGCTCGAGACACCCTCCCAGATGTGCTCGGCCCGCTGCGCGATGCAGTACTGGGCGCCGCGAGGCCCGTGCAAGACCTTGCCGGCGCCGCACCAGATCTGCCGCGTCACGAAGAACGGGATCAGCACGTCGGCCATCCGGGCGAACTCGCCGTGCCGCGCGACGAGGTAGTTCTCGTGGCAGCCGTAGGAGTTCCCGGCGCTGTCGGTGTTGTTCTTGAACAGGTAGACGTCGCCTGCGATGCCCTCCTCGTGCAGACGGAGCTCCGCGGCGGCGAGCAGATGCTCCAAGATCCGCTCCCCCGCCTTGTCGTGGGCGACGACCTCGCGGATCAGGTCGCACTCCGGCGTGGCGTACTCGGGATGCGAGCCGACGTCGAGGTACAGGCGGGCGCCGTTCTCGAGGAAGACGTTCGACGAGCGGCCCCAGTGCACGACCCGGCGGAACAGGTATCGGGCGACCTCGTCGGGCGAGAGCCGGCGCTGCCCGCGGAACGTGCACGTCACGCCGTACTCGTTCTCGATGCCGAAGATGCGCCGTTCCATCGCGCTCAAGCGTACGGGGCGGGACGGGGAACGCCGGGAGGCCCCGGTGAGGCTCAGGCCAGGTAGGAGGCGACCTCGTCCTTGGGCAAGCGTCGGAACGTCCGGCGCTCCGTGCCGGTGCGGTCCAAGACGCCGGCCTCGAGCTGCTCGGCGGGCACGTCGCGGGTCTCCGGGACCGTCGCCAGGAGCTGCACCGCGGTGCGGACCGCGGTGGCGAGATCCCACCCCGCTTGGTAGCGATCGCGCAGGGCATCCGTGAGCTCCTCGGCGTGGCCCCCTACCGCGACGTACTGGTCCTCGTCGGACACGGACCCGTCGAACAGGATGTGGTAGATCGACGTGCCGTTATCCTCGCCGTCCACCTCTCCGACCAGCAGCTCGATCTCGTAGGGCTTCATCTGCTGGGTGAAGATCGTCGACAGCGCTTGCGAGTACGCGTTGGCCAGATCGCGCGCCTTCACGTCCTCGCGTCCGTACTGGTACCCGCGCAGATCGGCCAGCCGGATGCCCGCGATCCGCATCTCCTCGAACTCGGAGTACTTGCCGACGCCGGCGAACGCGATCTTGTCGTAGACCTCGCTGATCTTGTGCAGGGTGGCGCTCGGGTTCTCGGCGAGGAGCAACAACCCGTCGGCGTACTCGAGCCCGATCACGGACCGCCCGCGAGCGATGCCCTTGTGCGCGTAGTCCGAGCGGTCCTTCATCAGCTGCTCGGGCGCGACGTAGGGCATGAAGCTCACGAGGCCTCCCTCCGCTCGGCAAGCACGGCGTCGACCGCCGCGATCACATCGGTCTCGGGGACGTCGTTCGCCCCCTCGGCCGTCACGACGACCATGATCGGCCACAGTCCCCGGGTCGCGTCGGGCCCGCCGGTCGCGGAGTCGTCGTCGGCGGCGTCGATCAGCGCCTCGGCGGCGACGCGCAGGGCGGCGTCGCGATCCAGCCCGGGGCGCCAACGCTTCTTGAGCGAGTTCTTGGCCGGCTGCCCGCCGGAGCCGGTGGTCTGGTAGTCGTTCTCCTCCCAGCGGCCGCCCGTGGCGTCGTAGTAGAAGATCCGGCCCTCGTTGCGGCGTTCGTCGTAGCCGCCGAACAGGGGGACGACCACGAGCCCCTGCATCGCGAGCGGGAAATTGCTGCGGATCATCTGGGCGAGCCGGTTGGCTTTGCCGTCCAGCGACAGCCGGTCACCGGTGATCTTCTCGTAGTGCTCGAGCTCGAGCTGGAAGAGCTTGACCATCTCGATCGCCTGACCCGCGACGCCCGCGATCGCGATGGCGCTCAAACGGTCGGCGGCGAACACCTTGCGCATCTTGGGGTCGGCGATGATGTTTCCCGCCGTCGCGCGCCGGTCCCCCGCCATCACGATGCCGTCTGCGAACTTCAGCCCGAGCACCGTCGTTGCGTGCGGAAGCGGGAACGGGGGCCCGTCGGCCGAGCCGACGGGGAAGGCATCGGGGTGCTCGGTACGCAGCAGTTCGACGAAGCTCGGGCTCGCGCCGAACGGCGCGCCGCCGAGGTGCAGCTGAAGCGCGTCGCTCACTGACCGCCCTTCTGGACGTAGGACTTGACGAACTCCTCGGCGTTCTCTTCGAGGACCGAGTCGATCTCGTCCAAGATCTCGTCCATCTCGTCCTTCAGCTCCGCAGCCTTGGACGAGGCGCTCACCTGACCGGCGTCGTCGGCGCTCGTATCGTCCGAGCCGCCCTTCTTCTGGATGCGCTTCTGTTCCTGCTCGGGCACGGTGGCTCCTTTCCGGGCGACATCCTACCGCCGGTCGTGCGCGGGACCGGCAGGGCCGCCTTGGTTAGGCCTGGAGACGATCGACGAGGTCGGAGGCCGTCGGCGCGGCGTTCAGCAGCTCCTCGACGTGCGCACGCGTGCCTTTCAGCGGCTCGCGCATGGGCACGCGCTGGAGCGTCTCTCGGCCGGCGTCGAGGATCACCGAGTCCCACGATGCGGCCGCGATCGCATCGGGGTAGCGCGAGATGCACCGCCCGCGGAAGAACGCGCGCGTGTCCTCGGGCGGCTCCATCACGGCGTATTCGATCTCCTCGTCGGTGACGAGCCGCTCCACCTTGCCGGTCGCGACCAGTCGGTCGTACAGCCCCTTGCCGCGGCGGACGTCGTGGTACTGCAGATCGATCGCGCGAAGCTTCGGGTCGCCCCACCCGAGGTTGTCGCGTTCGCGATAGCCCTCAAGGACGCGGAGCTTCGCCGCCCAATCAAGCTGGCCCGCAAGCGACGTCGGATCCGCCACGAGACCGTCGATCACCGATTCCCACCGCTGGATCACCTCGCGGTTGGCGGGCGTGTCATCCTCGCGGTCGACGTATTTCCGGGCCAGCTCGAGGTACTCGCTCTGCAGCTGCACCGCCGTCATCCGCCGGCCGTCGGTGAGCTCGATCTCGACGGCCAGGTCGAGGTCGCGCGACACGGCGTGGACCGCCGACACCGGCTCGACGAGCGAGAAGTCGGGCAAGAACCCGTCCTCGATCATCTTCAACACGATCGCGGTCGTGCCCACCTTCAGGAACTGAGCGACCTCGCAGCGGTTGGCGTCGCCGACGATCACGTGCAGCCGCCGGTACTTCTCCGGATCGGCGTGCGGCTCGTCGCGCGTGTTGATGATCGGCCGCTTCAGCGTCGTCTCGAGCCCGACCTCGGTCTCGAAGAAGTCCGCCCGGGCTGTCAGTTGGTACCCCGCCGTGCTCCGATCGTCCCACGAGCCCTCGAACCCCACCTTGCCCGCCCCGGTGAACACCTGGCGCGTGACGAAGAACGGTGTGAGATCTCGGACGATGTCGGCGAACGGCGTCGCGCGATCGACGAGGTAGTTCTCGTGGGTGCCGTAGGAGTTGCCCTTGCCGTCGGAGTTGTTCTTGTAGATGGACAACGCGGGCGCCTGCGGCATCTCCGCGGCGAGCACCTCCAGCGACCGCTCCAAGATCCGTTCTCCGGCCTTGTCGTGGATCACGAGCTCCCGTGGGCTCAGGCACTCGGGGGTCGAGTACTCGGGATGCGCGTGGTCGACGTAGTACCGCGCGCCGTTGGGCAAGATCACGTTGGCCAAGCCGAGGTCCTCGTCGGACATCTCGCGGCCCGGCTGCGGCTCGAACCCGCGCGCGTCGCGCATCGGCGACTCGTCTTCGTAATCCCACCGGATCTTGCGCAGGCTGCCCGCGTACGCGGAGATGAGCATGGACGACGACAGCACTGGGTTGAAGTCGGGCTGCCCGGACGCGGCGATGCCGTACTCGGTCTCGGTGCCCATGACCTTCGGGATGGCCATGAGGGCACTGTACCCCGCGTTAGAGGTACTGCCCGGCGCTGATCCGTTCGACCTGCCGACCGTCGCCGTCAAGGCCCAGCAGCGTGCGCACGTAGACGATGCGCTCGCCCTTCTTGCCGGAGATCCTCGCCCAGTCGTCGGGGTTGGTCGTGTTCGGCAGGTCCTCGTTCTCCTTGAACTCGTCGCGGATCGCGTGGAACAGGTCCTCGCCCTTGATGCCCTTCTCGCCGGTCGACAGGAACCGCTTGATCGCGTCCTTCTTCGCACGGCGCACGATGTTCTCGATCATCGCGCCCGAGTTGAAGTCCTTGAAGTACAGGATCTCCTTGTCGCCCGAGGCGTAGGTGACCTCGAGGAAGCGGTTCTCGTCGGAGTCCGCGTACAT
>JBJMLQ010000163.1:0-33244 GCA_045805225.1 Actinomycetota bacterium | reverse complement strand
CGGCCGCGTGGACGGTCGAGCCGCCGTTCGCCTCGAAGGCGCGCAACAGCGCGTTCCTCGGCGAGCGGCTGCGCGGTCGCGTCCGGTTCACGATGCTGCGCGGCGTGTTCACGGTCGCGGACGGGAAGCCCACCCGATGACGGCCGCCGCGCCGGCGCTCCTTGCGCTCGAAGACGGCACCGTGTTCCCCGGGACGGCGTTCGGGGCAGACGGCGAGTCGTTCGGCGAGGCGGTGTTCAACACCGGGATGGCGGGCTATCAGGAGATTCTCACCGACCCTTCGTACGCGGGGCAGATCGTAACCATGACCTCGCCGCAGCAGGGCAACTACGGCGTGAACGACGAGGATCGCGAGAGCTGGCACGTGCAAGTGGCCGGGTTCGCCGTGCGGGAGGCCTCGCGACGCGCGAGCAGCTGGCGGGCCGAGGCGACGCTCGCCGACGCGCTCCATGACGCGGGCATCGTCGGCATCGAGGGCATCGACACCCGGGCGCTGACGGTGCGGTTGCGCACGGCGGGCGCGATGCGCGCCGGCGTCTCGACCGTCGACCTCGATCCCGCGTCGCTCGTCGCGCGCGTTCGCGCGGCCGACGGCATGGAGGGGGCAGACCTCGCGCGCACCGTGAGCGCGACGGCCCCGTACGAGGCGAGCGACCTCGTCGCAGCGCCGAACCCGGCGCTCGGGCCCGTGTTCCGCGTGGCCGCCTACGACTTCGGGATGAAACGCTCGATCCTGCGCCGGCTGGCGGCGTGTGGGATCGCGACGACGGTCTTCCCGGCCGAGACGCCCGCGCGCGAGATCGCGGCCGGCGGCTACGAGGGCGTCTTCTTGTCCAACGGCCCCGGCGACCCGGCGGCGACGGCGTACGGCATCGCCGCGACCCGTGAGCTGCTCGGCAAGGTGCCGATCTTCGGGATCTGCCTCGGGAGCCAGCTCCTCGGCCTCGCGCTCGGCGGCCGCACCTACAAGATGCCGTACGGGCACCGAGGCGTGAACCAACCGGTGCGCGATCTCGCCACGGGCAAGGTCGAGATCACCAGCCATAATCACGGGTTCGCGGTGGACCCGGCGTCGTGGGCGCGGGACGCCGACGGGTTGGCGCTGACCGACTACGGCCGCGTGTCGCTCAGCCACTGGAACCTGAACGACGGGACGCTCGAGGGTCTGCGGTGCCTCGACGTGCCGGCGTTCGCGGTGCAGTACCACCCCGAGGCGGCGCCGGGGCCGCACGACGCGCGCTATCTGTTCGACGAGTTCCGCGCGCAGATGGGCGGTGGTTGATGCCGCGACGCCACGACATCCAACGGATCTTGGTGATCGGCTCCGGCCCGATCGTGATCGGCCAGGCGTGCGAGTTCGACTACTCGGGCACGCAGGCGTGCAAGGTGCTTCGCGCCGACGGGTTCGAGGTCTCCCTCGTGAACTCCAACCCGGCGACGATCATGACCGACCCGGCGTTCGCCGATCGAACCTACATCGAGCCGCTGACCCCGGCGTCGGTGCTGCAGATCCTCGAGCGCGAGAAGCCGGACGCGCTGTTGCCGACGCTCGGCGGCCAGACCGCGCTGAACGTCAGCGTGGCGCTCGCCGAAGCGGGAGAGCTCGACCGGCTCGGCGTCCGCATGCTCGGCGCGTCGCTCGACGCGATCCGCACCGCCGAAGACCGGAGCCGGTTCAAACAGGCGATGCTCGGCGCCGGTCTGGACGTGCCCAAGGCGGGGATCGCGCACACCCTCGATGAGGCGGTCGCGATCGGCGACGAGCTCGGGTACCCCTTGATCGTCCGGCCGTCGTTCACGCTCGGCGGCGGAGGCAGTGGATTCGCGCACGATCGCGCCGAGCTCGCCACGGTCGCGGCGCACGCGCTCGCGAGCAGTCCCGTGACGGAGATCCTCGTCGAGGAGTCGATCGTCGGGTGGAAGGAGTTCGAGCTCGAGGTGATGCGGGACGGCGCGGACAACGCGGTGATCGTGTGCTCCATCGAGAACCTCGACCCGATGGGCGTGCACACCGGCGATTCGATCACCGTCGCGCCGCAACAGACCTTGACCGACCGCGAGTACCAGACGATGCGGGACGCCGCGATCAAGGTGCTCCGCGTGATCGGTGTCGAGACCGGCGGATCGAACGTGCAGTTCGCGGTCGATCCGGCGACGGGACGCCAGGTGCTCATCGAGATGAACCCGCGCGTCTCGCGCTCGAGCGCGCTCGCGTCGAAGGCGACGGGATTCCCGATCGCGAAGATCGCCGCGCTCCTCGCCGTCGGATACCGACTCGACGAGATCATGAACGACATCACCGGGGAGACGCCCGCGGCGTTCGAGCCGACGCTCGACTACGTCGTGGTGAAGATCCCCCGGTTCGCGTTCGAGAAGTTCCCGGAGGCCTCGCCGGTGTTGTCCTCGACCATGAAGTCGGTCGGGGAGACCATGGCGATCGGGCGGACGTTCACCGAGGCGCTCGGCAAAGCGTGGCGCGGCATCGAGAAGCGCGCGCTCGATCGGACCTGGGGCGGCGGCGGCGATGCGGGCGCGCTCGAGGTGCCGAGCGAGACACGGCTGCATGCGGTCGCCAACCGGCTCGCCGCGGGCGCCTCGATCGAGGAGGTCGCGAAGGCCTCGGCGATCGATCCCTGGTTCGTCGACCGGATCGCCGCCGTGGTGGACGGCAACGAGACCGTCCGCGACCGGTCGCTCGATTCGCTCGGCGGCGCGGAGCTGCTCGCGGCCAAGCGGCTCGGGATCTCCGACGCGCGGATCGGCGAGCTGACCGGCGCGGGCGAGTCCGCCGTCCGTCGCCACCGCGACGAGCTCGGCGTCCGGTCGGTGTTCAAGACCGTCGACACCTGCGCGGGGGAGTTCCCCGCGCGCACGCCGTACCACTACTCCACGTACGAGCCGACCACCGAGGTCACGCAGGCGGACCGCCCGCGCGTGATCATCCTGGGCGCCGGCCCCAACCGGATCGGGCAGGGGATCGAGTTCGACTACACGTGCGTGCATGCCGCGTACGCGCTGGAAGAGGCGGGGTTCGAGTCGGTGATGGTGAACTCCAATCCGGAGACGGTGTCGACCGACTACGACACGTCGAGCCGCCTGTACTTCGAGCCGCTGTCGGCTGAGGACGTGCTCGCGGTCTGTGCGGCCGAGCAGCCGGTCGGCGTGATCGCGCAGTTCGGCGGCCAGACCCCGCTCGGCCTCGCGCGCACGTTGCAGGATGAGGGCTACACCATCCTCGGCACCGGACCGCAGGCGATCGATCTTGCCGAGGATCGAGGCAAGTTCGCCCGCGTGCTCCAAGAGCTCGAGATCCCGGCGCCGCCGCACGGCGAGGCGCGCACGATCGCCGAGGCGCGAACCGTCGCAGACCAGATCGGCTACCCCGTCGTCGTGCGTCCGTCCTATGTGCTCGGCGGCCGCGCGATGGAGATCGTCTACGACGACGACGAGCTCGAGGGCTTCGTCCGCACCGCGGCCGACGCCTCGCCCGACCATCCGGTGTTGATCGATCGGTTCCTCGAGGGTGCGATCGAGGTTGACGTCGACGCGGTGTGTGACCCCGACGGCGGGGTGTTCGTCGGCGCCGTGATGGAGCACATCGAGGAGGCCGGGGTGCATTCCGGCGACTCGAGCTGTCAGATCCCGCCGGCGACGCTGTCGGACGAGGAGCTCGACACGATCGAGGACATCGCGACGCGGCTCGCACGCCGGCTCGGCGTGGTCGGCCTGCTCAACCTGCAGCTCGCGGTCAAGGATGAGCGGATCTGGGTGCTGGAGGCCAATCCGCGAGCGTCGCGCACCGTGCCGTTCGTCTCGAAGGTGGTCGGCGTCTCGCTCGCACGCGTCGCGACGCTCGTGCTCACCGGGCGCACCATCGCCGATCTCCGCGCGAACGGCGTCGTTCCGTCCGACCCACATCACTACCGGCGCCTGCCGTACACGAGCGTGAAGGCCGCGGTGTTGCCGTTCGGCAGGTTCCCCGGAGTCGACACGATCCTCGGTCCGGAGATGAAATCGACCGGCGAGGTCATGGGGATCGACACGGAGCCCGGGATGGCGCTCGCCAAGGCGATGGTCGCGGCGGGCCACGCGCTGCCGACCACCGGCTCAGTGTTCGTGAGCGTGGCGAACCGGGACAAGCGCGCGATCGTCTTCCCTGCGCGGCGGCTCGCCGACCTGGGGTTCAGGCTCCTCGCGACGAACGGCACCGCGGGCGTCCTCGAGCGTGCCGGGATCGAGGTCCAACGGGTCGCCAAGGTGAGCGAGGACGACGAGAACGTCGTCGGTCTCATCCGCGCGGGCGACGTCGATCTGGTGATCAACACACCGTTCGGGCGGGCGCCGCGCTCCGACGGCTCGTTCATCCGGACGGCCGCCGCCGCGGCCGGGGTGCCGTGCGTCACGACGCTCCCGGGCGTCTTCGCGGCGGTCCGCGGGATCGAGGCGCTCCGTGGGGAGCCGACCGAGCCGCGCTCGATCCAGGAACATCACGCCGCCGTCGCGAACCGGCCGGCGCAGGGCCGGCTCTCGTTCGAAGCGGCTGCGGCCGCCGACGCGACCGGGGGGACGGCGTCGTGACCCGCGTGCGCGCCGAGATCTTGTCCACCCGGCGGCTCGGGGCCTACCAATCGTTGACGCTCGTCGCGCCCGAGATCGCCGAGCGCGCGAAACCGGGGCAGTTCGTCGCGGTCGCGATGCCGGGGGACCGGGACTTCCTGCTTCGCCGCCATCTCACGATCCATCAGTCGTCGCGCCGCGGCGGCTGGGCCGGAACATTGGAGTTCGTCGTCGACCCCGCGGCGGGGCCGGGGACCGCGTGGCTATCGGACCTCGGGGCACACGGGTTCCTCGACGTGATCGGGCCGCTCGGCACTCCGTTCTCGTATCCGAAGCGCTTGACGAACTGTCTGCTGATCGGGCAGGGGCGCTCCGTTGCCGGCCTGTACTTCCTCGCACAGGAGCTGGTCGCGCGCGGCAAGCGCGTCGACATGGTGATCGGCGGGCCGACGCTCGACGCGGTGTTCAAGCCGATCGAGGCCAAGCGCCTGTCGCAGCTCGTCACGGTCGTGACGGACGACGGAACGCTCGGAGAGACCGGGACGGTGATCGATGCGGTCGTGCCGGCCCTCGAGCGGGCGCCGATCGAGGTCGTCTACGCCGCGGGAAAGGTGCCGCTGCTGTCCGCCGTGGGCGAGATGTGCCGATCGCGCAAGCTTCCGGCGCAGGTCGCCGTCGAGGAGCGGATGGGGTGCGGCTACGGACTCTGCGGCACGTGTGCGGTGCCGATCGCGTCGAAGGACGGAGCGACGTGGGGCCACGTGCGCGCGTGCGTCGACGGACCGGTGTTCAACCCCGCGCGCGTGGTGTGGGAGAGATGGCGTGCCGCCGGCACTGCTGCTGTCGCCGAGGACGCGCAGTGACCACGCGGACGCGGTCGATCGGCGTGGATCTTGCGGGCATCGCCCTCGCGACTCCGGTGCTGATCGCGTCGGGCTGCGCCGGAACCGGCACGGAGCTCAACGGGCTCGTCGAGCTGCGTCGCGTCGGCGGGATCGTGTCGCGAACGATCACCGGCGAGGCGCGCGACGGGTCGCCGCCGCCCCGGATCGTCGAGTCGCCCGCCGGCGTGGTGTGGGACACGGGGCTGCAGAACCCCGGCGTCGATGCCTTCGTCGCGACCGAGCTGCCGGCCCTCGCGGCGACGCCGCCGTCGGTGTTCGTGTCGATCGCCGGCGGAACGTTGGAGGAATACGTCCGCATCGTCGGCGTGCTCCAGGGGCGCGCCGGCGTCTCGGCGATCGAGGTGCATCTGTCCGGACCCGACCGCGAACTGGAACGACCGGTGCTCGGCGTCCACGTCGACCGCGTGACGGAGGTGGTCGGGGCGGTCGCGCGGATGTCGCTCGTCCCGGTGTTCGCCAAGCTCCCCGGCGGGGTCGACGTCGTGCCGCTCGCGGTGGCGGCCGCGCGCGCAGGCGCGTCCGGGCTCACGCTCTGCGCGTCGCCTCCCGCGCTCGCGATCGACGCGGCGGCGACGCGGCCCGCGCTCGGCGCCGTCGGCGGCTGGCTGTCCGGTCCCGCGCTCAAGCCGATGACGCTCCGCGCGGTCGCAGAGGTGCACCGCGCGCTGCCGCGGATGCCGCTCGTCGCGAGCGGCGGGATCCGGACGGCGACCGACGCCGTCGAGGCGATGCTCGCCGGCGCGTCCGCCGTCCAGGTCGGGACCGCGACCCTCGTCGATCCGGCCGCGACGGTGACGATCGCCAAGGGGATCGTCGCCGAGTTGCAGCGCCGAGCGCTGGGGTCGCCCGCGGATCTCCGCGGCGCCGTGGCGATCATCGGCTCGCCGGCCCCCGTTCACCAGGGGCAGGGCGCATGATCCCGCGTCCCGAAACGCCGATCGCCCTCGCGCTGGACGTCTCGGATCTCGACGTCGCGGAAGGGCTCGCCCGCGATCTCGCCGGCGAGGTCGGCTTGCTCAAGGTCGGGCTGGAACTGAGTTGGGCCCACGGGCCGGAGGCCGTTCGCCGGATCGCGGCGCACGGTCCGGTCTTCGTCGATTGCAAGCTGCACGACATCCCGAACACCGTGGAACGCGCGAGCGCGAACATCGCGCGTCTCGGCGTCTCGATGCTGAACGTGCATGCGCTCGGCGGCGACGCGATGATGCGCGCCGCGGTCGAGGGCGCGGAGCGCGGCGCCGACGAAGCGGGCGTGACGCCACCGATGGTGATCGCCGTGACGGTGCTGTCATCGATCGGCGGCGACGAGCTCGCGACGCCCGCGTCGCTCGCGTGGGAAGCGAAGCAAGCCGGACTCGACGGCGTCGTCGTCTCGGGCGAAGACGTTCGCGACGTGCGCGACGTCTGCGGCGAGGAGTTCTGTCTCGTCGTGCCGGGCATCCGCCCCGCCGGAACGAACGGTCACGATCAGGTACGCGTGCTCACACCGCGCGAAGCGATCGAGCGCGGCGCCGACTATCTCGTCGTCGGTCGCGCCATCACCGCGGCGCCCGATCCCGTCGGCGCGGCGCGGGCGATCGGGCGCGACGCACGCTGAAACGTGCAGGTCACGGTATCCGAAGCGTTTGTCCCGTCCCGAACCCCGTGCGTATACTCCCCGGCGTTCTCGCACCGTCCCTCGACATCGAAGGAGATCGTTCATGGCGCTTCCGACGCTTACCCCGGAGCAGCGTGCCGACGCATTGAAGAAGGCTGCAGCCGCGCGCAAGAAGCGCGCAGAGGTCAAGGGGGAGCTCAAGTCCGGCAAGCGCACGCTCGCCGATGTGCTCAAGAAGGCCGATAAGGACGACACCCTCGGCAAGATGAAGGTCTCGACGGTGCTCGAGTCGTTGCCCGGCGTGGGCAAGGTACGCGCGCAGAAGATCATGGAGGAGCTCGACATCTCCGCAACGCGGCGCGTGCGTGGGTTGGGCAGCAAGCAGCGCGAGCAGCTCCTGACGAAGTTCGGCAAGAAGTAGCGAGGCGCGCGTGCGGCGAGGCACGCTGATCGTCCTCGCGGGCCCCTCGGGGGTCGGGAAGGGAAGCGTCGTTGCGCGCGTGCGGTCCCGCGATCCCGAGGGGCTCGCCGTTTCCATCTCCGCGACGACCCGGCCGATGCGCGCCGGTGAGACCGACGGCATCGACTACCTGTTCGTCGACGATGCCGAGTTCGACCGGATGATCGCCGACGGCGAGCTCCTCGAATGGGCGGAGGTCTACCGCGGCCGGCGCTACGGCACCCCCCGGTCCTTCGTCGACAGCGCGCTCGCCGACGGGCGCGACGTCGTCCTGGAGATCGACGTGCAGGGCGCCGCGCAGGTCCGCGCACAGGCGCCCGACGCGGTCCTGATCCTGCTCACGCCGCCGTCGATGGCCGCGCTGGAGGCACGGCTTCGCGGCCGGGGGACCGAGGACGAGGCAAGCGTCGCCGAGCGGCTCGCGGCGGCCGCGGAGGAGCTCGAGCAGGCCGGATGGTTCGACCACGTGGTGGTGAACGACGACGTCGTCCAGGCCGCCGACGAGGTCGCTGCTATCATCGAAGCGTCCCGCACCCGCTGATCTGCCCACTGACCTGCAGGAGTGCCTTCCTATGATCGAACCCAAGATCGACGATCTGCTCGCAGCCGTCGACTCCAAGTACACGCTCGTGATCGTGTCCGCGAAGCGCGCGCGCGAGATCAACTCGTACTACAGCCAGCTCGGCGAAGGCCGCGGCGACTTCGTGCCGCCGCTCGTCGAGACGGGCCTTCGCAACAAGCCGCTGTCGATCGCCCTCGAGGAGATCGCCGAGGGCAAGATCTCCTACGAGCGTCCCGAGGAGATCGTCGAGGTCGACTGACGTGACGGGCCTTGCCGGCCGTCGCGTGCTGCTCGGCGTCTGTGGCGGCATCGCCGCATACAAGTCCGCCTTCCTCGCTCGCGCGCTCCGCGCCGACGGCGCGGACGTCACCGCGGTCCTTACCGGGTCCGCCACGCGGTTCGTCGGCGCGGAAACGTTCGCGGGGTTGACCGGTCATCCCGCCCACACGTCGCTCTGGGAGGCCGGGGGCACGGTGCTGCACGTCGAGCTCGCGCACGCGGCCGAGGTGTTGGTGATCGCGCCGGCCACCGCGAACGTGCTCGCCAAGCTCGCGCACGGGCTCGCCGACGACCTGTTGAGCGCCACCGCGCTCGAGTTCCACGGCCCGGTGGTGGTCGCGCCCGCGATGCACACCGGCATGTGGTCGAGTCCAGCCACCGAGGCGAACGTCGCGACGCTCGCAGCGCGCGGCGTCCGGTTCGTCGGCCCGGTGGAAGGGGCGCTCGCCCACGGTGACGAGGGCGCCGGGCGTCTGGCCGAACCCGAGGACATCGTGGCGGCGGTCCGTGCGGCGGCTGGGAACCTCTCGACCGTCACCTCGCCGTTCACGGGACGACGCGTCGTCATCACCGCCGGGCCGACGCACGAACCGATCGACCCCGTCCGGTTCGTCGGCAATCGCTCCTCCGGCAAGATGGGCGTCGCGATCGCCGACGAGGCGCTCGCTCGGGGCGCGTCGGTCGTGCTCATCCTTGGGCCCGGAACCGTGTCGCCGCCCGCTGGCGCAGATGTGGTGCGCGTCGAGACGGCCGAGGAGATGCGCAGCGCCGTCCTCGCACACGCCGACGCCGACGCCGACGCGGTCGTGATGGCCGCCGCCGTCGCCGATTTCCGCCCGAAGATGGCCGCGGACCGCAAGCTCAAGAAGGAGCAGGGCATCCCGGAACTCCTGCTCGAACCGACCCCCGACATCGTGCGCGAGGTCGCCGCCGCGCGCCGGCCCGGCCAGGTGGTCGTCGGCTTCGCGGCCGAGACCGACGACGTCGAGGTCGCCGGGCGGGCGAAGCTCCTGGACAAGGGGGTCGACCTGCTCATCGCCAACGCGGTGGGCCGCCCCGCGACCGGGTTCGGCGCCGATACGAACGACGCTGCGATCCTGAGTGCCGTCGGCCGGGACGACCCGCTTCGTACCTGGACCAAGACGGAGCTCGCGGCCGCGCTCTGGGACCGCGTTGCGGCTCTGTGGAACGACGGCGCCTAGCGTCGTGGCGGGTGTCCGCGGGCGCGGCTAGACTCGGCCGATCATGAGCGCCGGCTATCTCTTCTCGTCCGAATCCGTCACCGAAGGCCATCCCGACAAGCTCGCCGACCAGATCAGCGACGCGGTCCTCGACGCGATGCTCGAGCAGGACTCGAACAGCCGCGTCGCGTGCGAGACGCTCGTCACCACAGGCGTGGTGTTCGTTTCGGGCGAGATCACGTTGGCCAAGGGGTGGGTCGACATCCCGTCGGTCGTCCGTCGCACGGTCACCGAGGTCGGGTATACCGACGCGAAGTTCGGTCTCGACGGCGAGACGTGCGGCGTGGTCACCGCGATCCAAGAGCAGTCGGCCGACATCGCGATCGGCGTCGACCACGCGCTCGAGCAACGGCAAGATCACTCGAGCGACGACCTGGACCACCTGGGGGCCGGCGACCAAGGGATGATGTTCGGCTACGCCTGTCGCGACACCGACGAGCTGATGCCGATGCCCATCGCGATGGCGCATCGCTTGTCCAAGCGTCTCTCCGACGTCCGCAAGGCGGGCGTCGTTCCGTATCTGCGCCCCGACGGCAAGAGCCAGGTGTCGATCGAGTACCTCGACGGCAAGCCGATCCGCGTCGACACGGTCTTGATCTCCGCGCAGCACCGCGAGGAGGTCGACGTCGAGACCTTGCTGCGTCCCGACATCGAGGCGGAGGTCATCGACCCGGTGCTGCGGGAATTCCCGGAGCTGTCGACCGACGGCGTGCGCGTGCTCGTCAACCCGACCGGCCGGTTCGAGATCGGCGGCCCGAAGGCGGATACCGGCCTCACCGGTCGCAAGATCATCGTCGACACCTACGGTGGCATGGCACCGCACGGCGGCGGCGCGTTCTCCGGCAAGGACCCGACGAAGGTCGACCGGTCCGCCGCGTACATGGCGCGCTACGTCGCGAAGAACGTCGTCGCGGCCGGCCTGGCCGAGCGGTGCCAGCTGCAGGTCGCGTACGCGATCGGCACGGCGCACCCGGTCTCGCTCATGATCGAGACGTTCGGCACGTCGACGGTCGACCCCGAGCACGTCCAGAAGGCCGTATGGGAGATCTTCGACTTCCGGCCGGCGGCGATCATCCGCGACCTCGATCTGTCGCGGCCGATCTACGGCGAGACGGCGGCCTACGGCCACTTCGGCCGCAAGGAGTTCCCCTGGGAGGCCGTCGATCGCGTCGACGCGCTCCGAAGCGCCGTCGGCGCCTGAGGTCCTCGCCGGGCCGGTCGCGGTCTGCATCGACCGGCCACTGCTCGCGCTCGACAAGCCGTTCACGTACGACCTGCCGGAAAGCCTCGCCGCGGGCGTCGGCTCCTATGTGCGCTTCCGGTTCCACGGCAAGCTGACAAAAGGCTGGGTGCTCGGCCCGACCGACGACCTGCCGGCGCGCACGTTGCCGGTGATGCGGGCGGTTTCCCCGGTGCGGTTCTTCGACGGTGAGCTGCTGGAGCTCGCGCGGTGGATCTCGACGCGCTACGTCACGCCGTTGGCCGAGGTGCTCGGCGCCCTGTCGCCGCCGCGTGTTGCGTCCGAAGAAGGGCCGAACACGCCGGGGGCGACGAGGCGGCCGGTGCAGGCCGGCTGCGCGGCCGCCGACGCCGCGATGTGGCGCGGGTATACGCACGGGTCCCGGCTCGCGCATGCGATCCGCGACGGCGAGGGGGCCTTCGTCGTGCGTCCGGCGCCGGAGGACGAACAGGCGCTGGCGCTCGAGGCGGTCCGCACATGCGTCGTCGGCGGGCGACGGGCCATCGTGATCGTCCCCGAAGCGTCGCCGACGCCGGCAACCGTCACGACGCTCCAGCGCGCCCTCGGCGAGCGGGTCGTGGTGTTCGCCGGCGGCGACGCCCGCTCGCGCTACCGGACGTGGCTCGCGATCGTGTCGGGCGCGGCCGACGTGGTGGTCGGCACGCGACCGGCGGTGTTCGCGCCGGTGCCGTCGCTCGGCCTGATCTGGGTCGCGCGCGAGTCGCATCCCGCGCATCGTGAAGAACGGGCGCCGTATCACCACGTCCGCGACGTCGCCCTCCGCCGGGCCGCGATCGGGGGTGCCGTCGCGGTGCTCGCGGCCGCGTGCCCCTCGACCGAGGCCGCGTCCCTCGGCCTGCCGACCGTGGTGCCGGCCACCAAACGCTGGCCGAAGGTGGAGATCGTCCGCCCCGGCCCCGAGGGACGTGCGCCGCGACTGGTTCGCGCCCTCGGCGAGGTCCGGCGCGCGTTCGTCTTCGCACCGCTGCCGGGCGCCGGCGTCGCCCATGTCTGTCGCACGTGCGGCGCTCCCGCGGCGTGTGCCGCATGTGGCGGGACGCTCCGCGCCTCCGGCGGCGAGATCCGCTGCGTTGTCTGCGACGCGCCGGGGCGGTGCGCCGCATGCGGGGGCACGATGTTCGGCGTGCGTCGCGGCGGCGCCGAGCGGGTCGAAGCGTGGGCGTCGCGGGCGGCGCGTGTGCCCGTTCGGCGCGCGTCGGAGCCTCGGCTGCCGGCGCCGGACGGCGAGGTGCTCGTCGGCGGAGCGGACGCGGTGCGGGACCTCGGCGTCGCCGGCCTCGACCTGGTCGCGATCCTCGAGGCCGACCTCGCGGCCCGGCGTCCGGGCCTCGCCGCACGCGAGCGGGCGCTCGCGGTCTGGATGGAAGCGGTGGGGTGGGCACGCCCTGCGGGTTCGGCGATCGTGCAGACCGCCCATCCGGGGGATCCGAGCGTGCAGGCGCTCGTCCGTGGGAGCCCGGATCGCTTCCACGAACGCGAACGGGAGCGGCGGGCCGCGGCGGGTTTCCCCGTCGGATCCGCGGTGTTCCGCGTCGTCGGGACCGACGCGCTCGAGGAGGCGGTCGCGGCGCACGAACCGATCACGTCGCTCGTCACATCGCTCGGAGGTCGGACGGTATGCTTGCTCGCGCTCGAGCCCGACCGCGTGCCGGCCTTCGGCGAGCAGATGCGGCGCCTGGCCGCCGCGGGCGTCGTCGAGCGGGTCGAGGCCGAACCGCACCTGTGAGGGATCCCGATGCTGCTACCGATCCGGACGCTCGGCGATCCGGTGCTGCGAGAGCCGGCGAAGCCGGTGGAGCATTTCGATCGGACGCTCCGCCACCTCGCGAAGGACATGACCGAGACGATGTATCACGCCCCCGGCGTCGGTCTCGCGGGACCGCAGGTCGGCGTCTCACTTCAGCTGTTCGTCTTCGACGACGGTGAGCGCGGCCCCTCGTTCATCGCGAACCCCGAGCTGTACGACGCCGACGGCGAGGTTTCGGAGGAGGAAGGCTGTCTGTCGATCCCGGGTCCCTACCACGCGACCAGTCGGTATCGCGCGATCCGCTGCCGCGGCCTGGATCTGAAAGGGAACCCGATCGAGGTGCAGGGCGAGGGACTGCTCGCGCGGATCCTCCAGCACGAGACCGACCATCTGCACGGCACCCTGTACATCGACCGGCTCGACGACACCGGCCGGCGGGCTGTGCTCGCGGAGCTTCGCCGGATCGAGCTCGGACTGGTCGAACCCAGGCCGCGCAAGCGGCCGTAGGGCGCACGGACGGAGCGCCGACTATCCTGCGCCGATGACGCTGCGGGTCGCGTTCCTCGGCAACGACGCCTGGTCGGTGCCGTCGCTGGACGCCATCGCCGCGGAACCCGAGCTCTCGGTCGCGCTGGTGGTCACCAACCCACCGAAGGAGGCCGGCCGCGGGGCCGCGCTCATGCCGACCCCGGTGGCGACCGCGGCGGCCGCGCATGGCGTTGCCTGCGTCGAGGCGCCGGGCGTCCTGGATGGCCCGGGTGCGACGGCGCTCGCGCGGGCCGCCCCCGACGTCATCGTCGTCGTCGCGTACGGGCAGATCCTTCGGCGAGAGACGTTGCAGCTCGCGCCCTCCGGCGCGATCAACCTCCACTTCTCGTTGCTGCCGCGCTGGCGCGGCGCGGCGCCGGTTCAGCGCGCGATCGCCGCGGGCGACGAACGCACTGGCGTCACCGTCATGCGGATGGACGAGGGACTCGACACCGGCCCGATCCTCAACCAGTTGGAGGAGCCGATCCGTCCCGACGACGACGCCGGCTCGCTGGGGGCGCGGCTGGCCAAGATCGGAGGCCTGTTGTTGGTGGGCGTCCTGCGGATGCTGCCGAAGGGAGGCGTCCCCGAGCGGGCGCAGGAGAACGGCGCCGTGACGCTCGCGCCGACGATCGGCGCGGTCGAGCGCACGATCGACTGGGAGCGCTCGCCGGAGGAGATCGTGCGCTGGGTGCGCGCGCTCGCGCCGCGTCCCGGAGCCGCCACCGCGCTGCGCGGTGCGCATGTGAAGGTGCTCGCGGCCGCGATCGATCATCAGCAGGGGAACGACGCACCGCCGGGCACGGTGGTCGCCGCGGACGAGCGCGGAGTCCTCGTCCGGGCGGCCGGCGGCGGTGTGCGGTTGGTCGAGGTCGCGCCGGCCGGACGCAAGCGGATGGACGCGGCCGCGTGGGCGCGCGGCGTCCGGTTCACCGCCGGCGAACGCCTGGGATGAGCACCCCGACCGCGCGGTCGGTGGCGCTCGAGCTGATCGGCCGCGTGATCGACGACGGCGCGTACTCCAACCGGTTGATGCCCTCCCTCCTTGCGCGATCCGGCTTGGACGCGCGAGATCGGGCGTTCGCGACCGAGCTCGCGTTCGGCACGCTTCGGCGCCGGCTGGTCCTCGATGCGTCGATCGAACGCGTCGCCAACCGTTCGCTCGACAAGGTGACGCCTCCCGAGGCGCGCAACGCGCTCCGGCTCGGGGCCTATCAGCTGAGCGTCGGTGTCGCGCCGCACGCCGCCGTATCGGCGACCGTCGATCTCGTTCCCGGCCGGGCGCGCGGGTTCGTCAACGCGGTGCTTCGGCGCCTGGCCTCGGCGCCGATCGCACCGCCCGCCGGCGCCGGCGCCGACGCGGTCGCGGCTCGCACGGGGATGCGGCCGTGGGCGATCGAGGAGCTTCAACGGCTCGTCGCGGACGACGCCGAGCGTGCTGCGGACGCATTGGCGTCACGGGGACCCCTGTCGATCCGTGTGGTCGGCGGCGCCGCCGCGTTGGCCGCCGTTCGCGGCGAGCTCGAGGCCGCCGGCGTGACGGTCACGGCCAGCTCGCTGCACGACGGATGCCTCATCCTCGAGGAAGCCGGCGACCCACGGGCGCTCCCCGGCTTCGCCGAGGGACGCTGGACCGTCCAGGACCAAGCCTCCGCGTTCGTGGTCGAGACCCTCGGCCCAGAACCGCGCGATCGCGTCTATGACGCATGCGCGGCGCCCGGCGGCAAGGCACTGTTCGCCGTCGAGCGCGTGGGGCCCGAGGGTGCGGTGCTGGCGACCGACGTGTCGCCTCGGCGCGTTCGATTGATCGCGGAGTCGGCGGCGCGCCTGCGGGCCGCGCCGTGGCTGCTCGCCCACGACGCCGCGCGTCCGGCCGTCGCGGGCTCGTTCGACCGAGTGCTCGTCGACGCGCCGTGCAGCGGGCTCGGCTCCGCGCGCCGACGCCCGGAGCTCCTGTGGCGGGTCCCGAAGGAGCGCGTGAGCGCCCTGGCGGCGCGCCAGCTCGCGATCGTGACGGCGGCTGAAGGCGCGCTCGCGCCGGGGGGCCGCCTGGTGTACGCGGTGTGCACGTTCACGCGCGGCGAGACCGACGCCGTGTGCGATGCCTTGTTGCGCACGCGCCCCGCGCTTCGCCCGGTGGCGACCGACGGCCCGGACGGTCCCGCAGAACGCCATCGCCTGTGGCCGCATCGGCACGGGTGCGACGGCATGTTCGTCGCCGCGTTCGAGCGGGCGTCGTAGGTCCTCGGCCGGTAGGTCGGCGCCCTCGCGACCGGTACCATTGCGCCCGATGGGTACGGTCGCTGCGTCGATCCTGGCCGCCGACTTCGCGAACCTCGGGGCGCAGGTCGCAACGGTCGAGCCACACGTCGGCCTGTTCCACGTCGACATCATGGACGGTCACTTCGTGCCGCCGATCGCGCTGGGCGCGGTGATCGTCGCGAGCCTCCGGCCGGTGACCCAGCGGCCGCTGCACGGGCATCTGATGGTGGAGCAGCCCGAGGGCTTCTTCGACGAGCTCCGCGAGGCGGGGCTCGACATCGTGAGCTTCCATCTCGAGGCCGTGCCCGAGCCGGGCCCGTCGATCGCCAAGGCGCGCGGGGCCGGTCTCGGCGTCGGCCTCACGATGAACCTGGAGACACCGGTCGAGGCGGTCTTCCCGTACCTGGACGGCATCGACGATGTCATGCTGATGAGCATCCGGCCGGGCTGGTCGTTCCAGACGCTCAACGAAGAGGTGTATCCGCGCCTGGAGGCCGTGCGGACCGAGGTCGACCGCCGCGGCCTGAACGTGGCGCTCGAGATCGACGGCGGCGTGAAGCTCGACAACGCGCGACGGGCGGTCGAGGCGGGTGCCTCGGTTCTGATCGCCGCATCGGGTATCTTCGCGCAGCCGGATCCGGCGGCTGCCGCACGCGGGCTCGCCGCGATCGCGGCCGGCGGCCCAACCAGCGGAGAGGGAGCGTAGGGGTGCCCGAGACCATCTTGGTCGTCGACGACGATCCGGACATCGCCCGGTTCGTCGAGGTGAACCTCCGCTCCGCCGGCTATGACGTGGCGGTCGCCGCCGACGGGGAGGAGGCGCTCACCCGCGCGTCGTCGCTGCGGCCCGACCTGGTCCTGCTCGACGTGATGATGCCCCGGATCGACGGCTTCGAGGTCGCGCAACGGCTGCGCAAGAACCCCCAAACGGCCAACACGAGCATCATCATGCTGACCGCCAAGGCGTTGTCCGCCGACAAGGTCACCGGCCTGCAGTCCGGTGCCGACGACTACATCATCAAGCCGTTCGACCCGATCGAGTTGCTGGCGCGGGTCAAGGGCACGCTTCGGCGCGCGAAGGAGATGCGGAACCTCTCGCCGCTCACCGGGCTGCCCGGCAACATCCGGATCCAGGAGGAGATCGAGCGCCAGGTCCGCGAGGAACGCGAGTTCGCCGTCCTGTACTGCGACCTGGACAACTTCAAGACCTACAACGATCAGAAGGGCTTCGTCCGGGGCGACCGGCTGATCCAGGCGACCGCGCGCATCATCCAAGACGCCGTCGTCGAGGGGTCCGGTGCCGAGGGGTTCGTCGGTCACGTCGGCGGCGACGATTTCGTCGCGGTGGTGATCCCGGACGGCGCCGAGGAGATCGCGAAGAGCATCTGCGGGCGCTTCGACGAGGCGCGTGCCGAGTTCTACGACGCCGAGGACCTCGACCGCGGGTTCGTCCGGATGGAGGACCGCAAAGGCGTCCTGCAGGACATCCCGCTCGTCGCGATCTCGATCGGGATCGCCAGCACGTCCAAGCGGCAGTTCGCGCACTACGGCGAGGCGGTCGCCGTCGCGACCGAGATGAAATCGTTCGCCAAGCGCGACGGCGGGTCGAGCTACGCGGTCGACCGCCGAACCGAGGTCTGACCGCCCGGCTCCCGCCGAACCGAACACCCGTCCTATACTGGCTCCCAGCCTGTTTCCGGGGCGGGGCGGAAATCCCCACCGGCGGTGACAGTCCGCGACCCCGTCGCCGCCAGCGACGGGTGGACCCGGTGCGATCCCGGGACCGACCGTGAGAGTCGGGATGAGAGGGAACGGGCACGCTGCGCCGCCGCGTCCGCGGTGGCGGTCCGCGTGTCGCGTCCACGCCCCCGAGCGAGGGACGATGGACGCACACGACGCCGATGTGACCCACATGCGCGAGGCGCTCGCGCTCGCCGAGCACGGGTGGGGCCACGTCTCGCCGAACCCGATGGTCGGCGCCGTCGTGCTCGCCGCCGGCCGGGTCGTCGGCCGCGGATGGTACGAAGGTCCGTCCGGGGCGCCTCACGCCGAGGTGCGGGCGCTCCGCGAGGCGGGCGACCGGGCGCGCGGCGCGACCGTCGTGTGCACCCTGGAGCCGTGCAACCATCACGGCGCGACGCCACCGTGCACCGAAGCGCTGCTCGATGCGGGCGTCGCACGTGTGGTCGTCGCCGCGACCGACCCGAACCCGCTCGTCGACGGCTCCGGGATCGCTCGGCTCCGTGCCGCCGGGGTGGACGTGCGCGACGGCGTCCTCGCCGACGAGTCCCACCGGCTGAATGCGGCGTTCGACCGGCACGTCACCACCGGAACGCCCTTCGTGATCTGGAAGGTCGCGACATCGCTCGACGGCAAGACCGCCGCGCGGGACGGCTCCTCGCGGTGGATCACCTCGGACGCCGCGCGCCTGGACGCCCACCGGTTGCGTGCGTGGGCCGACGCGATCGTCGTCGGCGCGGGCACCGTCGCGGCGGACGACCCGGCGCTCACGGCCCGCCATCCCGAGCTTGCGTCGGCGTGGGCGCCACTGCGGGTGGTGGTGGACGCCACGGGCGCGGTCTCGGCGGGCGCACGGGTCTTCGACGACGACGCGCCGACGCTCGTGGCGACGACGGTGGCCGGCGAGCCGGCGCTCGCGCGCGCGCTTCCGCCGGGCGTCGAGGTGGCGGTCTGTGCGGCCGACGCGACCGGCGGCGTCTCGCCGTGCGCGCTCCTGGAGGAGCTCGGAAAGCGCGACGTGCAAGGCGTGCTCCTGGAAGGCGGGGCCACGCTCGCTTGGAGCTTCCTGCGTGACGCCGCGGTCGACCGGATCGTGCAGTACGTCGCGCCTCGGATCGTGGGCGGGGCGCATGCGCCGAGCGCCGTCATGGGGGAGGGGTTCGCGCCGATCGACACCGCGATGAACCTGTCGTTCGTTCGTGTCGACCCGATCGGTCCCGACATACGGATGGAGGCGGATGTTCACGGGCATCGTTGAGGAGCTGGGCGCCGTGCGCGCGCTCGATGACGGCAGGCTCGTCGTCGCATGTCCGCTCGTCGCCACCGACAGCCCGGTCGGCGCGTCGGTCGCCGTCAACGGCACGTGCTTGACGGTGGTCGAGCGCACCGACGAGACGCTCGCGTTCGACCTCAGCGGCGAAACGCTCGAGCGCACCGCGCTCGGCTCGGCTCGAGCGGGCGGGACCGTCAACCTCGAGCGCCCGGTGACCCTGGCGGCGCGGCTCGGCGGCCACCTCGTCCAGGGCCACGTCGACGGTGTGGGCCGGATCGCCGCGATCCGGCGAGAAGCCGACGGCGGCGCGATCCTCACCGTCCGGATCCCGGGCGAGCTCGAGCTGCTCGTCGTCCAGAAGGGGTCGGTCGCGATCGATGGCGTCAGCCTCACCGTGGCCGCACTCGACGGCCCCGAGATCCAGATCGCATTGATCCCGCACACGCTCGCCGCGACGACGCTCGGTGTCGCCGCGGTGGGCGATCCCGTGAACGTCGAGGTCGACATGATCGGCCGCTACGTCGCTCGTCTGATGGAAGGATCCGAACGATGAACGAGGAGCTGTCCGCCCACACCGACGCCGGGATCGATGGATCGGTCTTCGCGACGGTCGACGAGGCCATCGCCGACATGCGCGAAGGCAAGATCGTGCTGGTCGTCGACGACGCCGACCGCGAGAACGAAGGCGACTTCGTCATCGCCGCCGAGCGGTGCACGCCCGAGGCCGTCAACTTCATGGTGACCCACGGCCGAGGGATCGTGTGCCTGCCCGTGGCGGCATGGCGGCTCGACGCCTTGGAGATCCCGCAGATGGTGTCGAGCAACGGAGGCGACGACACGGCCTTCACCGTGTCGATCGACTACGGCCCGGGCGTCACGACGGGCACGAGCGCGCACGATCGCGCGATCACGGCGGCGGCGATCGTCGACCCCGAGGTGGCTCCGAACGACTTCCACCGCCCGGGGCACGTGTTCCCGCTGCGCGCGCGTGAAGGCGGCGTGCTTCGCCGAGCGGGGCACACCGAGGCGGCGGTCGACCTCGCGACGCTCGCCGGGATGTTCCCCGCCGGCGTGATCTGCGAGGTGATGAACGAAGACGGCACGATGGCGCGGCTCCCCGAGCTCGTCCGCGTGGCGCGGGCGTTCGATCTCAAGCTGATCTCGATCGCGGACATGATCGAGTACCGGCGACGCCGGGAGGTGCTCGTCCAGCGCGTCGCGGAGGCGACCATGCCGACCAAGTGGGGAGACTTCCGGGCCTACGCGTACGACAGCACGGTCGACGGGCGCACGCACGTCGCGCTCGTCCACGGCGACATCGGCGACGGCGACAAGGTGCTCACGCGCGTGCACTCCGAGTGCCTGACCGGCGACGTGTTCGGATCGCTGCGGTGCGACTGCGGACGTCAGCTCGACGCGGCGCTCGAGCAGGTCGCCGAGACGGGTCGCGGCGTCGTGTTGTACATGCGCGGACACGAGGGGCGGGCCATCGGGCTCACCCACAAGCTTCGCGCCTACGAGCTCCAAGACCGCGGCCGCGACACGGTCGAGGCGAACATCGAGCTCGGGTTCGCCGCCGACCAACGCGACTACGGGATCGGCGCGCAGATCCTGGTGGACCTCGGTGTCCGCTCGATGCGGCTGCTCACCAACAACCCGGACAAGCGTGCGGGGCTGGAGGGCTACGGGCTGTCGATCGCCGAACGCATCCCACTGCAGACCGAGCCGACGGTGCACAACCGCGACTACCTCCGCACCAAGGCAGAGAAGATGGGCCACCTGCTCGATGTGGAGCCCGAGGTTCCCGCGTGAACGTCGTTCGGGGCACCGTCGACGGGACCGGCCTCCGGGTGGGGATCGTCGTGGCGCGCTTCAACGAGACCGTGACGACGGCCCTGCTCGACGGAGCCCTGCAAGCGCTCGCACACGCCGGCGTCGCGGACGACGGCGTGACGGTCGTGTGGGTGCCGGGCGCGTTCGAGATCCCGACGGTCGCCGACCGGCTCGCGCGCGCCGACGTCGACGCGGTCGTGTGCCTCGGTGCCGTGATCCGCGGCGAGACGGCGCACTTCGAGTTGGTGGCCAACGAGGCGGCCCGCGGGATCGCCGACGTCACCCGGGCCACGGGGGTTCCGTGCATCTTCGAGGTGCTCGCGACCGACGATCTCGCCCAGGCCGAGGCGCGGGCCGGCGGCGCGCACGGCAACAAGGGCTGGGAGGCGGCGATGGCCGCGATCGAGATGGCGCACGTGCTCCGGGCGCTGCCGGAGCCCGTCGCGCGATGATCGTCGATCGCCCGTGGGGCCGGACGCAGACCTACGCCCTCAATCAACCGGCGACCGCACGCTTGGTGACGGTCGTGCCCGGCGGCGACACGGGCGCGCACTACCATCGCCTCCGCGACGAGCTCTGGATCGTGCTCGACCGGGGCCTGACGATCGAGATCGGCAACCGGACGCTGCAGCCCGAGCCCGGCGACGAGCTCCAGGTGCCGGCCGAGGAGCCGCATCGCATCCGGTGCGGCCCGCAGGCCCCCGGCCGCGTCTTGCAGATCGCTTTCGGGTACGCGAGCGAGGACGACCGGCTCCCCGTCGAGGGCGCGCCCGGCGGCGACACGTAGGCGTCTGGTCGACGGGGTGGGTCGCGCCACCTATACTGCCCGGGCGCAGATGCGTACGTGTGTTCGACGTGCACCGGCGGAGCCGGTGCCTTTTTCCACGAAGGGGTGATGCGGGGTTTCGACAGATCCCAGGATCAACGACAGGATCCGATCGCCACAGGTCCGCCTCGTCGGGGCGGACGGCCAACAGATCGGCGTGGTCGATACCCGCGACGCGCTGAACCAGGCTCGGGCGCTCGATCTGGATCTCGTCGAGGTCGCGCCGCAGGCCGATCCGCCGGTGTGCAGGATCATGGACTACGGCAAGTACAAGTACGAACGAGACGTGAAGCTCAAAGAGGCCCGCAAGAAGCAGTCGCGAACCGGCCTCAAAGAGATCAAGTTCCGTCCCAAGATCGACCCGCATGACTACGCCACGAAGAAGGGGCACGTCACGCGGTTCCTCTCGGCGGGGAACAAGGTCAAGATCACGATCATGTTCCGCGGGCGCGAGATGGCGCACACGGACCTCGGACGCAAGATCTTGGACCGTCTCGTCGGCGACCTCGGAGACCTCGCCATCGTTGAGTCGATGCCGAAGCAAGAGGGCCGCAACATGATCATGGTGATCGGGCCCAACAAGCGGTACCTGGAAGATCTGGCGAAGCAGGAGGCGCGCGCCGCGCGCGAGGCGGCCAAAGAGGCCGCAGCGCTCGACCCCACCGCCGATGACGCGGGTGCGCTCGAGCCCACCGCAGACGATGCGGCTGCGCTCGAGCCCACGCCCGAGACGGTCGTCCCCGCAGCAGACGAAGGGTAAGCACATGCCGAAGATGAAGAGCCACAGCGCGACCGCGAAGCGCTTCCGCGTGACGCGCAAGGGCAAGGTCCTGCACCACAAGGCCACCGGCAATCACATGCTCACGAAGAAGAGCGGCAGCCGCCGGCGCCGCGTCGAAGGCATGGCCGAGGTCGCGTCCACGGGCGAGCAGAAGAAGCTGAAGCGCCTGCTGGGAAGGTGACCCGATGGCACGAGTGAAACGATCCGTCCACGCGAAGAAGAAGCGCCGCGAGACGCTTGCGGCCGCCAAGGGCTATACCGGCAGCCGTCGCGTGCGCTATCGCCTCGCGAAGGAGCAGGTGCACCACTCCGGCGTGTACGCCTACCGCGACCGGCGCGACCGCAAGGCACAGTTCCGCCGGCTCTGGATCGCGCGCATCAACGCGGGCGTCCGACCCCACGGGATCTCCTACTCGCGGTTCATGCACGGCTTGAAGACCGCCGGGGTCGATCTCGACCGCAAGGTGCTCGCCGATCTCGCGATCCACGACCCCGGCGCGTTCGCCGCGCTCGTGCAGCAGGCGAAGGACGCGCTGCCCGAAGCGTCCGCCGCCTGAGCGCATCGCGTTCCGGCGATCCCTCGGGGCGAGACTCCGGACGACCGGAGCTCCGGCTCGACCGTTGGGGGGCCGCGTGATCTCCAGCACCAAGAACCCGAAGGTGGCGGCCGCCGCCCGACTGCGCAAACGCGCGTTCCGCGACGAGAACCGGCGTTTCCTGGTCGAGGGAGCCCAGGGCGTGCGCGAGGCGCTCGCCGCCGACCCGCCCGCGATCGACACGCTATTCGTCGAGGACGAGCTGCACGAGCTCGCGATCCGCGCTCGGGAGCGAGGCGTCGACGTGGTGGCTGCGGCACGCGCGATCATGGACAGGCTCACGTCGACCGTCACACCGCAAGGCATCGTCGGCGTCGGCGGCTACGTCGACGTCGGCCTCGACGCGGTGGCGGCCACCGGATGTGTCGCGGTGCTGCATGAGGTGCGCGACCCCGGCAACGCTGGCACGATCGTGCGCTCGGCGGATGCGGCCGGCGCGGCGGCCGTCGTGTTCGGCGCGGCGTCGGTCGACGTCTACAACCCGAAGACCGTGCGTGCGTGCGCCGGCTCGGTGTTCCACCTCCCCATCGTGCGCGACGTCGCGACCGCCGAAGCGATCGGGTCGCTTCGCGAACGCGGCCACCGCATCCTCGCGATGGACGCGCACGGATCGAGCTCCCTGTACACGACTGATGTGAGCGGACCCGTCGCGTTCGTCTTCGGCAACGAGGCGCACGGCCTGCCGCAGGACGTCGTCGCCTCGGCCGACGCGACGGTGCGGGTGCCCCACGCCGGCGCCGCCGAGTCGCTCAATCTGGCGGCCGCGGCGACGATCTGCCTGTTCGAGCACGCGCGCCGGCGGGGCTCCAAGGGGGAGTCGCTCGAAACGCTGATCGCGGCGGCCGCGCACGACATCCGTTCGCCGCTCACCGCGATGAAGGGCTTCGGCTACGCGCTCGAGAAGCGGTGGCCCGACATGACCGACGAGCAGCGAGCCTTGATGCTGACCGGCATCGTGCACGACGCCGACCGCATGGACCAGATCCTGCACCTGCTGGTCGATGCGGCGCGCGTCTCGGGGGGAACGCTCGAGCCCTACCCCGACCGGTGCGACATGGGGGAGCTGGTCACCGCGATCGCGGAGCTGCAGCGTCGCGACCCCGAGCATCCTCCGATCGGATGGACGGGCGACCCCGGTCCGTACTTCCTGGACCCGGTCCGCTTGAAGACGGCGCTGCTCGCCTTCGCGGAATCGCTCGTGTGGTGGACCACCGAGGGCCCGATCACGGTGCACGCCGCAGCGGCCGATGGCATGGTCGAGGTCACCGCGTCGCGCGATGGATCGACGCTGGACGACGAGACCGTGGAAGCCCTGTTCCAAGCGCGACGTCCCGGCACCGGCGGTGGCTCCAAGATCGGTCTGTTCGTCGTGCGCGCCGTCGCGGAGGCGCAGGGCGGACGTGCGTGGGCCACGACGGATGAGGGTCGATTGACGCTGCATCTTCGCCTGCCGATCTCGTAGCGGGCGCCCAGAAGGCGGTTGTTAGACTCGCCCGCCATGGACGCTGCCGAGCTGTTGCGCGCGCTCGATGACGAGCACGCGCGCGGTCGTGCGGCGCTCACCGAGGCCGCCACGATCGACGAGCTCGAGGCCGCGCAGGTCACGGTTCTCGGCAGGAAGTCCGCCTTCGGGCAGCTCCAACGCGCGCTCGGCACGCTTCCCGACGGCGACCGCCGTGAGGTCGGCGCTCGGGTCAACGCGATCCGGGCCGACCTCGTCGCGACGCTCGAGGCGCGACAGGAGGAGCTCGGCGCCGCCGCCGAACGCGAGCAGCTCGCGGCCGATCGGATCGACATCACGCTGCCGGGCCGCCGTCCGCGTCCGGGGTCGTTGCACCCGCTCACCCTCGTCGAACGCGAGATCGTCGACGTCTTCACGTCGCTCGGTTTCCGTGTGGTCGGTGGTCCCGAGATCGAGGATGACTGGCACAACTTCCAAGCGCTGAATATCCCGCCCGATCATCCCGCCCGCACGATGAAGGACTCGCTCTACGTCGCGATCCCCGGGCATCCGGAGCTGCTGCTGCGAACCGAGACGTCGGCCGCGCAGATCCGCACGATGCAGTCGCAGGCGCCGCCGGTGTACATCGTGTCGCCGGGGCGGGTCTACCGGCGAGAGACGGCAGACGCGACCCATCTGCCCGTCTTCACCCAGGTCGAGTGCCTGGTCGTCGACGAGGGCATCACGTTCGCGCATCTCAAGGGGACGCTCGAGGTGATGGCACGCGCGTTGTTCGGCGAGCGGCGGCGGATCCGGCTCGGACCGGCGTACTTCCCCTTCGTCGAGCCCGGCGCCGAGGTCGGTGTGAGCTGCTTCCGGTGTGACGGAGCCGGCTGCAACGTGTGCGGGAACGGCTGGATCGAGCTGCTCGGCGCGGGGATGGTGCACCCGACCGTCCTGGAGAACTGCGGCTACGACGCCGAGCGGTACACCGGCTTCGCGTTCGGTCTCGGCGTCGAGCGTGTCGCCCTGTTGCGCTACGCGATCCCCGATATGCGGATGCTGATCGACGGCGACATCCGGTTCCTCGAGCAGTTCGGTGTGACGCCGTGAGGGTGCCCCTCGCGTGGCTGCGGGAGTTCGCGCCGACCGACATGCCGGTCGACGAGCTCGCAGACGTCATGACCCATCGAGGGGTCAAGGTCGAGGGAGTCGTGCGCCCGTGGTCGGGACTCGACGGGGTCGTCGTCGTCCGTGTCGTAGAGGTGCGCGACCATCCTCGGTCCGACAAGCTCTGTATCGCCCGGATCCAACCGGGCGGCGGCGAGGTTGAGCTCGTGGTCGGCGTGCGGAACATGGTCGCCGGCGACCTCGTGCCCTGGGCGCCGCCGGGCGCGCGCGTCCCGGTGTTGGACGAGCCGCTCGGCAGGCGGGAGATCCGTGGCGTGGTGTCCGAAGGGATGCTCTGCTCACCGCGCGAGCTGGCGATCAGCGGCGATCACGAGGGCATCCTCATCCTGAACGACGCAGGTCTGGAGGTCGGCACCGATCTCGCACACGCCCTCGAGCTCGACCAGCCGGTCCTCGACATCGAGGTTGAGCCGAACCGCCCGGACTTCCTCTCGGTGCTCGGGGTCGCCCGGGAGGTTGCGGCCGCGACCGATGTGCTCCTGGAGGTTCCCGAGCCCGTCGTCGACGAGACCGACGAAGCCGTCGCTGACGTCGTGTCGGTGACGATCGCGGCGCTCGACGCCTGCCCGCGGTACGTCGCGCGGCTCGTGCGCGGGGTCGAGCACCGGCCGTCCCCGCTGCGCACGCAGGCGCGCTTGACGGCCGCCGGCATGCGGCCCATCGACGCCGTCGTCGACGCGACCAACTACACGATGCTCGAGCTCGGCCAGCCGCTGCACGGCTTCGACCTCGCGCGGCTCGCCGGACCGGCGATCGTCGTGCGTCGTGCCGCCGATGGCGAGCGCATGCGGACCCTCGACGGCGTCGAGCGGTCGTTGACCGGCGGCGACCTGCTGATCTGCGACGCCGACGGTCCCGTGGCGATCGCGGGGGTGATGGGCGGCCAGACCTCCGAGGTCACCCCCGAGACGAGGGACGTCTTGCTCGAGAGCGCCTGCTTCACCCGCGGCGGCGTCCTGTTGACCGCGCGACGGCTCGATCTGCATTCCGAGGCGTCGCACCGGTTCGAGCGTGGCACCGATCCCGAGGGGCTCGAGCGGGCGGCGGCGCGATGCGCGCAGCTGATGACCGCCTGGGCGGGCGGAACGGCGGCGCGCGGCGTCAGCGAAGCGGGCGCCCCGTCGCGCCGCCGCTGGGTCTCGATGCGCCCGTCGCGCGCCGGCACACTCCTCGGCTACCCGGTCACGTCGGCGGACGCCGCCGCTGTCTTCGACACGTTGGGCATGGCGAACCGACCCGCCGGTGACGCGATCGAGGTCGAGGTGCCGGGCTATCGGACGGATATCGATCGCGAGGTCGACCTCATCGAAGAGGTCGTACGGGTCCAGGGCTACGAGCGTGTCGCCACGGACCTGCCGCGCGCGCCGCATCGCGGTGGGATCCCGGACGATCTCGCGTTCCTCGCGCGGGCCAAGGACGCGCTCGTGCGCGCGGGCCTGCGGGAGATCCGCCCGGCGCCGTTCGCGTCGGCCGACGATCTCGCGTTGTTCGGCGACGACGATGCGATCGCCGTCGCGAATCCGCTCCGTGCCGAAGAGGGATACCTCCGGACGCGGCTCACGCCCGGGCTGTTGCACGCGGTGGCGCGCAACCAGGCGCGCGGCGTCGCGCAGATCGCGCTGTTCGAGGTCGGCACCACGTTCCGATCGGGCGATCCGTTCCGCGAGCAGTCCAAGCTCGGTTTCGCGATGGGCGGACCGTCGTCGACGGACTGGTCCTCGCCCCACCGGCCGTTCGACGTGCTCGACGCCACCGGGATCGTGGAAGGGGTCCTCGCCGACCTCGGCGTGGCAGGGTGGCGGCTCGAGCCGGATGCCGGCGGCCCGTTCCACCCGGGCCGCTCGGCGCGGGTGTCGGTCGACGGCACACATCTCGGCGTCGTCGGCGAGATCCACCCGCGCGTCGCCGCTTCCCTCGAGATCGATGGCCGCGTCGCCGCCTGCGCGCTCGGTCTCGCGTCGCTTCGCGCGGCGGCCGAAGAGCACGGGTCCACGTTCCGCGACGCGCCGCGGTTCCCGCCCGT
Source organism: Actinomycetota bacterium (assembly GCA_045805225.1). Classification (GTDB taxonomy): domain Bacteria; phylum Actinomycetota; class UBA4738; order UBA4738; family HRBIN12; genus AC-51. The sequence goes on along the minus strand of JBJMLQ010000163.1, from coordinate 6,141 downwards.
GCGTCGCGATCTCGCGTTCGTGGTGCCCGAGGACGTGCCGTTCGCGGAGGTGCGGACGGCGCTGGTGGAAGCAGGGGCGCCTTCGGTCGACACGTGCACCTTGTTCGACGTGTTCGAAGGCGCACCGCTCGAGCCCGGCACCCGCTCGCTCGCGTTCGCCGTCGCGCTTCGCGCACCGGACCGCACCCTCACCGACGAGGAGGCGCAGGCAGTGGTCGACCGGATGGTCGGAGCCGTCGCGGACCGGTTCGGCGCGCGTCTGCGCACCGGCTGACGCCAGCCGCAGGTCTCGCACTACACTCGGGCGCCATGGCCCGTGACTACCTGTCCGTCGACGACCTGTCGGCGCCCGAGCTCGCATCCGTACTGTCGCTTGCGGGAAAGCTCAAGGCCGACCGGCAGATGCACGCGGACGCGTTCGCGGGTCGCTCGGTGGCGCTGATCTTCGAGAAGTCCTCGACCCGGACCCGCGTGTCGTTCGAGGTGGGGATCGCGCAGCTCGGCGGGCACCCGATCACGCTGTCGTCCGGCGACCTGCAGCTCGGCCGCGGGGAGACGATCGAGGACACGGGCCGCGTGCTCTCGCGCTACGTCGATGCGATCGTGCTCCGCACGTTCGAGCAAGAGCGGCTCGAGGCGCTCGCGGACGCGGCCTCGGTCCCCGTGGTGAACGCGTTGTCGGACTTCGAGCACCCGTGCCAGGCGCTCGCCGACCTGCTGACCATCGACGAGCACCTCGGCGGCGTCGCCGGGCGCGTCCTCACGTACGTCGGTGACGGGAACAACGTTGCGCACTCGCTGCTGCTCGCCGGCGCGAAGGCGGCGATGACGGTGCGTGTCGCGACCCCGGTGGGGTTCGAGCCCATCCCGCAGATCGTCGCGCGCGCCGAGGAGATCGCCGCCCAGACCGGCGGCTCGATCGAGGTCGGCACCGATCCGGCGGCGGCCGCGTCGGGCGCCCACGTCCTGTATACCGACGTCTGGGCGAGCATGGGCCAGGAGGCCGAGGTCGAGGAGCGGGCGTTGATCTTCCGGCCCTACCAGCTCAACGAGAGCTTGATCGAGGCGGCCGACGAGGGTGTCCTCGTGATGCACTGTCTGCCTGCGCACCGCGGAGAGGAGATCTCCGACCGCGCGATCGACGGTGATCGTTCGGTGGTCTTCGACCAGGCGGAGAACCGCCTGCACACACAGAAGGCGTTGCTCGTCTTCCTGTTCGGCCTGGCCTGATCGCGGTGGCGGCGGCGCTCACGCGTCGATGGTTCGACCGGCCGTCGACGGCCGTCGCCCCGGCGCTGATCGGCCGACACCTCGTGCGGCGATTCTCCGACGGGTCGCAGGCGCGGGTTCGGATCGTGGAGACCGAGGCCTATCGCTCGGACGACCCGGCGAGCCACTCGTTCCGCGGGCAGACCGCGCGCAACCGCAGCATGTTCGGTCCCGCCGGGCACCTGTACGTCTATCTGATCTACGGGTTGCACCACTGCCTGAACGTGGTCACCGGCGGGCCTGGGCCGGCCTCGGCGGTCCTTCTTCGAGCGGCCGAACCGTTGGAGAACCTCCCGATGTTGGAGGCGAACCGCGGCGTGACCGACGCACGCGCGCTCTGCCGCGGCCCCGGCCGGCTGGCACAGGCGCTCGCGGTGGACCGGTCGCTCGACGGGATCGACCTGCTGACATCGGACGCGTTGTGGATCGAGCCCGGAACACCTGTGGCGCCGTCGCGACTGGACGTCACCGCTCGCGTGGGCATCTCCGTCGCGACGGATCGTCCGTGGCGTTGGCTGGAGGCCGGCTCCCGGTGGACGACGACGCCTACGCCCCGGCGGGCGGCCGGGCGACGGTGATCGTGACGGTGCTTGTCTGCTGCTTCGACGTGCCCGCGGCGGGGTCCTGGTAGATCACCGTTCCGGCCGGCTGTGTGGACGCCTCCGACACGCTCCGAACATAGAAGCCCGCCTGCGTCAGCGCGGCCGTCGCGCGTTCCTCATCGAACCCGATCACCGATGGAACGAGGACGCTTTGCAGCGATGTCGGTGAGGTGCACGTCTGCGTCGGCTCCGTGCCGGCGACGTAGTTGAGGCTCTCGATGTGGTTCGGTGGCGTGAACTCGTTCGGCAAGCACGCCGGCTCCTGCGTGATGTCGACGGACACGGTCACGTAATGCACCTCCGGCGTCGGGAACGCCTCGGGCGGAAGCGCCGCGGTCGCCTTCTCCATCAGGAGGCGCCAGATCTGTGCCGGCCACGTCCCCCCGAACACCGTGATCCGCGTGCGTGGCGGCTCCATCGGGATCTGACCCTCGTGGAACCCCACCCACACGGCCGCCGTCAGCTGCGGCACCGCGCCGACGAACCACGCGTTGTCGTGGTTGTCGTCGGTCCCGGTCTTGCCGATCTGCGGCCGGCCGAGGTTCGCGGCGGTGCCGGTGCCGTACAACACGACGTCTTGCAAGATGTCGTCGGCGGCGGCGGCGACCTGCGGGTCGACCACCTGGTCCGGCTTCGGATCGGCCTGCCACAGCACCGAGCCGTCGGGGCCGACGACGGACTCGACGGGCACCGGATCGACGCGCCGTCCGCCCGTGGCAAGGGTGCCGTACGCGCTCGCCATCTCAAGCGTGTTCGCTTCGTTCGAGCCGAGGACGGCGCTGTCGACGGCCAACAGAGGCTTGGTCGGCTCGCCCACGTTCACGCAGCACCGCATCCCCATCGTCTCGGCGGTGCGCACGACGGTGTCCGCTCCGAGCTGCTGGATCAGCTGCGCGTACACCGTGTTGACGGAGTCCTCGGTCGCCGTGCGGAGGCTCAGCGTGCCGTAGCCCTGACCCTCGGCGTTCGTCACGTTCCAGGTGCCGCCGCCCGGCAGGGGCAGCGATATCGACGCCGGCGCCGCGAACGTCGAGTCCGGCGAGTACCCATGCTCCAGCGCGGCGACGAGCGCGAACGCCTTGAACGCCGACCCCGTCTGGCGTCCGGAGCCCCCCGCGTCCGTCGCGAGGTTCACCCGGCCCGCGCCGGTGTTGCTCCAGTAGTCGCGGTCCTTGCCGCCGATCATCGCCCGCACGTAACCGGTGCGCGGATCGACGACCGTGATCGCGGCGTCGGGATCTCCGGGGTAGCGCAAGACCTGGCGCACGGCGTTCTCGCCCGCGGCCTGGATAGCGGGATCCAGCGTGGTCGTGATGCGGAGGCCTCCGGTGAAGAGCAACCGATACCGGTCGTCATACGTCTTGCCGAACGCGGGATTGGACAAGAACCACCGCTTGAAGTAGTCGACGAAGTACGGGAACGGATAGCGGTCCTGGCTGGCGCTGTGGACGACGTCGATCGGCTCGCGTCGCGCCTGGACGTGCTCGTCGTGCGTGATCGTGCCCATCTGATCCATGATCCGGAGCACCACGTTGCGCCGGCCCTCGGCGGAGTCCGGCCGCACGAACGGATCGAAGTGGTTCGGTGCGGAGATCAGCCCGGCGAGGGTGGCCGACTCGGATAGGTCGAGCTCGCTCGCGTGGATCCCGAAGTACGTCTCCGCGGCCGCTTCGATCCCGTACGCGCCCTCGCCGAAGTAGACGGTGTTCAGGTAGTCGGTGAGGATCTCGTCCTTGGTGAACCGGTGCTCCATCTGCAGGGCGAGCGCCGCCTCGTCGATCTTGCGGCGGAGGTTCTGCGCGTCGCCCGTATAGAGGTTCTTCACCAGTTGCTGCGTGATCGTGGACCCACCCTCGACGAGGCCGCCTTGGCCGATGTCGACGGCGAGCGCGCGCGCGAGCGCGAACAGGTCCACTCCGCCGTGGTCGTAGAAGCGGCGATCCTCGATCGCGACCGTGGCGTCGCGGACCGATCGCGGCATCTGATCCTCGGTGAGGACGACCCGGTTCTCGGTCGCGTGCAGATCGGTGATGAGCGAGCCGTCGCTCGCGTAGACCGACGACGTCTGGGCAAGCGAACGCTCCCGCTGGTCGTCCAAGCGGGGAAGGTCGCACGCGCCGGCCAGGAAGGCGAGCACCACGAACAAGGCGAGGCACCGGGCCTTCACCATCGGCGCGAGCGTACCCCTGGGGCTCGGCGTTCCTGGGAGCCGGAGCGACCTTGTGCCCGAGTGGATATGCCGATCCTGTGACGGCGCGATCCGGACAGGCCGCCGAAAGGTCACTGGTAGCATCCGCGCGATGGCCGGCGAGCTCGATGACCTCCGAGGCGGCGCCGCCGAGATCATCCCCGCCGACGGACTCGACGCGAAGCTCGCGCTCGGTCGTCCGCTCCGCGTGAAGCTCGGCATCGATCCTAGCCGGCCCGATCTCACGCTCGGCCATTCGGTCGTGCTGGGGGCCCTGCAGCGGTTCCTCGAGGCGGGGCACGAGGCGATCTTGATCGTGGGGGACTTCACCGGGCGCGTCGGGGATCCGTCGGGCCGGTCCGAGACGCGGCCGATGCTGTCCGCCGACGAGGCGGACGCGAACGCGCGAAGCTATCTCGAGCAGGCCGGCCTCGTCCTCGACGTTGAGCGTGCGACCGTGCGCCGCAACGCCGAGTGGCTCGCCGCGCTCGACGCCGCCGCCTTGATCCGGCTCGCGTCGGTGACGACGATCGCGCAGATGCTCGAACGCGAAGACTTCCGGGCGCGATACCACGCGAACCAGCCGATCAGCGTGGTGGAATTCCTCTACCCGCTGTTGCAGGGCTACGACTCGGTCGCGGTCGAGGCCGACATCGAGCTCGGCGGCACCGACCAGACGTTCAACCTGTTGATGGGCCGCGAGGTTCAGCGCGCGTACGGTCATGAGCCGCAGGCTGTACTCACGATGCCCCTCATCGAAGGCCTCGACGGCGTCCGCAAGATGTCGAAGTCATTCGACAACTACGTGGGCCTGACCGAGCCGGCCGACGAGATGTTCGGCAAGCTGATGTCGCTCCCGGACGGGCTGATCGCCAAGTACGAGCTGCTGTGCACCGACCTCGGCGCCGCCGACCACGAGCGCGTCGTGGCGGGCCTCGCCGACGGCTCGATCCACCCGAACGCCGAGAAGCGCCGGATGGCACGCGCCATCGTCGAGCGATACCACGGTCCCGGGTCCGGGCAGGCTGCCGAGGCTGCGTTCGACAAGGTGTTCCGGGCGCACGAGACCCCCGAGGACCCCGAAGAGGTGGCGCTGCCGGCCGACGTGGTGCGCGACGGTAAGATCTGGCTCCCCAAGGCGCTGGTTGCGGCCGGCCTCGTGACATCCAACGGCGAGGGGCGCCGGGCGATCGAGCAGGGCGGCGTCCGGATCGACGGCGAACCCGTTGCGCCGGATGCGCTGGAGGTGCCCGTCGATGCACTACTGGGACGCGTCGTGCAGGTCGGGCGACGCAGATTCGCCAGGATCGTCTCGATCGGTTGAGCCGTACGGCACAGCCGGTCCCGGGCCCCCCGGAAGCCGCGGTTGACGGCTGGGGCGAGACTGCTACCATCTTTCAACGGCGCGCACCCGCGCGAGTTTCCTTTCCCGCGCGGGGATACGTGCGCCGTTCGTACCTTGAGAACTGAACAGCGTGTGAATGCCAGTGCCTCGTCAGACCGAGGCGCGGTTCGCCGTGTCTCGGCCCTGACATTCCATAACGCCGCCCGGCAACGGGCGGTCGGAAAGGCCGGATCGAGGTGCCTCTCGAGCCGGCCGACTCCGAAAGAACACGGCCAACACCGGCGCCTTCGGGCGGCGGTCGAGGCCGGAATCTCTACGGAGAGTTTGATCCTGGCTCAGGACGAACGCTGGCGGCGCGCTTAACACATGCAAGTCGAACGGTGAACCGGGCTTCGGCCCGGGGATCAGTGGCGAACGGGTGCGTAACACGTGGGCAACCTGCCCCTCACTCTGGGATAACCCCGGGAAACCGGAGCTAATACCGGATACTCCGACCGGTCCGCATGGTCTGGTCGGGAAAGGTCCGCCGGTGAGGGATGGGCCCGCGGCCTATCAGCTTGTTGGTGAGGTCATGGCTCACCAAGGCGACGACGGGTAGCTGGTCTGAGAGGACGACCAGCCACACTGGGACTGAGATACGGCCCAGACTCCTACGGGAGGCAGCAGTGGGGAATCTTGCGCAATGGGCGAAAGCCTGACGCAGCGACGCCGCGTGGGGGACGAAGGCCCTCGGGTTG
>JBJMLQ010000162.1:0-8569 GCA_045805225.1 Actinomycetota bacterium | reverse complement strand
TCGTGTTGAACGATGCCACGGTTCCCTCCTCTTCTTCGGTCAGCTGAAGGGACGACGACGGCCCTCGACCGCCCCGCGGGTGGTGCCGGCCCTCCCTTCGCATGGATGCCCGCGGCGTCCACCCCCGCTTCGCGGTCCGTCCGGCGCCGGATCACTCCGATCGCGATCGCGGCGGCGCCAAGCGCGCCGGTCGAACTGCGTAGACTCCGGCGCCATGAGTGAGCCGCCCGACTTCCGGCTGGAGGACTCGGAGCTCCGTGGCCGCGATGAGTTCGGCGAGTTCACGAGCGAGGACCTGCCGTACTACTCGGACTGGCACGGGTCGTTCGAGAAGCTGCCGTGGGCGTTCACCGACGAGGCGCTGCGCGCGGCCGACGCAGACGTCGCGATCGTCGGCGCGCCGTTCGACGAGGGGGTCTCGTCGCGGCCGGGCGCCCGCTTCGGCCCGCGGGCGATCCGGATGGCGCCGACGGCGTGGGGGACGGCCGACGCATGGTCGATCCAGCTGCTGGCCGAGCCCTACGCGAAGCTGACCGTCGTCGACGCCGGCGACGCGCCCGTCGTGCCGACGCGCTTCGAGCGAGCGCTTCGGGTGATCCACGAGAAGGTGTACCGGGTCGCGAGCGCCGGTCCCGTGCCGATCGTCCTCGGCGGCGACCACTCGATCACCTATCCGAGCGCGGCCGCCGTCGCGCGCGCGGTGTGGCCGCGCACGCTCGGGGTCATCCACTTCGACGCCCACGCCGACACCGGCGCCGATCAATGGGGGAACCTGCATGCGCACGGGCAGCCGATGCGCCGGTTGATCGACGAGGGCTGGGTGGCGGGCAAGAACTTCGTGCAGATCGGGCTCCGAGGGTATTGGCCCGACCGCGAGACGTTCGAGTGGATGCGCGAGCAGGGGATGCGCTGGCACGCGATGACCGAGATCGAGGAGCGCGGGAGCGAGGCGGTGCTGGCCGACGCGATCGTCGAGGCGCTCGACGGTCCCGAGGTGATCTACCTCTCGGTCGACATCGATGTGGTCGACCCGGGGATGGCGCCGGCGACCGGCACGCCGGAGGCGGGCGGGATGCTCTCGCGCGAGCTCCTGCGCGCGGTGCGTCAGATCGTCAGCCAGGTCGAGCTCGCCGGGATGGACGTCGTCGAGGTGTCGCCGCCGTACGACCACGCCGAGGTGACCGCGATCCTCGCGCACCGCACCGTGATGGAGGCGATCAGCGCGCTCGGCGCGAAGCGCCGATGAGGCGGCACGGGTGAGCGGACACGAGCAGGAGATCGCCGACAACCGCCGGCTCTGGGATGCGTGGACGGCGATCCACACGGCCGGCTCGTTCTACGACGTCCAGCGGTTCCGCGACGATCCGAACGACGTGCGCATCGCGCCGTGGGAGCGCGCCGAGGTCGGCGACGTCCCGGGCAAGACGCTGCTGCACGTGCAGTGCCACTTCGGGCTGGACACGTTGTCGTGGGCGCGTCTCGGCGCCGCGCACGTGACCGGCGTGGACTTCAGCGAGCCCGCGATCGCCTTCGCACGGGAGCTCGCCGCCGAGACCGGTCTTGCCGATCGCGCCAGGTTCGTCGTCGCCGATGTGTACGACCTTCCGGGGCCACTCGGCACCGAGACGTTCGACGTCGTGTACACCGGTCGGGGGGCGCTCGGCTGGCTGCCCGATCTCGCCCCGTGGGCACGCGCCGTCGCCGGGTTCGTCCGGCCGGGCGGCATCTTCTACATCCACGAGGGCCATCCCGTCCTGTGGGCGCTCGACGACGAGCAGCCGCCGGGCGAGGTGAAGCTCGGGTTCGACTACTGGGGCGGCGAGACGCTCAGCTTCCCGGTGGAAGGCTCCTACGCGGACCCGACCGCAGATGTGGACGCCGAGGTGGAGCACGGCTGGAACCACTCGCTCGGCGAGATCGTGACGCTGCTGGCGGAGCAGGGTCTGGTGATCGAGCTGCTGGATGAGAAACGGGTGCTGGACTGGCCGGCGCCGTTCCTGCAGGAACTGGGCGACGGCTCCTACGGGTGGCCGCCCGGCATCGGCGGGTCCTTGCCGTTGATGTACTCATTGCGGGCGCGCAAGCCCGTCGCCTAACCGCAACGATTCGCGGCCGCGCCCGGACGCCCGGCCGTGGCTTGGGTTGGGGCTCAAGGCTTCCCGCTCGGGCGTCGAAGCCTGAACGGTGCTCGAGCCGCGCGTGGAGACCGGTGCGGCCTCCCAGGCATACCGCCGGGTGGTCGACAACGTCCGGCGGGTGATCGCCGGGAACGACGACGCCGTCGAGACGGCGGCGCTGTGCCTGTTCGCCGATGGCAACCTGTTGCTGGAGGGCGTGCCCGGCGTCGGCAAGACCACGCTCGCGCGCGCGCTTGCCACCTCGATCGGCGGGACGTTCACGCGGATCCAGGCGACGCCGGACCTGCTGCCCTCCGATCTCACCGGCATCAGCGTCTACGACCAGCACGAGGGTTCGTTCCGGTTCCTGCCCGGGCCCGTGTTCGCGAACGTCGTGCTCGTGGATGAGATCAACCGAACGCCGCCGCGCACGCAGGCCGCGTTGCTCGAGCCGATGGAGGAGCGGCAGGTGACGGTCGACGGTCTCACCCACCGACTGCCGGCGCCCTATGTCGTGATCGCGACCGAGAACCCGGTCGAGCAGCACGGCACCTACCCGTTGCCGGAGGGCCAGCTGGACCGCTTCGCACTGTCCGTGCCGGTGGGCTATCCGGATCCGGGCAGCGCGGCCGAGGTGGTCAAGCGGCAGCTCGAGCGGCATTCGCTCGGGACGCTGGAGGCGGTGCTGGAGCCGGGGGAGGTGCTCGACGCGCAGACCGCGGTCCGCGGCGTCTACATCGACGACGCCGTCATCCGCTACGCGGTCGAACTGGTGACGGCGACGCGCTCGGCCCCCGACGTCGCGCTCGGCGCGTCGCCGCGCTCGTCGGTCGCGCTCGTGCGATGCGCGCAGGCCCGGGCGCTCGCCGAAGAGCGCGACCATGTCCTGCCCGACGACGTCAAGGCGCTGGCCGTCGCGGCGCTGGCGCACCGCATCGTGACGACCCAGGGCGGCCCCGCCGCCGCGCGTGCGGCGATCGAGCATCTCCTCGCGACCGTTCCCGTTCCGCTCCACGCGGCCGCGGAGCGCTGAGCGGTGCGCCTCCGGCGCCGCGCCGCGGGACTCACCATCGGCGCCGTGATCTTGTTCGTGATCGGAACGAACGCGGAGGCGGGTTGGCTCTTCGTCCTGGCCGCGCTGCTGCTCGGCATCGTCATCGCGGGCGTCGCCGTGCCACTCGTCGCCGTGCGCGGCCTCGAGGTTGAGCTCGAGGCGCCGGCCGAGACGCGGCAGGGGGCCGACACGGCGGTGCGAGTCACGGTCCTTGATCGCGGGCGCGCCGTGCGGTGGGGGGTCGTCGCCGAAGATGCCCACGTCGGCGGCGCGACGACGTACGTCGGGACGGTCCGTCCGGGCGAGCGGGTCGAAGTGGGGACGGTGCGGCGCGCGGCTCGCCGTGGCGAGGCGCGCACCGCGTGGGTCGAGCTGCGTTCGGCGGCGCCGTTCGGCGTCGCCGAACGACGCCGCCGCCTCCCGGCGGACGTCACCACGTTGGTCCTGCCACGCGTCGTGCCCCTCGGGCCCCTGCCGTTCGTCGACCTCGCGTCGTCGCGCGAGGCGGCGTCGGAGACGGACGGCCGCCGTGGCCAGGGACCGGAGTACCTCGGGGTGCGGGAGTACCGGCCGGGCGACCCGATCCGCCAGGTGCACTGGCGGTTGTCGGCGCGGCATGGGGAGCTGGTCGTCCGCGACCTCGAGGAGCACCGTGTGCCGCGGCTCGCGATCTGGGTCGACACCTGCGTCGATGACGCCGCACTCGACGACGCGTGCTCCGCCGCGGCGTCGATCGTGTCGTCGGCGTCGAGCGGCGGTGTCGGCGTCCGGCTCTCGGCGGCCACGCCCGCGGGGCCGTCGACCGTCTCGCGATCGAGCGCGCTGACGTTGGATCGCTGGCTGGCGCGGCTGCGGCCGGCGGACGTCGCGCCCGCGACCGCGATCCGCTGGCTCACCGGTGAAGCGGTGCGGGGCGTCGGCACGCTCGTCGCGATCTCGCGGGCCGACGCGTTCCGGACCGACGCCCTCGCCGCGCTTGAGGCGCTCGTCCGGGTCGTCCCGAGGATCGTGCTCGTGACGACCGGCGACGGAGAGTCGGTTACGGACGTCTCAGGCGTCGACGTCATGCGGTGGCTCGGCGAGGAGGGGTTCGGCGCCGAGCGATCGGCCCCCATGGCGCCGTCGACGCGCATCGGAGCGCCGGCATGAACCTGCGGCTCGCCGGCGCCAAGGCCCGTGCCGAGGACGACGTCGCGATGCGGATCGCGGTCGCCGCTGCCGTGGAGATCGGACTGCTCGCCGTCGTGGCCCAGAACGTCCTGAGCGACCGCACGGCGTTCCTCGCGCTCGCGCTCGCGCCGGTCGGCTACGTCGTGTCATATCGTCGCCGCCAGGCGAACAACGTCGCGATCAAGGTCGCGCTCGCGTGCGGCCTGTTCATCGCCACGGCGCGGTTCCTCGGGCAGATCGGCTACGTCACGTCGCCCGACGCGGCCCGGGCGCCGCTCGCCGCCCTCTTCCTGTGGGTGCAGGTGCTCCACGCGTTCGACGTGCCACGGCGTCGCGACCTCGCATTCTCGATGGTGTCCAGCACCACCATGATCGCCGTCGGCGGCGCGCTCGCGCTGTCGACGTCGTACCTGTGGTGGTTGCTGGCGTGGTCGATCGCCGCGGTCGCGTGGCTCTGGACATCGTCGCGCCCGCTGGCAGGCGATCTGCACGCTGCGACGATCGTTCGCACCCGCTCGCGCGCCTCGCGGACGGCGACGCCACGGTCGGTCGCCGCGATCGCCGCGGCGGCGCTCGTCGTCACCGTTGCGGTGTTCGCGATCATGCCCCGCGTGCCCCTCACGATGGTGCGGTCGTTGCCGTTCCGGATGTCTGCGGGCGCGCAGCCCGCCCCGGTCGATCGGGTTCAGAACCCGGCGCTTCCCCCGGCGACGACCGACGGGCAGGTCGTCGACTTCTCATCCACCGGGTACCCGGGTTTCAGCGACGTGATGGACCTGCGTGCGCGCGGTCAGCTCTCGGACGACGTCGTCTTCCGCGTGCGCGCCCCGTTCGCGCAGCTGTGGCGGGCCGAGGTGTTCGACACGTACGACGGAAGCCTGTGGACGGAATCGCGCCACCATCTCTCGCCGCTCGTGGGCAACGACAGCGGCGGCTACGACGTGCCGGGATCGCAGAGCTTCAACGGTCCGACCAAGCAGCTCGTGCAGACGTTCTTCATCCAGCAGGCGCAGCCGAACGTGTTGTTCGGCGCAGCGCAGCCGCAGACCGTGTACTTCCCGAGCGGCGCGCTTCGCAGCAACACGGACCTTTCGATCCGCGCGCCGATCTTCCTGGATCAAGGGCTCGTCTATTCGGTTGAGTCCGCGGTTCCGGCGGTGTCCGGCGACGATCTCGCGCAGCTCCCGCCTATGCGGCGCGTGCCGCCCCACGGTCCGGACGCGCGCTACCTCCAGCTGCCCGCCGAGTTGCCGCAGCGTGATCGTGCCCTCGCCGACCAGATCACCGCGGGGACGCGCAACGAGTACGGCGCCGTGACGGCGGTGCAGTCCTGGCTGCAGACCAACACCCGATACGACCTCAACGTTCCCCGCGAGCCGGCCGGCGTCGACGCCGTCGACCACTTCCTGTTCGACACCCGTCGCGGGTTCTGCGAGCACATCGCCTCGGCGATGGCGGTGCTGCTTCGTGCGGAGGGCATCCCGACGCGGATCGTCACCGGGTACGGGCCGGGGGAGCGGAACCCGTTCACCGGCTACTTCGACGTCCGCTATGCCGACGCGCACGCCTGGGTCGAGGTCCTCTACCCGCAGATCGGATGGATCCCCTACGACCCGACCTTCGGCGTGCCGCCCGTGCCGGGTGGCTGGGGCTCCCCGATGGGCGCCGGGCTCGCGTCGTGGGTCACCGCACAGATCGGGGCGGCCGTGCCGGTCGGGATGCGGACGGCCGTCGGGGCGGCGGCGCACCGGTTCACGGCCACCGTGGCGGCAGGACACGCGGCGATCCCGCTCGCGGCCGGGGTCGTCGCGCTGACGCTCGCGTTCGCGGGGTTCCGTCGGCGCCGCCGCCGAAGGTCGAAGCCGCCCGCCCCTCACGACGCCTTCGACGTCGCGTACGCGCAGCTCCTCGACGGCTTGTCCGCGGCGGGACGTCCGCCGGACCCGAGCAGCACGCCCGACGAGGTGCTCGCGGCGGTGCGCGCCGACCCGCGGTTCGGCGACGAGGTCACGACGCGTGCGGCCGACGTCGTTGGGTCGGTGCGACGCGCGCGGTTCGCCCGGCCCGAGGATCGTCCGACCGACGCCGACGCGGCGCGCGCGCTCGCGTCGGCGTCGCGCGTACGCGAGCTCGCGCGGCACCGCTGACGGCACCCCGCGGTAGGGTGCCTGGCATGTGCCGAAGCATCAAACGATTGCGCGCTGGTTCCGAGGTCGTCCCCGACGACGAGATCCGCGAAGCCGCGCTCCAGTACGTGCGGAAGGTGAGCGGCTTCCGCGAGCCGACCGCCCGGCATCGCGAGGCCTTCGACCGAGCCGTCGACGAGGTCGCCGACTCTTCCAAGGCGCTGCTGGACACCATCGCACGAGCGCTCGCGTGAGCGTCGAGGCGCTGCCGGTGTCCGGCGGCATGCCGCTGGATCCGTCGCCCGAGGAGATGCGGGCGATGGCCGGCGCCGTCACGGAGGCGCTCGTCGCGTGGATCGGCGGCCTCGCCGACGCCCCGGCCGAGGCGACCGAGGGGGCGCTCGATGTCGCGCGGCGTCTCGCGTCCGCACCGCCGGAGCGGGGCACCGACGATGTCGGGGGGCTGCTCGATGAGGCGCTCGACGCGGCGAGGCACACGTTCGAGTACAGCGGCCCCGGCTACCTCGCCTATATCCCGGGCGGGGGACTGTTCACCGCGGCGTTGGCGGAGTTCCTCGCGCAGGGCCTGAACCGCTACGTCGGGCTATGGCAGGCGAGCCCCGCCGTCGTCCAGCTCGAGGAGAACGTGACGCGGTGGCTGTGCAGCCTCTTCGATCTCCCCGCCGAGACCTCGCAGGGCGTGCTCACGTCGGGCGGATCGCTGGCGAACCTGTCCGCGGTGGTGACGGCTCGGCACGCGAAGCTCGGCCGCGACTTCCTCGACGGGACGTACTACGTGACCGATCAGGCACACGCGTCGAACACGAAGGCGGCGACGATCGCGGGGTTCGGGCCGGACGCGATGCGCATCGTGCCCACCGACGTCGAGCTCCGCATGGACGCCGAGGCGCTCGAGCGGATGATCCGACACGACCGCGCCGCCGGCCGGCGTCCCTTCCTCGTGATCGGCGCCGCGGGGACCACCAACACCGGCGCGATCGATCCGCTCGGGGCGATCGCCGACGTCGCTGCGCGCGAAGACCTGTGGTTCCACGTCGACGCCGCGTACGGCGGGTTCTTCGTGCTCACCGACCGCGGGCGCGAGCGGTTCTCGGGGGCCGAGCGGGCGGACAGCATCACCCTCGACCCGCACAAGGGGTTGTTCCTGCCGTACGGAACCGGGGGGCTGATCGTCCGCGACCGCACGGCGATGCGCGACGCGCACTTCGAGGGGGCGGCCTATCTCCAGGATCTCCCGCCTGCGGGCGACCTCCCGAACTACAACGAGCTCACGCCGGAACTCTCCCGTGACATGCGGGGGCTTCGTGTGTGGTGGCCGTTGGCGTTGCACGGCGTGTCGGCGTTCCGGGAGGCGCTCGACGAGAAGCTCGATCTGACCGAGGGGGCGTACGCGACGCTCGACGCTGATCCGGCGATCGAGGTTGGCTGGCGGCCGCAGCTGTCGGTGGTGGCGTTCAGGCTCCGCGGCGGCGACGAGGCCGCGAACCGCGCCTTCCTCGAACGGATCAATGCGTCCAAACGGGTGTTCCTGTCGTCGACGTTGATCGGCGGGGAGTACTGGCTGCGGATCTGCATCGTGTCGCACCGCACGCACGCGGACCGGATCGACGAATGCACGGCCATCGTGCGCGAGGCCGCGGCCGCCGTCGGCGGATGAAGCGATGCCCGAGCTTCCCGAGATCCGCGCGCTGGCCGAACGGCTGCATGAGGTCGCGGCCGGGGGCACGATCCGCGGCGCCGACGTCTTGCAGTTCTCGTCGCTGAAGACGGTGATCCCGCGCGCGACCGATCTGCCCGGCGGTGTGATCGACGGGGTGTCGAGTCTCGGCAAGTACGTCGTCTTCGAGCTGGACGGCGGTCGGCACGTATTGGTCCATCTGTCCCAAGGCGGGCGCGTCTACGTCGAAGCGCCGCCGAAGGCCACGAAGCCGCGGGGGGCCGTGGTGCGTTTCCGGATCGCGGACCGGCCGTCCATCCTCGTGAAGGAGTTCGGCAAGCAACGCAAGGCCGGGTGGTGGGTGCTCGCGCCAGGAGACGACGGACCGCTCGTGAAGCTCGGCCCGGAGGTGTTGACGCCGGAG
>JBJMLQ010000161.1:0-26678 GCA_045805225.1 Actinomycetota bacterium | reverse complement strand
TCTCGAGCGACGAGCCGACGGCGGCGAGCGCGGCGTCGTCCAGCTCGGAGAACGGGTGGTGCTGACGCAGGAAGGCGAGGGGCTGCACCGCAGCAGTATCGCCTTCGGCGGCTAGACTCGCGCGCGTCCCCATGTCGCGACCGCGTCCCCTCCTGTTGTGCCTGTTGTTGCTCATCGCCGTCGCGTGCACCGGCGGTGCGACGATCACCGCAGCGCCACCGGCGACGACGCCGGCGGCCTCGCCGAGCGGGGTCGATCCGCTCGTGCCGTACTCACCGCCGCCGCTGCCGCACTCGGCGTCCACGTCCGGCTTCATCCCCGACACGTTGACCGCGGCGACGGGCGGCGGCGGGTCGATCCAGCTGACGCCGATCACGACCACCATGACGACGGCATACGTGCGCCACGCGCGGGCGCTGACCGTGTATCTGACCGCGCGGAACCCCGGGAACGATCGTTGGCGCGGCACGATCGGCGCCGATGCGGAGGTCACCGACCTGAACGCCGCGGTGTTCCCCGCGACGCGTCCGGCGCCCGGCGACCTGCATCCCGATCCCGGGCGATACGGTGGGTCGAACCGGTCGTTCCTCGCGCCCGTCTCGCTCGCCCCGGGCGCTTCGACGAAGGGCGCGCTGGTGTTCCACGTGACCGGCGGCAACCGTCCGATCACGCTGCGGATCAGCCTTGACGGTGGCATGACGTGGGTCGAATGGGCGACAAACCTGGGGGTGTTCTGACGTGGCCGTCGCCGAACCGATACGACTGACCAGCCTGAGCCACGGCGCCGGGTGCGCGTGCAAGCTCGGGCCGAGCCAGCTCCACGACGTGCTCGAGCTGCTCGGTCCCTCCGTTCCGACCGACGACGTGATCGTCTCGGAGGCGAGCGGCGACGACGCGGCGGTCTACAGGCTCCCCGACGGTCGGGGCGCGATCGTCACGATCGACTTCTTCACCCCGCTCGTCGACGACCCGTTCGATTGGGGGCGGATCGCCGCCGCCAACGCGCTGAGCGATGTCTACGCGATGGGCGGCGTCCCGGCGCTCGCGCTCAACGTCGCCGGGTGGCCGGTCGACGTGCTGCCGCTCGAGACGCTCGCGGAGGTTCTGCGCGGCGGGCGGGCCGTCGCCGACGCTGCCGGGATCGCGGTGATCGGCGGCCACACGATCACCACCGAGAAGGAGCCGTTGTACGGGATGGTCGGCGTCGGCTTCGCGCCGCTGGACGCGCTGATCCGCAACACCCAGGCGCGCCCCGGCATGTCCCTCGTCCTGACCAAGCCGATCGGGGTCGGGATGATCTCGACGGCGGCCAAGCGTGGCGCCGCTACCGAGGCGCAGCTCTCCGACGCCGTCGCGACGATGACCACGCTGAACGATCGCGCCTCGAGCGCGGCGGTCGCGTCGGGTGTGCGCGCGGGCACCGACGTCACCGGCTTCGGCCTGCTCGGCCATCTCCGGAAGCTCCTGGAGGCGAGCGCGTGCGGCGCGACCGTCGATGCGGGGGCCGTGCCGCTGCTCGACGGAGCGCTCGACCTGGCCCAGCGCGACGTCGTCGCGGGGGGCACGAAGCGGAACCACGCGTGGCTCCAGCCGACCACCGACTGGGGGGCGTGCACGCTGCCTGAGCAGCTGGTGCTGGCCGACGCGCAGACGAGTGGCGGGCTGTTGCTCGCGACCGAGGACCCCGGTGCGCTCCTCGCGGCCGGCGTCGGCGGACACGTGATCGGACACGTGACCGCGGCGACGACGGACGGCCCACCCGGCGCGATCCTGGTCACCCGCCGGCTTGACGGTTGACGGCCGCCGCGGTGCCCGGGAATAGACCACCCCACTGGTAGCATTTGCACCTGCAACAGGCGCACGCGCGCCTGACCGCGACCCCTTCGGAGCGCAGGTGTGACCGAGCTGGACGGCGTCTATCTCAAGGAGATCGTGGAGCACGGGCTCCGCGAGTTCCCGAACGAATGCTGCGGCCTGATCGCCGCACACGACGGCGTGCCCGCCAAGGTGTTCACGATGCGCAACGCGGACGCGAGCCCGGTCACGTACCGGCTCGATGGGGTCGAGCAGCTCCGCGTCTTCGATCAGATGGACGACGAAGGCCTCGAGCTGTGGGCGATCTACCACTCGCACACCCATTCGGAGGCCTATCCCAGCGACACCGACGTGAAGCTGGCGTTCTATCCGGACGCGCGATACATCCTGGTGTCGCTCGCCGATCGGGCCGACCCGGTGGTTCGTTCGTTCTTCATCGTGGACGGCGAAGTCACCGAGGAGGAGCTGACGATCTCATGACGCAGCCGTTCACCGAGGAACAGGTCCAGCGGTACTCCCGGCACATCATCCTGCCCAACATCGGCGGGGCCGGTCAGCGCAAGCTGCTCGATTCGAGCGTCCTGGTGATCGGTGCCGGCGGGCTCGGCTCACCGATCGCGATGTACCTCGCGGCCGCCGGCATCGGCACGCTCGGCGTCGTTGACTTCGATCGCGTCGATGTGTCGAACCTGCAGCGGCAGATCTTGCACACCGACGGGGACGTGGGCCGGCCGAAGGTCGAGTCGGCGGTCGAGCACCTACGCGCGATCAACCCGACGATCGACGTCGTCGGTCACGACACGCTGCTGTTCTCGACCAACGTGTTCGACGTGTTCGACGGCTACGACGTGATCGTCGACGGCACCGACAACTTCCCGGTCCGATACCTGGTGAACGACGCATGCCAGTTCATGGGAAAGCCGCTCGTGTACGGCTCGATCTATCAGTTCGAGGGACAGGCGACGATCTTCATGCCGGGACAGGAGACGCCGTGCTACCGATGCTTGTTCCCGTCGCCGCCGCCGCCCGGAACGGTGCCGAGCTGTGCCGAGGGCGGCGTGTTCGGCGTGCTCCCCGGCGTGATCGGCTCGATCCAGGCGACCGAGGCGATCAAGCTCATCACGGGGGAGGGCGAGACGCTCGAGGGGCGGCTCCTGCTGTACGACGCCCTGCACATGGACTTCCAGGAAGTGAAGATCCGCTGGGACGCGGACTGCCCGGTGTGCGGCAAAGAGCCGACGATCACCGAGCTGATCGACTACGAGCAGTTCTGCGGCGTGCCCGCCAGAGCCGAGTGAGGAGTTGCTGATCCGATGGCCGTGACCGTGAAGCTCCCGACGATCCTGCGCAAGCACGCGGGCAACGAGGCGAAGGTGAGCGCCGAGGGGTCGACGCTCGCCGAGGTCTTGAAGGATCTCGAGTCGAGGTACCCCGGCATCACGAAGAACGTGATCGCCGATGACGGCGGGCTGCATCGGTTCATCAACGTGTATCTCAACGACGAGGACGTGCGCTACCTCGGGTCGCTCGAGACGCCTGTCTCCGACGGCGACACCGTCTCGATCCTGCCGGCCGTCGCCGGCGGGTAACGCCCCGCCTGGCTCGCCGTCGGCCGACACCGCCTTTTGGTCCAAGTTTCGGCCGTTCGACGCATGGGAAATCCACCGCGACCACACGTACGCTGACCGAACATACGGGAGGGCTTGGACGGATGTACCAACGATGGAGAGGTCGGACGCGCGGGCTTGCCATGGTCGTGCTCGTCGCCCTCCCGCTCGTGCTGCCGTCCGCGGCGCAGGCGACGCCGCCCGGGAAGCCGACACTTTCGACCTGGGGCGCCTCGAGCGCGGTCAGGGCGCAGGTGATCGTCGGAACGACGCTGTACATCGGCGGCGACTTCACGAGCGTGATCTCGCCCGACGGCACGACGTCGGCGCCCCGTGGCCACCTCGCCGCGATCGACCTCACGACCGGTGACCTGCTTCCGTGGAGCCCGTCGGCGAACGGCGAGGTCGCGACGATGGCGACGGACGGGGTCAACATCTACCTGGGCGGCGCGTTCACGAAGGTCAACGGCACGTCGCGGGTGCACCTCGCGGCCGTCGATCAGACCGGAGGCTTGCTCTCGTTCAAGGCCGCGACGAACGGCAAGGTCGAGGCGCTCCATCTGCTGGGCACGACGTTGTACGTCGGCGGCGCGTTCACGGCCGTCCGCGGGACGACACGCGACTACCTCGCCGCCGTCAGCACCACGGGAACGCTCCTGGATTGGGACCCCGAGGCGAACGCGTCGGTGCGCGCGATCACCTCGGTCGCCTCCGGCGACATCGTGGTGGGCGGTTTCTTCACCGCGGTGGGCGGCCAATCGATCGATCACATCGACGCGTTGGATCCGATCACCGGTCAGTCGAAGTCGTGGTCGTACCCGTCGAGCGCCGAGGTCGTCGGGCTCGTCACCGGTCCCGACGACGATGTCTACGGCGCGGTCGCCGGGTCGGGTGGCAAGGTTCGGTCGTGGACCAACGAGGGCGACCTGCGCTGGACGGTCTACACCGACGGCGATGTCAACGCCATCGCCTATTACGGCGGCCAGGTGATCGCCGGCGGACACTGGATCTACATGAACAGCGGCGCCACGTACCTTCCGCGGCTCGCCGCGTTCGACCCGGCGACGGGCACCGTCGACATGACCTGGCAGCCGAAGCCGAACAAGCAGATCTGGTCCCTGGCGACCGACGAGGCAGGGACGACGCTCGGCGTCGGCGGCGTCTTCACGACGATCAGCAAGACCACCGAACGGCGCCTGGCGGTGTTCCAGAGCAGCTAGCCCGGTGCCGCATGCCTCCGTCCAGGCGCGACGACGGCCGGCAGACCGATCGAGACGGTCAGGCCGCCGCCCGGCGTCGGCGACAGGCCCACCTTCCCGTGCTGCGCCTCGACCCACGCGCGAGTGAGCGCGAGGCCCAACCCCGCGCCGCCGGTCTCGCGCGCGCGCGAGGGGTCGGCTCGGAAGAAGCGGTCGAACGCGCGGCCGTGCAGGTCGGCCGGCAGACCCGGGCCGGTGTCGGCCACCGCGATCACGACCTCGCCGCCCTCGCGGTGCGCGCGTACCTCGGCAGCTCCGCCGCCGTGGCGAGCCACGTTCTCGAACACCGCGTCGAGGGCGATCTCGAGCGCGGTGGTGTCGGCCATCGCGGTCAGCCCGTCCACGCCGTCGACGTGCAGACGCAAGCCGAGCGCTCGCTCGCTCCGCTCCGCGGCCTGCTGGATCGGGGTGGCGACCGCGACCGGCTGCAGGTCGAGGGCGGGGCCGCCCTCCGCGCGTGCCAGCAGCAGCAAGCGCTTCGAGAGTCCGGCCATATAGTCGACCTCGCCGAGCACCTGGTCGCCGAGCGCCGGGTCGCTCGCCGCGAGGACCTCGACACCTTGGCGGATGAAGGTCAGCGGCGTCCTGAGCTCGTGTGAGGCGTCCGCCGCGAACGCGGCCCGCGCCTCGTAGGCGCGCTCAACCGGGCGGACTGCCCGGCCGGAAAGCCACCAGCCCGCGGCGAGGCTGGCGATCACCGCCAGGAGCGACCCCGCAAGGAGCAGCATCCGCACCCGGTGGACGAGGTCGTCCTCGGCGAACATGGAGCGGCCGGCGACGACCCAGACCGTCTGGTCGCCGAGCGACACGGGCGTCGTCACGACCCGCACCCGTTGGCCGCTCACCTCCAGGTCGGTGACCGGTTCGTCGCCAGGCTTGAGCCAGCGCGGCGTCTCGGCGTGTTCGCCGACGAGGATGCCGGTCTCCCCATAGACCGCGAGTTGGGTTGCCGCGTCGGACGGCACATCGGAATCTGGGGGCGGTACCGGCTTGCCGGCTTCCCCGATGTTCTCCGCGACGCCTGCGGCAGACGTTTCGAGCTGCCGCGTCACCGACGCGTCGAGCGTGCGCGACAGGACGTACTGCAGCGTCACACCGAGGGCGAGAAGGATCACGAGCAACACGAGCGCATGAGACAGCGCGATCCGGAGCCGCAGCGAGCGGAACATCAGCGCCCGACGACGTATCCGACGCCGCGAACCGTTTCGATGATGTCGCCCGCAGATCCGAGCTTGCGGCGGAGGTAGTGGACGTAGAGGTCCACGACCTTCGTCTGCGCGTCGAAGGAGAAATCCCAGACGAGCTCTTTCAGTTCCACGCGCGAGAGCACGCGCCCGCGATGCTCCATCAGACACGCGAGCAGATCGAACTCCTTCGCGGTGAGCTCGACGGGTGTCCCGTCGACGGTCACGCGGCGCGCGCGCGGATCGAGGCGCACGGTGTCCACCGCCATGACGCCGTCGTCGTCGGCGCGCGGCGCGCGCCGGGCGAGCGCGTCGATCCGCGCCACGAGCTCCTTGAACGCGAACGGCTTGACCAGGTAGTCGTCGGCTCCTGCCCGGAGCCCAGCGACGCGATCGTCCACGGTGTCACGCGCCGTCAACATCAGGATCGGGGTCGTCACGCCCCGCTCGCGGAGCGCGCTCGCGACGTGCAACCCGTCGATGCCGGGCAACATCACGTCGACCACCGCCAGGTCGAACCGCCCCGAGCTCGCGAGGCGTAACCCTTCGTCACCGTCGGCTGCCGTCTCCGCGGCGTGGCCTTCGCCGCGCAGGCGATCGGCCACCAGCGCCGACAGACGCGTGTCGTCCTCGATCAGCAGGATGTCCACGACCATCATCGTCCCAGGTCACGACCGCATGCGGTGCATCCTTACCGATCTCAAACCGGAGACCGAACGCCGTCCAATCACGAGCGCCGAACATCTCCCGACATGCAACGGACGCCCTTGCAGCAGACGCCGCGACGCCCCGACCCGTATCGGCCCGCCTCCCGCGTGATGGCGCCCGTCTCGTTCGAGACGTCGTGGCGCGAGATGCCGTGGTCGCTCCGGATCCTCCGCGCGTTCCTGGGCGTGACCTTCCTCTACGCCGGGCTCCAGAAGTTCCTGGACCCGGGGTTCCTGCACGCGGGGAGCCCGACGTACATCGGGACCCAGCTCGAGGGGTTCGCGCGCTCGACGCCGGCGGCGCCGCTGATGCGCGTGCTCGAACATGTGCCGTGGCTCGTAGGCGTCTGCGTGGCGGTCACGGAGGTCGCCGTCGGCATCGCCGTGCTCGCCGGGATCGGGCTCATCACCGCGTCGGTGATCGGGCTGTCGATCAACGTCGTGCTGTGGCTGTCGGCCACGTGGCACGTGCATCCCTATTTCCTTGGGTCGGATTCCATCTACGCCGTCGCCTGGCTCGCGCTGATCGTCGGCTCGTGGCAGGTCGCGAGGTCGCGGCCGAGCCCGCACGTCGCGCGCCGCATGCAAGATCCCGACGT
This sequence comes from Actinomycetota bacterium, assembly GCA_045805225.1. GTDB lineage: Bacteria > Actinomycetota > UBA4738 > UBA4738 > HRBIN12 > AC-51. Next base: position 19,507 of record JBJMLQ010000161.1, on the reverse strand, counting down.
GATCGCTCGCCGCGCGATGCTCCGCGGCAGTCTCGTTGCCGGCCTGGCGATCGCGCTCGGCGGCATCGCCAGCGTGGTCGCAGGACCGCCGACCGCCGCCTCGTCGGGGATCGCCGTCGCCGGCGGCTCCGATCGCGCCGCTCGCGCCCCGACGCGGACCGCGACGACGCCGCCGGCGACCGGGTCGCCGTCGCCCAGCTCCGCCCCGTCGATCCCCGGCAGGACGATCGCCAACCTCGATTCGCTCCAGGTCGGCCAGGCCCTCGGGTTCACGGCGCCGGGCGTCGGGCCGGCGGCGGTGGTCCGGCTCGCCAACGACAACGTCGTCGCGTACAGCCGCGTCTGCACCCACGCCGGGTGCATCGTCGGGTATAGCGAGAGCTCCCAGCTGTTCGTCTGTCCGTGTCACGGCGCCGAGTTCGACCCGGCGCGCCAGGCCGACCCCGTCCCCGGCAGCCCCACCTCGACGCCGTTGCAGATGGTCCGGGTCGTCATCGACAAGGCGACCGGCGACGTGATCCTGCCGTCCTGACGCCTCGATCCCGCCCGGCGCCGAGCCGGCCCGTGCCTGAGATGATGCTCGGACCGTGCGCTACGACTCGATCCTGGACGCGATCGGCGACACGCCGCTCGTCGGCATCCCGCGGATGTCGCCCAAGCCGGGCGTTCGTCTGTGGGCGAAGCTCGAAGGCCAGAACCCGACCGGCTCGACGAAGGACCGGATCGCGCTCGCGATGATCGAGGCGGCCGAGACGAGCGGGGCGCTCACTCCGGACCGCACGATCCTCGAACCGACGAGCGGCAACACCGGCATCGCGTTGGCGATGGTTGCGCGCCGCAAGGGCTACGAACTGACCGTGGTCATCCCGGACAATGCGAGCGAGGAGCGGATCGGGCTGCTCCGTCTGTTCGGCGCCGAGATCGTCTACTCCGACGGCGCGAAGGGAACGAACGGCTCGATCGAGGTCGCCCGCGCGCTCGCCCAAGACGACCGGTACTTCATGCCGTTCCAGTACGGGAACGCCGCGAACCCCGAGGCGCACGAGCGCGGCACCGCGCAGGAGATCATCCGCGATCTTCCGGAGGTGACGCATTTCGTCGCCGGCATGGGGACGGGCGGGACGCTCACCGGAACGGGTCGAGGGCTGCATGCCTACCGGGCCGACATCCAGGTGATCGCCGCAGAGCCCGAGCTCGGTGACCTCGTCTACGGCCTCCGCTCGCTCGAGGAGGGATTCATCCCGCCGATCTTCGACCCGACGCAGATCGACCGGAAGTTCCTCGTGAACGCCGTCGATTCGCTCCGCGCCACCCGCGCGCTCACGGAGCAGGAAGGCATCTTCGCGGGCATCTCGAGCGGCGCGGTGATCCACGTCGGCCAACGGGTCGCGCACGAGCTCGATGCCGGTGACATCGTGTGCCTGCTGCCCGACGGCGGGTGGAAGTACCTGTCGACCGACGCGTGGCACGAGGACGCGACGGCGGCGGAGAAGGGGATCGAGGGCTCGTTGTGGTGGTAACGCGTGGGCGATGACCGGCCGATCGGGGTCTTCGACTCCGGCGTCGGCGGGCTGACGGTCGCGCGGGCGATCTGGGAGCTCCTGCCGAACGAGTCGGTGACCTACGTCGGCGACGGCGCGCACTTCCCGTACGGCCCGCGGCCGGTCGAGGAGATCCGTCGCTTCGCGATGGGGATCGCCGGGCACCTCGTCGCCGGCGGCGTGAAGCTCCTGGTCGTCGCGTGCAACTCGATCGAGGTGTCCGCGATCGGCGACATCGCGGCGGCGGCCGAGGTGCCGGTGGTCGGCGTGATCGCGCCGGGCGTCCGCGCGGCGCTGCGCGCGACGCGCAACGGCAAGGTCGGCGTCATCGGGACCGAGGCGACGATCCGGACGGGCGGCTATCAGCGCGCCGTCGGCTCCGGCGCGACCCTCGTCGCGGCGGCCTGCCCGGTGTTCGTCGAGCACGTCGAGCGTGGCGACACGACGAGCGCCGCGCTGCGAGCGGTCGCCGCAAGGTATCTTGCACCGCTGGACGAGGAGGGCGTGGACACGGTGATCATGGGCTGCACGCACTATCCGCTGTTGTCGGGACTGCTCCAGCTCGAGCTGGGCCCCGACGTCGTGCTGGTGTCGTCGGCGGAGGAGACCGCCAAGGACGTCTACGCCGAGCTCGTGCGCGGCGACGCTCTGCGCGACGCGGCCGAGCCGCCCCACCATGTGTTCTCGACGACCGGCGACCCGGCCGCCTTCCGCGACCTCGCGGAGCGCGTGCTCGGGCTCGAGATCCCTCGCGTCGAGGCGGCCGTGATCGGGGAGGACGCCGCGTGAGGCTGACCGTCCTCGGCTCCCAAGGAACCTGGCCCGGAGCCGCCCGCGAGTGCTGTGGCTACCTCCTCACCGCCGACGGGTTCCATCTGTGGCTCGACGCCGGCACCGGGACGTTCGCGCGTCTGCAGGAGCACCTGTCGGTGGGTGAGCTGGGCGGGTTGTTGATCTCCCACGGCCACGCGGACCACTTCCTCGACATCATCCCGGCGTTCTACGCTCGTCACTACGGAGGGCTCGGTTCGCCGGGGCTCCCGTTCCATTCGCCGCCGGGCTTCACCGACCTGGCGGCGTTGCTGGTTGCCGAAGGCGGCCGCAACGTGATGGGCGAAACCTACGATTTCACGCAGGCGAAGCCCGGCGGGGTGTTCGAAGTGGGGCCGTTCCGCGTGACGCCGTACGAGATGACGCATATCGGCGTCCCGTCGCTCGGGTATCGGATCGAGGCCGACGGGAAGACGCTCGCGTACACCGGCGACACGGGGCCGTGCGACGAGGCGGTCAAGCTCGCGCAGGATGCCGACCTGTTCCTCTGCGAGGCGACCTATCAGAACGATTCCGAACTCTCGTACTTCCATCTGAGCGCGCTCGAGGCGGCCGAACACGCGAAAGCCGGCGGCGTGGCGCGGCTCGTGCTGACGCACATCACGCCGAACCTGGACCCCGGCGTCTCGCTCGAACAGGCGGCGGTCGGCTACAGCGGATCCATCGACGTCGCCGTGCCCGACATGGTGATCGAGGTCGGCGCGTGACGCGTCCCGACGGACGCGACCCCGCGACGCTCCGGCCGGTCGCCTATGAGCTCGGCTACCAGGAGTGGGCCGCGGGGTCGATCCTGTTCTCGATGGGCAAGACCCGCGTGCTCTGCGCGGCGTCGGTGTCCGACGACACGCCACGGTGGCTCCGCGGGACCGGCAAGGGATGGGTGACGGGCGAGTATTCGATGCTGCCCGCCGCCACGTCTGAGCGATCCGCGCGCGAGGTGACGCGCGGGCGTCCGGGTGGACGCACACAGGAGATCCAGCGGCTGATCGGTCGTGCCCTTCGCAGCGTCACCGACCTCCGGGCGATCGGCGAGCGGATGGTGACGATCGACTGCGACGTGCTCCAGGCGGACGCCGGCACGCGCACGGCGTCGATCACCGGCGGCTACGTCGCCCTCGCGATGGCGTTGCGCGGCGCCGGCGTCGACGGAGCCCTCCGCGATTCGGTCGCCGCGGTGAGCGTCGGGCTCGTCGACGGTGAGGCACGCCTCGACCTCTGCTACGAGGAGGACGCGGGCGCCGAGGTCGACTGCAACGTCGTGATGACCGGCGACGGCCGGCTCGTGGAGGTGCAGGGCACGGCCGAGGGCGCGCCGTTCGATCGCGCGCAGCTCGACGAGCTGCTCGACCTGGCGGCGACGGGCATCGGCGAGCTCACCGAGATCCAGCGCACCGCGCTCGCCTCCGCGTGACCGACTTCCCGCCGCGGATCGCGCTCGCGACCCACAACCCGCACAAGCTCCGTGAGCTCGCGCGGATCTGCGCCGACTGGCCCACCGAGTGGGTGAGCGTCGAGAACCACGACCCCTCGGCGTTCCCCGACGTCGAGGAAACCGGCGCCACCTATCTGGACAACGCGAAGCTGAAGGCCGAGGCGGTCGCCGCCTCGTCGCGCCTGCCGGCACTGGCCGATGACTCCGGGATCGAGGTGGACGCGCTCGGGGGTGCGCCCGGGCCGCGGAGCGCCCGGTACGCCGGCGAGCACGCATCCGACGAGGAGAACCTCCGTGCGCTGATCCAGGCGATCCGCGGCATCCCGGCGTCCGGCCGCTCGGCGCGCTACCGGTGCGTCGCCGCCATCGCGTGGCCCGACGGTCGGTTCGACCACGCCGAGGGCGCTTGCGAGGGAATGCTTCGTACGTCGCCTGTCGGTTCGCACGGCTTCGGCTACGACCCGATCTTCGTCCCCATCGGACGCGACGTGACGATGGCGGAGCTCTCCGACGACGAGAAGGACCGGATCAGCCATCGGGGCCGGGCGTTCCGGGGCCTCCGCGAGCTGCTGACGGGCTGAGCCGTGCGGGGGCTACCGAACTCAAGGTAGCCCGCCCCGCAGCCGACGTTCCATGCCATGAAGGCGCACACCGCCGGGCCTAGCCGTGCCGTCGAGCCGCCGCTGTCGCGGTTCCTCGGCGTCGCGCCGGGTCCGTTCGGGATCGGGCTGAGCATCGTGTTCGTGATCGCCGTCGGCGTGGTCGATCACTTCACCGGCACGGGCGTCTCGCTCGCGCCCTTCTACGTCATGCCGGTGGTCCTCGCGACACGTTCCGGCGGGCGCGCCTGGGGCCTCAGCATCGCGGGGCTCGCCGCGGTCGCCACCCGGCTGGCCGACCCGCTCGACGTTTCGAACGTCGTGGTCCACTCGTGGAACGCGTTGGTGTGGTTCATCGTGTTCGGCTCGATCGTCTGGCTCGTCGATGCGCTCGACGCGACGGTGCGCAGCCAAGGGCGCAAGCTCGCACGCGAGACCGAGCGTGTGGACGACCTGCGCCAACAGAACGCCGTGCAGAACACCTTGTTGCACGCGGTCTCGCACGACCTCAAGGGCCCGCTCGCCGGCGTGCTCGGCGCGATGCAGACGATCCGGCGCGCGGAGAAGCTGCACCTCACCGACAAGGAGATGAACGACCTGTACGGGGTGATCGAGCAGGCGGGTGCGAAGGCGGCGCGGCTCGTCGAAGACCTCCTTGACCTCGATCGCCTCGACCGCGGCCAGCTGGAGCCGCAGCGCGAACCGACCGACGTCGTGGTGATCGCCGACAAGCTGGCGGCCGAGCTGCCGACGCTCGCCGGCCACCCCGTGCGCGTCGACGGGCCGCGCGTCTTCGTCGACGTCGACCCCACCATGACCGAGCGGATCATCGAGAACCTGATGAACAACGCGGCGCGCCACACGTCGCCCGGCACGCCCATCCACGTCGAGCTCATCGAGCAGAAGGGCGGCGTCATCATCGTGGTCGAGGACGAGGGGCCCGGCGTCGACGACGGGCTGAAGCCGACGATCTTCGAGCCGTTCCAACAGGGAGAGAACGCGCGCGGCGGCGTGGGGATCGGGCTGTCACTGGTCGGCCGGTTCGCGGATCTGCACGGCGGGTCGGCGCACGTCGAGGATCGCGACGGGGGCGGCGCGCGGTTCGTCATCGTGTTGCCGGGGAAGATCTCGGCCGCGCCGCCGCTCGAGTCCCCCGCCGACCTGCAGGCGGTCTGACCGCTAGCGCTCGGGCGGCGGAACCCGGTCGCGGAACGACACCACATCGGCCGGCGGCCGCAGGCAGTGGTTGCTGGCCATCGACAGGTTGTAGGCGCCGACGTTCGGGATCGCGAGCACGTCACCCTCGCGCACCTCGGGGAGCGCGACGTCGGTCGCCCACAGGTCGTCGCCCTCGTTGATGTGTCCAGCGATCGTGTAGGTGTGGTCGGGCTCAGCGTCGGCCGCGCGGCACACGATCGGGTGGTAGGGGATCTCGTAGACGAACGACTCGTTCGCGGTGCTCCAGCCGGCGTCCACGCCGATGAACACCGCGCCGCCGCCGCGATCCTCGACGGTGACCACCTCGGCGAGCAGCGTCGCGACCTGCTTGGCGATGAACTCACCGGGCTCGGTGGCGACGACCAGCTCGAGGCCCGCGTAGGCCCGGGCGAGCGCCTCGGACCACGCGACGACGTCGAGCCCGGTCGCGGATTCGCGGAACCGCACCCCGAGCCCGCCGCCGGTGTTGACCTCTCGGATCGGACACCCGCGATCGCGCAGCCGCCGGACGATCTCGGCGACACGCGTCGCGGCCTGCTCGACGATCGGGATCGACTCCGTCATATAGAGGTACCCGGTGTGGTAGTGCACGGTGTCGATCGTCAGGTCGTGGGCCGCCGCGATCGCCACGGCGTCGTCCAGCCGCTCCGGCAGGATGCCGAACTTCGTCGGCTTGGTCCCGGCGTACTTGGTCTCCGCGCCACCGTGGATCGACGCGCCGATGCCCGGGTTCACCCGGATGCCGACGGCGGCGCCCGGCGCCGCACGGCCGATCCGCTCGAGCTGCGACAGGAGGTCGACGTTGACGTGCACGCCGGTCGGCACGATCGTGGCGAGGTCGCGGTCCGAGACGTTCGTGCCGGTGTAGCTGATCTCCTCAGCCGTCCAGCCGTGCTCGAGCGCCCAGGTCACCTCGCCTGGGGAGCACACGTCCATCCCGACGAACGGCGCCTCGGCGCGCAGGAACCGGAGGAACTCCGGGTCGCGCTGCGCCTTGAGTGCGAACCGGATGCGGTAGGCGAGTCCGGCCGCAGCCATCGCATCGCGCAGCATGAGCGCCTGGTCGCGCGCCGACGACAGATCGTGGGCGAAGATCGGCGTGCCGTTCGTGCGGGCGACCTGTTCGGCGTCGCGTCCGGCGACCCGCAAGCGTCCGTCACGGATCTCCAGCCCGGGTCGCTCCCACCACGTCCGGCGCTCGGTTCGCATCGCGGGCGAGCGTAGCAGCGGGCGGTTCACCGCCGGGCGGAGCGCTTGTTACGCTCCCCGGACCGACCGGAGGCGATGCCTGATCGACGCGTTCCACACCGAAGGGGAGTGGCTCAAGGCGCAGTTCCATGCGCATTCCCTTCGCTCCGACGGCGAGCTCGACCCTGAGGTGTTGGCGGCGCGCTACCGCGACCTCGGCTACGACGTGCTCACGATCTCCGACCATTGGACGCTCACGAAGATCGACGCGCCCGAGGGTCTCCTGCTCGTGCCGGGCGCCGAGCTGATGGTCGACCCCGTGGTCGGGCCGATGTGTCCCGAGTTCCTCGCGATCGGCATCGACGACGTGCCCGAGAACCCGAGCGGCGATCCCGCGAACTGGTACGAGTACGAGCACTCGACGATCCGGACCTTCGCGACCTTCGACGACGGGACCGCGTTCGTCGAGGGGTTCGGCGGGGCGACGGTCCTGTGCCACCCTGCATGGAGCGGCCTGCCCGAGGCGACGGTCGCGGCCGCGGGCGCGATGCACGGCATCGAGGTGTGGAACGCGTCCGCCCACCGGGAGAACGACCGGGGCGACAGCTCCTACGTGTGGGACCGGCAGCTCGACGACGAAACGTCGCTCGCGCCGTTCGCGACCGACGACGCCCACTACGCCGCGACCGACATCGGCGACGCATGGACGATGGTGCGCGCGGCCGATCGTTCGCGCGATGCCGTCGTCGCGGCGCTCCGCGCCGGCCACGTCTACGCCTCGAATGGCCCCGCGATCCTCGACGTCGAGCGCGACGGCGAGGCGGTCGAGGTCCGATGTTCGCCGGCCCGCAACGTCTGGCTGCACGGATCGTGGGAGACGGGCCTCGGCGTCTCGACGGGGGAGCGCGCGCCGAGCGAGGGCGGCGAGATCCTCGAGCGCGACGACGCGGGGGCGATCACGCGGGCGCGCTTCGTGCCCGGACCCGACGAGTGGCCCGCCAAGCGCGACCGCCGATGGTGGCGGCTGGTCGTCGAGGACCTCGCCGGCAGGCGCGCCTGGAGCGCCGTTGTCTAGGCCGGGCATCGGTCGCGACGGCTGTCGTTAGACGGGTGGCGGGGGAGGCGGCGGGTTCATCGGCTGGCCGCCGGCGTACGTCGGCGGGCTCTTGCGCTTCATCACGAGGATGATGATCAGCGGGATCAAGCCGAACAGGAGGCCAAGGAGCCCCCATAGGACGGGGCTCCTGCCCTTGTTGTTCGCGATGAGGGCGCAGGCGACGGCGAACACCAGCCCGAACACCACGAAGATCGTCGGGTTGAAGCCCGACGACGTGGTGTCCGTGGACTGCGCCGAGGCGGCGAGCGGTGTCGCGAGCACCGTCACGCCGACGACCGCGGCGGCCGCGGTTAGCTTCCTGACGAACGTCACGGAGCCCTCCTTGTTCGGCTGACGGCTCGACGATATGCGGCCGCGGTTGCGATCGCGACGATCTCGGCGCGGCTCGCCTCAGGCAGGGGATGCCTCCAGTTCTGCGGCGATCGACCCCGGCGGGGGTGTGTCTCGGATCCAGCTCTTCTTCCGGCGCCAGATCACGTACGTGAACGCGCCGAGCGGGATCTGGATGCCGTAGGTGAGCAATCGGAAGAGCAGGACCGCCGCCACGATCTGCGCCTTCTCGGCGCTGTCGAACGCGCTCAGGCCGGCGATGTAGCCGATGTCGATCACGCCGACACCGCCGGGTGTGATCGGCACCGCCGAGAGGAGCCGGCTGAACGCATACACGGCGAAGATCTCGACCGCCGGCAGCTCTGCCTCCGACACGCCCATATGCCGCAGCGACAGGATGAGCACCACACACAGGGCGATCTGGCTCAGCAGCGTTGTCCACGTCAGCATGAACCACCGCCGGCTCGTGAGGATGATCGTCTCGCGTCGGAACTTGACGAGCTTGTCGCCGACGCCTTCCGCGGGCCCCTTGCGCATGAGCTTCCGGAACCACGACAGCACGCGCCCGAAGAAGTCGCCGATCCGCCGGGCCATCGATTCGCTCCGGAACACGAGCACGAGGATCGCCACGGCGATCACCAGCGTGATGACGCCGACGATCGCCGCCGTGACGAGCGTGGGATCGACGTGGCCGCTGATGACCAGGAGCGCGAGGGCGATCACCGGCAATCCCAGCTTCGCGAAGATGTTCCAGATCCCGGTGACGCCGACGAACAGCGTGATCTCTCCGGCCGTGAAGCCCCACGAGTTGAGCATGGCGGCGGTGACGCCGATCCCGAGCGCCCCCCCGGCCGGCAGCGTGTTGGCGACGGACGTGCTCGTCTGCGTGACGACCGCCGACTGCCAGATCCCGAGGCCGATGAGCCCGGCCTCGTTCGCGATCCAGTACGTCCACAGGTTGAAGATCATCACCGCGATCAGCGACCAGAGCTCGAGCGGGGTGAGGGTCTTCATCGCTTGCCAGACCGCGCCGTAGTCGGCGAACTTCGGGATCGCGAACACGAAGATCCCGACGACCACGATGAGGCCGAAGACGAACGCGATGATCTGGCCGGTGCTGACGTGATGCTTGCGCTGCAAGTCCTTGGTTGCCGGAACCGCCACATGTCCTCCCTGGCGCCCGTTGGTCGGGCACGACCACCCTAGCCCGCGACCTCGTGCACCGGCTCTGTGCTGTCGGCGGCGGGGAGGTACGGTCGCCCTCGCGCGTCGGGCTAGTGTGCGGGCGTTGCCTCCAGCCGCCGGACGCGTGCGGCGAGCTCGGCCATGATGCCCCGCGCCATCGCCGGGTTGTCGTCGATCGCCTTGGTGAATTCGCTGCGGGTCAGGCGCACCGTGACGAGCGGCGTCGTCGCGACGACGCTCGCCGACCGCGGCCGGCCGTCGAGCAGCGCCATCTCGCCGAAGAAATCGCCCGGGCCGAGCCGGCCGATGGTCCTCGTGCCACGCTTCACGGCCGCCGTTCCGTCGGCGATCACGAAGAACGAGTCGCCGCGTGCCTCCTGACGCACGACGGTGCGGTTCGCCGGATACCGGACCACCTCGCATCGAGACGCGAGCTTGCGGAGGTGATGCGCCGACAGGTTCGCGAACAGCGGCACCTGCTTGAGCAGCGCAGGGCCGCCCCGGCCGAGACCGTGGTGCTTCGCCGGCGTCACCTCGGCAACCGTCTCACCGACGATGTTGGAAAGCGTGACCTTGCCCGTCGCTCTGGCCATGCCACCCATCGTTCCATACCGTCCGGATCTTGTCGTCTCGGCGGGCTCGAGCCGCCAAGGGCCGGTTGGGTGATACGGTCGCGCGATGGCGAACTCCTTGATGCGCGACGCGTTCGATCACCACGTCTGGGCCTCCCTCACACTGATCGACGTCTGCCTCGACCTGACGCCTGAGCAGCTCGCGACCTCGGTGCCGGGGACGTACGGGTCGATCGTCGACACGGTCCGACACCTCGTCGGCGCCGACGCCTCGTATCTGCTCGTGACCAGTGGCGGCGCGGTTCCGCGCATCGACGAGGAGTCGATGACGTTGCCGGAGCTCCGTACCGAGATGGCGACGCACGGCGCCGCGTGGAACGCCGTGCTGGACGCCGATCCCGACCCGGCCACCGTCCTCACTCGCGATCGCGACGACGGCACGTCGACCGACGCGCCCGTCGGGATCCGCCTGGCGCAGGTCGTCCATCACGGAACCGACCACCGCAGCCAGATCTGCACGGCCCTGACCGCGCTCGGCGTGGAGCCGCCGTACATCGACGTCTGGGATTACGGCTTGCAAGCCGGCACGGTGATCGATCACCCGGCCTCGTAGCCGGCTACCCCGCTTCCGGTACTCCTCACTCACCCCGGTTCGGACCGAAGGTCCCGAACGGTCCCCCTGTTGGGGGATTCCACTCTCGTGGCGTTGACGTCGTAGGACGCCGTGCCGATACGGTTCGCGGCTGCCTTGTGGCCGAACGTGTCTTGAACGTCATGCAGCTGCGTCTCCGCGGGATGCAGCCCAGGAGAGGAGTCCCATGTCCACGTCGCTTTGGAGCCACCGTCGCCCGGTTGGGCGAGGGGCGCTCGGTCTGGCAGCGTCGCTCGCCGTGATCGCCACCTTCCTCGTCCCGATCGTGATCAATCCCACCGCGGCGTTGGCGGACACCTCGACCGGGATCGGTTCAGGGGTGGAGTGCGCCAACGACAACTGGCAGGCGGAAACCGCCGCGGACGACGCCGGCCACGTGTACGTCTTCTACACCAACTACTGCTCCAACCACGACTTCCTCTGGTTCCAGGTCTCGAACGACGGTGGACAGACGTTCGGCCCGGCCCAGACCCTATGTTCCGCGCTCGGCGCCGCCTGCACCGTGCCGCAAGCGAACACGCACACGATCGGCGGGGCGGGCTACAAGACCGAGGACGATCCCGGCGTGTTCGTGGACACGTCGGTGAGCCCGCCCAAGCTGTACGTCGTCTGGGACGCGACGCAGAGCTTCAACACCTTCACACCCGACTCCGTGCTCGGCGCGGTGTCGAGCGACTTCGGCGCGACGTTCACGATGCTGAACGGCGGCGCGAACATCGGCGGCACGAACTGCGGCGCGGGCGGGAGCGTGCCCGACTGTGGGTTCCCGCAGATCACCGCGAAGGGGTCCAACGTCACCGTATCGAGCGGCTCCTACGCGACGGGCAGCTCCAAGAAGAACCAGCTCAAGATCGTGACGTACTCGTCCAACGGCGGCACGAGCTTCGCGAGCACCGCGACCAACGGCACGACGGCCACGAACGGCAACTGGTACTACGCGCTGCGAAGCGTCCTGGACAGTTCGGGGAACACGTGGACCCTGTGGTTCAACCTCGACGGCACCGCCGGCACCGGCAACTACGTCCGCTACGAGTTGTCGAAGACGACGAGCGGGTCGTCGACGACCAGCTGGGTCACGTCGTTCTACACCGCACCGGACGGCCCGACGTTCCCCGGTCAGAGCATGGCCGCCACGAGCGGGTATCCGGCCGACTGGTGGGGTGGCGCCGCCGACCTGGCGATCGATGGCACGAACCACCTCTATGTCGTCTTCCAGGATGGCCGCGGGCATACCACCGACGGGAACCCGTCGATCCTGCGTGCCGGGACGTGCGCCCTGGCCTCGGGCACCTGCACCGCGCTGGGCGCGGCCGCGGGTCAGTGGACGCCTCAGGCATCCGCGCCGCGGGTCGACGACAAGGATGCGGGCTCGGCGTGCGGCGGGACCGAGGCGCTGTCGACGGCGAAGTGCTCTCTGTCGTTCCCGCGGCTGACCTCCACGAGCAGCGGCACGCTCGCCCTGACCTGGGTGGACGACCGCAACGCGACGGTCGCGGGCTGCAGCCCGAACCCGCGCTTCAGCCACACGTGCGGCCTCAACATGTGGGTCCGCACGTCGACGACCGGGATCAACGGTTTCACGACCCCGAGTGTCCTGCTCTCCGACCACGCCGCGTTCAGTCCGGTCTGGGATAGCGACAACGCCGGCTTCAAGTTCTTCTACGGCGGCAGCAGCGGCGTGACGACGAACCCGGCCTGCACCAACCAGCCGTTCGCGGCGTGGACCGAGTCGGTCGACTACAACGGCGGCTCGACCAACGGCGGTCGCGTGTACGTCAAGAACACGCAGAGCGGACCCGCGTCGCCCACCTCGCTCACGGCCGTTCCGAGCGGCTCGACGATCAACCTGTCGTGGCCGGCGTCCACGGGCGGTGGGGTGACCGGCTACAAGGTCTACCGCGGCTCGGGCTCCAACGGCGATAACCTGACGCTGCTCGCGACGCTCGGCAACGTGACGAGCTACGCGAACACCGGCCTTACCACCGGTCAGACGTTCACCTACGCCGTCAGCGCGATCGGTGGCTCCGAGGGCTGCCAAAGCGTGCGCGCGTCGGCAACGGCGGGCGCAACCGTGCGGACCTTGAACCTCGCGACGAGTCCCGGCGCCGTCGGCTGCTCCAACATCACGACCACGCCGGCGCCGACGAGCGGAAACGGGACGTGCACGCGTACGTACGCGGACGGGACCGTGGTCACCGTGTCGGCCACCACGCCCGTCGCCATCGACGCGAACTCGCGGTACCGGTTCAGCTCGTGGTCCGGCGACGCGACCGGATCGGGGAGCCCGACGGTCACGATGAGCGCCGACCGTAACGTCACGGCGAACTACGTCAAGCAGTGGGCGGTGACGATCGAGGCGACCGGCCTGACGTGCGACGCGCCGATCCAGTTCTTCTGTGACACCGGCAACAACACGGTTGCGACGGTGAACAGCACGACATACATCGGCAGCGATCTCGCGTACGGTGGCTTGGGGTTCCCGACGAAGACCTACGTGGACGACGGCGGGACGCTCACGTATTCCTACGCATCGACCGTCGGCGTCCCGGGCAGCACCGATACACCGCAGACGTTGGCTGCCGACGCGAACAAGCAGTACCGCCTGGACGCGGTGAGCGGACAAGCGTCCGGCTCGACCGTCTCGAGCGCGATCACGATCAACGCAACATACGTGACGCAGCGCAAGGTCACGTTCTCGCAGAGCGGCATCGGCGGTGACTCGACCGGCACCGTCGTGCAGGTCACCGGCACCGGCACGAACCCCGCGAACGCGTCGCTCGGCGCCGGCTCGCTCGGGAGCGCCGCGTTCTACGACGATGGCTCGACGTGGGCGTTCCAGAGCCCGGTCGCGTCCTCGACGACCGGGAAGCGCTACACGGCGAGCGCCAACTCGGGCACGCTCGCCGCCGCCGACGAGGGCACCACGAGATCCTCGACGTACACGACCCAATGGCTCTTGACCCTCGCGACGAACCCCGGCGGGATCGGCGCCGGGCACATCACGCCGAACCCGACCAGCGCGAGCGGCTACTACAACAGCGGCACGTCGGTGCAACTCACCGCCGACGCGGCGGTGACCAGCGGCGGCGCGCCGTACACGTTCCAGAACTGGACCGGTGACGTTGCGACCCCGCCGAACAGCACCAACCCGATCTCGGTGAGCATGACCCAGGCACGCAACGTCACGGCGAACTACTCGCTGGACAGCTTCGGTGTCTCGATCACCAAGAACGGCACCGGCAGCGGCAGCGTCACGTCGAGCCCTGCGGGCATCACCTGTGGCGCGACCTGTTCCAACTCGTTCACGTACGGCACGTTGGTGACCTTGACGGCCACGCCGGCGACCGGCTCGGACTTCACCGGGTGGTCGGGCGCGGGGTGCACCGGCACGGGCACGTGCCAGGTCACCGTCGACGCCGCCAAGTCCGTGACGGCCACGTTCACGTTGCAGACCGACACGTTGACCGTGTCGAAGAACGGCACCGGGAGCGGCGGCGTCACGTCGAGTCCCGTCGGGATCAACTGTGGCGCGACGTGCTCGACCGGCTTCGACTACGGCACCGTCGTGACGCTCACCGCCAACCCGGCGGCGAGCTCGGACTTCACCGGCTGGTCCGGTGAGGGCTGCACCGGCACGGGCACCTGCCAGGTGACGTTGGACCAGGCTCGGTCCGTCACGGCGACGTTCACCCTGAAGAGCGAGACGCTGAACGTCTCGGAGAACGGCACCGGCACCGGCTCGGTCGGCTCGAGCCCCGTGGGGATCACCTGTGGCGCGACCTGCTCCGCCGGCTTCGCCTACGGCACCGTGGTCACCCTGACGGCGACGCCCTCGGTGAGCTCAACGTTCGCCGGGTGGGCCGGCGAGGGTTGCGTGGGCACCGGCACGTGCCAGGTCACGTTGGATCAGGCTCGTTCGGTGACCGCGACGTTCACGCTGAAGACCCCGACGCTGACGGTCTCGAAGACCGGCACCGGATCGGGGTCCGTGAGCTCGAGCCCCGCGGGGATCACCTGTGGCGTCACGTGCTCGCACGACTTCAACTACGGCACCGTCGTGACCTTGACCGCCAACGCGGCGGCGAGCTCGGACTTCACGGGTTGGTCGGGCGAGGGCTGCACGGGCACCGGCACGTGCCAGGTCACGCTGGACCAGGCTCGCTCGGTGACCGCGGCGTTCACGCTCAAGACGGAGAACCTGACCGTGTCCAAGACGGGCACCGGCAGCGGGTCGGTTTCGTCGAGCCCGTCGGGGATCACGTGCGGTGTGACGTGCTCGGCCGGATTCGACTACGGCACCGCCGTCACGTTGACCGCGACGCCGGCCACTGGGTCGAACTTCACCGGCTGGTCCGGCGAGGGGTGCACGGGCACCGGCACGTGCCAGGTCACCTTGGACCAGGCGCGATCGGTCACGGCCACCTTCACCCTCCAGACGCGCACGCTCGACGTGACGCTGGGCGGCGTGGGGTCGGGCTCCGTTGGTTCGAGCCCTGCGGGGATCACCTGCGGCGTGACGTGCTCGGCCGGGTTCGACTACGGCACGGTCGTCACACTGACGGCGACGCCGGGCTTCGGCTCGGTGTTCACGGGGTGGACGGGGTCGGGCTGCTCCGGCACCGGCGACTGCGTCGTCACGATGGACGCAGCGCATAGCGTGACGGCGAACTTCAGTAACCAGCCCCAGCAGGCGTTGGATGTCGCCAAGAACGGAACGGGCACCGGCTCGGTCACGACGAGCCCGGCGGGGATCGACTGCGGTCCGACATGCTCGATCACGTTCGACTTCAACACCGACGTCACGTTGACCGCGAGCCCCGACGCGAACAGCACCTTCACCGGCTGGTCCGGTTCCGGGTGCTCCGGCACGGGCGACTGCGTGGTGACGATGAACGCGGCGCATTCGGTCACGGCCACCTTCACGGTGAAGCCGCCGAAGGCGCTCGACGTCACGACCGATGGCACCGGGACGGGCACCGTGACGTCGAGCCCGGCGGGAATCGACTGCGGGGTCACGTGCACGCACGCCTTCGCCCACGGGACGGTCGTCACCCTGACGGCCACGCCCGACGCGAGCTCCGACTTCACCGGCTGGTCCGGCGCGGGCTGCACCGGCACGGGCGACTGTCAGGTCACGATGGATCAAGCGCGCTCGGTGACGGCGACGTTCACTTTGAAGACCGAGAGCCTTACGGTCTCGAAGGCCGGCACGGGGTCCGGGTCGGTCAGCTCGACGCCCGCAGGGATCACGTGCGGCGGTGTCTGCGCCCACGGCTTCGACTACGGCACGTCGGTCACCCTCACCGCCACCCCGGCAGCCAGCTCGGACTTCACGGGCTGGACCGGCGCCGGCTGCTCGGGCACCGGCGACTGCGTCGTGACGATGGACCAGGCGCGCTCAGTGACGGCGACGTTCACCCTGAAGACCGAGACCCTGAACGTCTCGACCGACGGCACGGGCACCGGGTCGGTCAGCTCGAGCCCCGCGGGGATCGACTGCGGCGCGACGTGTACGCAGGACTTCGCCTTCGGCACGTCGGTCACGCTCACGGCGACGCCGGACACCGGCTCGGACTTCACCGGCTGGACCGGTGCGGGCTGCTCGGGCACCGGCGACTGCGTCGTGACGATGGACCAGGCGCGCTCGGTGACGGCGACGTTCGCCCTGAAGACCGAGACCCTGAACGTCTCGACCGACGGCACGGGCACCGGGTCGGTCAGCTCGAGCCCCACGGGGATCGACTGCGGCGCGACGTGCTCGAGCGGCTTCGACTACGGCACGAGCGTCACGCTCACGGCGACGCCGGACACCGGCTCGGACTTCACCGGCTGGACCGGTGCCGGCTGCTCGGGCACCGGCACCTGCCAGGTCACCATGGACCAGGCGCGCTCGGTGACGGCGACGTTCACGCTGCAGACGCGGGACCTCAACGTCTCAACCGACGGCACCGGCACCGGGTCCGTCAGCTCGAGCCCTGCGGGGATCGACTGCGGCGCGACGTGCTCGGCCGGCTTCGATTACGGCACCAGCGTGACCCTGACGGCGACCGCGGACCTCGGGTCCGACTTCACCGGCTGGTCCGGGGCGGGGTGCACCGGCACGGGCGACTGCGTCGTCACGATGGACGCGGCACATTCCGTGACGGCCACGTTCGACGTGAAGCCGAACAAGACGCTCGACGTCTCGGCCGACGGGACCGGCAGTGGGTCCGTCGGCTCGAGCCCGGCAGGCATCGACTGCGGCGCGACGTGCACGCAGGACTTCGCGTTCGGCACGTCGGTCACCCTGACGGCCACCCCGGCAGCGAGCTCGGACTTCACCGGCTGGACCGGTGCGGGCTGCTCGGGCACCGGCACCTGCAGCGTGACGATGGACGCCGTGCACTCGGTGACCGCGACGTTCACGCTGAAGACCGAGTCGCTTGACGTCAGCCTCAACGGCACAGGCACCGGCTCCGTCAGCTCGAGCCCTGCGGGGATCGACTGCGGCGCGACATGCGCGGCCGGCTTCGACTACGGCACCAGCGTGACCCTGACCGCCACGCCCGACGTTGGCTCGATGTTCGTCGGATGGACGGGCGACTGCACGGGTGTCAGCGGGTGCGTGGTGACGATGGACCAGGCGCGGTCGGTGACGGCCACGTTCACATCGGTGGCGCATCAGCCCGACGGCCGGATCGGCACGTCGAGCAAGGTCGCCAAGATGGTCGGTGACAACGTCTACAACGCCACCGGCAAGAGCCAAAGCAAGTCGGGCAAGGCCAAGCACAACAAGACCAAGACCTTCTACGTCTCGGTCCAGAACGACGGCGATGCGACGGACACCATCGCGCTCAAGGGCTCCAAGAGCGCGAAGGGCTTCACCGTCAAGTACTACGCCGGCAAGAAGGACGTGACGAAGCAGGTGGTCCGCGGCACGTACCAGTTCCAGAATCTCGCCGCGGGCGGAACCGCAGCGTCGATCAAGGTCGTCGTGAAGGTCAACTCGACGGCCAAGATCGGCGCGGTCCAGAAGCTGACGATCACCGCCTCGTCGGGGGTCTCTGCGATGGATGTGGTGAAGGCGAAGGTCAAGGCGGTCCGATAGAGCGGAACATCGCTCGAGGGAACGCTCGGGAGCCGGGGGCCGCAGGCCCCCGGCTCTCGCGTTTCAGGAGCGTGCGGCGGTTTGACCCTTCCGGTTAGCGTGTGTGACGGTGGGGACTCGGCCCTCGTCGGGGGCATCCGCGAAGGAGGGAGCATGCGTCGCGTTCTCATCGCGAGCCTCGCGCTCGGACTGGCATCGTTCACGGCGATCGTGGCAACCGCCATCGACGCCGGGGCGAAGGATCGCTGCACGATCACCGGAACGCCGCATCACGACGTCCTCGTCGGCACGAACGGCCGAGATGTCATCTGCGGCCTCGGCGGCAACGACACGCTCCGTGGCGTCGGCGCCAACGACGTCCTGCGCGGCGGCGGGGGCAACGATCGGATCTGGGGCGGGAACGGCCGCGATCAGCTGCTCGGCGGGCTCGGCCGCGACCGGCTGTACGGAGGCTCGGGCAACGATCTCGTCCTCGGTGAAAACGGTGACGACATCGTTCGCGGAGGGCCCGATCTGGATCTCGTGAACGGTGGCCGCGGCGACGACCGTGCCTACGGTGGCCGCGGGAGCGACATCGTGACGGGGGTCATCGGCAGCGACGCCGTCCATGGCGGCGCGGGCAACGACCGGTGCCTCGACGCGTTCGACGGCGTCCGCGGCAACGACACGGTGTTCGGCGGGCCGGGGATCGACCACTACCAAGCCGACCCGGGCGACTTCCACCACTCGGCCGAGGTGCGCGGGCCCTGCATCCCTGAGTAGACGACCCGCGGCGGCTGCCCGCTCGACGCCATCGTGGTGCAGCGTGGTGCGCTTCTGTGCGATGCTTCGCCGACCATCACGGCCGCCATCACGGCCGCCATCACGGCCGGAGGAGGGGGGGACGCGCAGATGGGCGAGCAAGCCGACGCGCTGCTGGAACGACTCGTCGGATCTCTTATCGGCACCGCCGAGTTGATGAACGTGTACCTCGGTGAACGCCTCGATCTCTACGCGCCGCTTGCGGAAGGCTGGCTGACGTCGAGCGATCTGGCGGCTCGCGCCGGGATCGCCGAGCGGTACGCGCGCGAGTGGCTGGAGGAGCAGGCGGTCGCGGCCTTCATCGAGGTGGACGACCAGTCGGCCTCCGCGGCGGACCGCCGCTACCAGCTGTCGACGGAGCACGCGCAGGTGCTGCTCGATCGGGACGCGCCGACCTACCTCGCGGCGTACGGGCGGATGATGGTCGCCGCGGCACAGCAGCTCCCCGCGCTCATGCAGGCGTACCGCGACGGCGGCGGCGTCGGATGGGCGCAATACGGGCCCGACATGAGCGAGGGGCAGGAGTTCGGCAACCGGCCGACGTTCATCAATGCCCTCGCCGAGTGGTTCGGGACCATCCCCGACGTGCACGAACGGCTGTCGTCGGGCGCACGCATGGCAGATGTCGGCAGCGGCGGCGGCTGGACGTCGATCTCGTTGGCGAAGGCATACCCGAAGCTCTCGGTCGACGGGTTCGATCTGGACGACGCCGCCGTCGAGCGCGCGCGTCGGAACGCCGAAGCAGAAGGCGTCGCCGACCGGGTGCGATTCCACGCGATGTCGCCGGCCGACGCCGACCACGACGGCCACTACGACCTCGTGACGGCCTTCGAATGCATCCACGACATGCCGCAGCCGGTACCCGTGCTCCGGTCGATGCGCGAGATGGCGGGTCCGGACGGCGCCGTGATCGTCATGGACGAGAACGTGCAGCCGGAGTTCGTCGCACCCGGC
>JBJMLQ010000160.1:0-8345 GCA_045805225.1 Actinomycetota bacterium | reverse complement strand
CGCCGCCGGGGTTCGCCGATCCCGCAGTTCCGCTCGAAGACGACGATGCGCACGCAACGAGGACCGTCATCGCGATCGCGACAGAGATGGCCCGCAACGGCTTCATCCGTCCACCTCCACCATGACGCTTGTTGCCTTGACGCTGGCGGTGGCCTCCATGCCGGGCGCGAGCCCGAGCTCGTCGGCCGCCTCGCGCGTGATGAGCGACACGACGCGGTGCGGCCCCGCCTGGATCTCGACGAGCGCTGAGACCTTGTCTTTCGTGACGTTCGTGATGACGCCCGGGAACGCGTTGCGTCTGCTCGTGTGTGAAGGAGCTGGTTCGGCCGATCGGCGGTCGGCGAGGATCCGCGCGACTTCCGACTGCGACACGATCCGCTGGCCGCCGGACGTTCGGTCGGTCTTCAGCTTGCCGGAGCGCTCCCACGTGCGAAGCGTCTCGACCCGCACGCCGAGGAGCTTAGCTGCCTCGCCGATCCGATACCCGTCCATAGAGGGTCCACCATACAGGTTTCCCTGGCGCTCAGGCCTGTCGAAGCTGTAGCCGACGGATCACATGGCGAAGCTGTGGCCGGCGGATCACACAGCGAAGCGAACGTTCAAGATGTCGCCTTCCTGGACGACGTAGTCCTTCCCCTCGACCCGGAGCTTGCCCTGGGCCTTCGCCGCCTCCATCGACCCGGCGGCGACGAGCTCCTCGTAGGAGATGACGTCGGCGCGGATGAACCCTCGCTGCAGGTCGGTGTGGATCACGCCGGCGGCCTCGGGCGCGTGTGCGCCGGCGCGAACCTCCCATGCGCGCGTCTCGTCCTCGCCCGTCGTGAGGAACGTGATCAGGTCGAGCGCGCGGTAACAAGCCGCGATCACCGACTCGAGCCCGGGCTCCGTCACCCCGAACTCTTCGAGGAGCGCCCACGCCTCGGCCGGGTCCATCCCGGCGACCTCGGCCTCGATCGCGGCGTACACCCCGACGGCATCGTCCAGCTCTGCCGGCACCGTGGAGCCCTCCTCGAGGTTCGCCACCACGACCTCGGGCTTCAGCGTGAGCGGCGCGATCCCGCGAAGCTCGGCGAGCATTTCCGGCGCCAATCCGGCGTCGCGCAGCGGTCGCTCGGCTTCCAACGCCTTCTGCGCAGCCTCCAGCGCGTCCACCTCCGGGCCGGGCTTGCCCCGTGCCTTCTTCGTCGCCCTCTCGAGCGCCGACGAGATCACGGCGAGGTCCGAAAGCAGCAGGTCGGCGCGGACGTTCGCAAGGTCTGTGGCCGGGGACGCGTCCGGCCCGAAGCACCGGATGACCATGGCGAGCGCGTCGACCTCGCGGAGCTTGGCGACCGACTGCGCGCTCGCCATCCCGCCGACAACGTCGACGAACCGCACCTGCGCGGGGACCGTCTTCTTCGATCGTTCGAGGTCGGTGAGCACCTGGAGCCGCGGATCGGGCACCGGCACGACCGCGACGGTTGCCTGTCCGCCGTGCGAGCCGGCGTGCGTCAGGGCGGTGAACAGCGTCGACTTGCCGGAGTACGACGCGCCGACGAGTCCGATGTCTTTCACGGTTCGCTCACGGTAGCAGCGGGGTACTGCGCGGCTTGGGGGTACCGACCGGTACCCGCGAGGTCAGCCGGATGGCCCATACGTACCGACTTCTGACCACTGGCGTGGCGGGCTCGGGATAGCCGATGCTCCGTTGCGAGACCGGATCCGGCCGGGGCGCCGCCAGACCCGCCCCGGCCGGCCCGGCCTCCTAAGCCTGGTATGCCGGGCTGCGCCGAGGGGGGCGCATCGTGTGAAGGGCGGGGACCCGACGGCCCCGCCCTTCACCGCGTTCTGAGGTCTCGCTAGCTCTTGGTCTCCCAGAAGACCTTGGCGATCTCGTCGACCGCGTCGAGCAGCTTCTGACCCTGCGCGGGATCCTCCGACTTCTTGGCGGCGCCGGCTTCCTTCGTCGCGTTCCAGAACAGGTCGTGCAGGTTCTGGTGCTTCTCGAGGTGCTCGGGCTTGAAGTAGTCGGTCCACAGCACCCAGAGGTGGTGCTTCACGAGGTCGGCGCGCTCTTCCTTGATGAGAACCGCGCGCTCCTTGAAGATCGGGTCATCGCTGCCCTGATACTTCTCTTGGCACGCCTTCACCGACTCCGCCTCGATGCGCGCCTGCGCGGGGTCGTAGACGCCGCACGGAAGGTCGCAATGCGCGTGAACGGTGCGACGGGGTGCGAGGATGCGATGGAACATGGACCAATCCCCTCCTTCTGACGTCCCGGATGAGCCGCTCTCGGGCCCGGACGAGCTGCCCGAGGAACCTGAGGTCGAATCCTATCGCCGTGGTCGGAAGGCGGCGTCGGGCGTCGCGGCCGGCGCGGCGTTGGTCGCCGGCGCGGCGTTCGCCTTCGCCCGCTATCACCCCGCGCGGATCGCGATCGAAGGGGTCTCGATGGCGCCGACCCTCCTGCCGGGCGACTGGTGCCTCGTGGTGGCGCCGGAGCGGTTCCGTCGCGACGACGTCGTGGTCGTGGAGCATCCTCAACGGCCGGGCTACGAGATCGTGAAGCGTGTCGTCGGCGTGCCGGGCAGCGTTGTGGCTGGGCGTGAGCTCGACGAGGACGAGTACTGGGTCGAGGGCGACTTCGCCCATCGCTCGACCGACTCTCGGGACTTCGGCCCGGTCACTCCGGATCAGCTGAAGGCCAAAGTGGTGTTGGTGTACTGGCCGCTCGAGCGCCGAAGGCTGGTGCGGTAGCGGCCGCCCCTAGCAGTTGATGTAGGTGTTGACGCCCGGACCGCCGTAACACACGTCGCGACTCGCCTTGCCGTCCAGGGTGTCGTCGCCTGCTCCGCCGAAGAGCACGTCATGGTGGAGCCCGCCCACGAGCACGTCGGCGCCACCGCCGCCGTCGAAGTGCGCCCGAAGCTCCTGACCGTTGACGTCGCCGACCTCGATCCGGTCGGCCAGGCGGCTCCCGTGAACCTTCCGGATGTCTTTGACGAGCAGCTTCACCCACGCCGGCAGAGCGTTCGTCTCTTCCGGGCTGGTCAACACGAACTGACGGTGGGTCGCTGCGCGAAGGTCGACCACGTCTCGGCCCCCGTATCCGTCGATGAAGATCACGCCCGCGGCCTGCGGATCTCCCGTGAAGCGGTCATCCTCCGGACTCCCTTGGAGGATCTCGATGCCGTCGAAGTTGTCGCTGCCCTCGCCGGAGACGCGCCGTGTGGACATGTCGAACATCACCGGTTCGGCGCTCGCGCCGGCCGACAACGTGTCGTATCCAGGGCCGCCTTCGATGTGGTCGTCGCCTCCTGACGGAAGGAACAGATCGTTCCCGTCACCGCCGATGGATCGGTCCGGGCCTGTGCTTCCGAAGAACCGGTCCGCCTCCGGTGTCCCGATGATCTCCTCGATCCCGGACAGGGAATCGGTTGCCGTAGTCGCGCCGCCGTTATCGCGTACCGCGCTCGCGCTCCCTCCTGCGAACGCGTGGATCGTGAGTCCGAGCGCGGGGTCGCAGTGACTGAAGTCCATCGTGTCCGTGCCCGGCCCGCCTTTGTACGAAGAGTCCGCGAAGCATCCGCCGACGATCGTGTCGGCACCAGCCCCTCCGTGCACGATCGACGCGTAGGTTTCCCGCATCCACACGGTGTCGTTGCCGGCGCCCGCGGCGACCATCTTGGTGTCTTCGGCCGGCGGGTAGGTGACCTCCTGTTCGCCTGCGGTGCCGGGAAGCAGATCCGCTCCGCCGACGTCGACCGTGATCGTGTCGTCGCCGCCGGTTCCTACGAATCCAAGTTGTTCACTCGTCGCCTCGAGGCCGGTGACCGAGATCTCGATCTCGTCAGACCCGTCGGCCTCTGCGGTTTTGCCCGGCGCGAACGCACCGTTCGCCTCGCTGATGGTGAGGCGCTCGGACGTCGCCCGGTTCGGCGCCGAGACGTCGATCCGATCGGTGTTCGTCACGGTCGCGCCTGCGCAGGCCGACCCGCCGAACTCGATCGCGGAACCGTTCCGGATCAAGGTCGGACGTGTCCCGGAACCGATGACCGCGGTCACCGTGGCGGCGCCCGCATCGAACGAGCAGGAGGTCGCGACGCTCGCCCGAGCGGTCGTCGGCGGGACCAACACGATCGTGAGCGCAGCGGCGCCAGAGAGCCAGACCAGGCGGTTGCGCATCCGTAGGCATCCCACCAGTGCGAGGGGTGCGCGTCAACACTATGCGCGTCACACTGGGGCGACGAGCACCGTTGGCCGATACCGCTCCTACGATGGTCGAGATGGAGCCGGGCCCCGCACGATCGCCCCGTCGTCCCGACCATGAGGTGCCGGGTCGTCCGGACCTCGCGTGGACCACGCTCCCCCCAACGGTCGGTCCGCCTCGGCGTCGGCGCGGGCTTGCCGCGATCGTGGCGATCCTCACGACGATGGCGGTCCTGGGGTCGCTGGGCCTCGTCGGCGGGGTCGTCCAAGACCTCACTCGGCCGAAGGGCTCGAGCGACGAATACAAGTTCCTTGCGACGGTCGGCGGGCATCCCGTTCGCTGGAACCCGTGCCAACCGATCCATTACGTGGTCAACCTGCAGGAGGCACCGGCCGGGTCGTTGCCCGACGTCCAAGAGGCGATCCGCCGCGTGTCGGTCGACACGGGCATCACGTTCGTGTTCGACGGGTCCACACAAGAGATCCCGCAGAAGGATCGAACGGCGTTCGTCCCCTCGGAGTACGGCGATCGGTGGGCGCCCGTCGTGATCGCGTGGGCGACGCAGTCGCAGACCGACATCCCGTTCCACGACGGCGAAGATCAGTTCGCGGCGGTGTCGCGACCGCTGGCACCGCCGGACGGGACGCCGCAATTCGTCAGCGGGTGGGTGGTGATCAACGCGGCGGACCGCAACCCGCCGGGATGGGCCTCTTCGGCCTACCAGGGGCCGACGATCTTGCACGAGCTCGGCCACGTCATGGGCCTCGACCACGTCAGCTCGAAGGCCGAGCTGATGGAGCCGTCCGGCGGGTACGTCACCGACTTCGGGCCGGGTGACCTCGCGGGTCTCGAGCTCCTCGGGCGCGATCAAGGGTGTCTCCGCGAGCCCGCCGTCCCCTGAACGGGTCGAGCCTTGCCCGCCAACGCACCACGGGGGTACGATTTGCAATTGCAAATGGTGCGCACCCGTGAAGCCGGCTCGGTCGCGGCGATGATCCCCGACCGCCTCTGCGGCTGTTCCTGATCCACAAGGAACAGCGCGGCACATCCGCGCCATCTCTTGACGTTCTCCCGCAACCCTTCCGGAGGTTTCCGCATGAGCACCACCATCATCACCGTCGACGCCAAGGGCCAGTCCTGCCCGGGACCGCTCGTCAGCCTCGCCAAGGCCATCAAGGACGCACCGCAGGGCGTCACCTTCGAGCTCCTCGCGACCGATCCGGGATCGAAGTCCGACGTTCCGTCGTGGGCTGAGCTCACGGGCAACGTCCTCGAGAGCGCCGAGACCCGCGCCGACGGCTCGTTCCGCTACCTGATCACGCGGGCGGTGTCGTGATGGCGATCACCGAAGACCGCGTCGATCAGACGGGGTCGCTCGCCGACCTGCTGCAGCGGGTCGAGGCCCTCGAGGCCGACCAGGCGGCGCAGGTCAAGAAGAAGAACAAGATGACGATCATCGCGTGGGGCGGTCAGCTCGATCGCATCTGGCCGACGACGATCCTTGCGACCACCGCCGCGGCCAGCGGCATGGAGGCGAGCGTCTTCTTCACATTCTGGGGCTTGTTCGCGATCGTGAAGCCGGGCGTGCGCGTCACCGGCGACAACTGGATGCAGAAGATGATGTCGGTGATGAACCCGGGCTCCGCCCAGAAGGCGAAGCTTTCGCACTATCAGTTCCTCGGCGCCGGCCCCGCGATGTTCAAGAAGCTCGCGGACGACCAGAACGTCGCGAAGCCCGACGAGCTCATCACGCTGGCGCAGGAGCTGGGCGTGAAGCTCATCCCGTGCCAGATGACCATGGACCTGCTCGGGCTCAAGCGCGAAGACTTGCTCGACGGCCTCGAGGAGCCGATCGGCGCCGCGACCGCGATCCGCGAGATGCGCGAGGCCGCGATCCCGCTGTTCATCTGAGCGCTACTCCTTGCGCGCCAGGATGTTCAGGCGAACGTAGTCGATCGCCGGGTCGCCGAGCTCGACCGCCACCGCGTGCACGAGCTCGTCCGCTTCTTCGGGCGTGCGCCGTGCGACCTCTCCGCTGAGGATCACCGTTCGCAGGTACGGCTCGAGCTCGCCGGTCGGCAGCTCGACCGGCGCCTCCGTCAGCCATGTCTCGATGTCGACGAACCCCTCCGCCTCCATGCGTGTCCACGTCTCCTCGGGCGTTGCGTACACCTTGGCGGCGAGCAGGTCGATGCCGGCGGCGCGCTCGGCCGCCGCGTTGACTCGCTCGAGGTTCCCCCACCCGCCGCACTGCGCGGCCAGCTGTCCGCGCGGCCGAAGCACCGCGGCGAGGTTGGCGAACAACCGGTCGTGGTCGGGCACCCAATGGAACGTCGCGGTCGACAAGATCGCGTGGACAGGATCGATCGGGATCGGATCGAGGAGGTCGTGCGTCAGGTACGTCATGCGCTCGGCGCCCAGCCGGTCGACCGCCGCCGCGATCATCGACGTCGACGCGTCGAGCGCGATCACGTGCCCGCGCGGCAGCCGCTCGCGGAGCGCCTCGGTGACCTGGCCGGTGCCACAGCCGGCGTCCAGGACCGTCTCGTCGCCGCGCAGACGCAGGCGATTGAGCACCTCCAGGCCCCATCCCGTCATGGGGATCGGCAGGCGGTCGTAGGTTGCAGCGTCCCAGTCGTGCGGCACGGTGCCGCCAGCCTACGGCGGCGCCGATTCAGCGGCGACGGCGAGCGCCCTCGTGTGGGGTCTCGGCCACCACGACGTCCACGTCTGCGTCATCGGGTTCGGGCACCGCGACGACGGCGGGATCCGAGGCCACCACGCGCTCGTCGCGAAGCGCCTTGTACCAGCCCGGCTCGTACGCGAGCGCCCTGCAGTCGTCGCAATCCTCTCGCGTGCCGGGCTCATGATCGGCGTGCGGCATCCGTGCAGCGTGCGCCGCCCGCCCGACCGATGCAACGACTCAGGGCAGGAACTGTTGCTGGACCTTGGTGATCTCGCCGCCGTCGATCGTGATCCACCACCACGAGGTGCCCTTCGGCGGGAAGTCGGATCGATGCGCCTCACCCAGCCAGCCGAGGAACGCGTCCGGGTGCGCCTTCACGGGGTGACAGCAGTTGCCCTCGGGGATGTACTTGACGGCGAACGGATCGGCGAGCGGCGCGGCCCGCATCCGATGGCTGTCGTTCACGATGAAGTAGCCATCCGGCACCGGCGTCTCGAGCCCGCGGTCCTTCGCCGCTTGATCGGCGGCGGCGCCCGTCAAGAAGTAGGCGAGGTCGTAGCGGGCGGCGGGCGGGCTCGACTCGCCCCCCTCGAGGCTATCCAAACGAACGAAGTACCGGCCGTCGGCGAGCGTGTCGGGACCGGGTTCCGCGGTGGGATCCGGGCTTGCGGTCTCGCTCGGCGAGGTACTCGGCGACGGCGAGTCGGACGGCTTCGGTCGGGGTGATCGGGTGTGCGTGGTCGTCGGGGTGGGTAGAACGGCGCGTCCTGCCGCTTCCGACGGTGCGTCGTTGCCGCGCCCCAGCGCGTAGCCGCCGCCGAACACGAGCAGCACGACGACGATCGCCGCGACGATCCACAGCGCGCGCCGGGTGCGTCGCGACTCGCGAGGGGCGTGGTGTCCGTTCGAAGCCATCCGCGGAGGTCCTTTCGGTTCGAGGCGCGCTCACGATAGCCGCAGGTCACGCGCATCTCGGAGAGGGCGACGGTTCGTACCGGACACTAATTAGTGTGGCGTACTATCCTGCATGCATGCAACGAACCACCTCCGACATCCGGCCCGCCGAGCTCGCGGCGCAGCTTCGCGTCGCGGTCTGGCGCGCGGCCCGGAGGATGCGCCACGTGTCCGATGTCGAGATCACGCCGACGTTGCACGCGGCGCTTCGCACGATCGAGCGGCACGGCCCGGTGACCGCCGGGCAGCTCGCCCGGTTCGAGCACGTGCAGAAGCCGTCGATCACCCGCACGATCCGCGAGCTGGCGGAGCGCGGGCTGATCGAGCGCCTCCCCGACCCCATCGACGGCCGGGTGACGTGGTTGCAGACGACGCCGGCGGGCACGGCGCTCTTGCACGCCGCGCGGCGCCGGACCGATGTGTTCCTCACGAAGCGACTGAAGGCGCTCGAGCCGGACGAGCGTGAAACGTTGCGGAAGGCGGCGGAGATCTTGGATCGGCTGGCCCAGGACGGTG
>JBJMLQ010000159.1:0-12746 GCA_045805225.1 Actinomycetota bacterium | reverse complement strand
TGAGGCGGAGGGTATTCAGCCTTCGGTCCCGGAGCCTGAACCTGTCGAGCCACAGAGCCGCGAGCCCGAGCCCGCCGTCGCCGATGTGGCGACGCCTGAGCCCGCTCCCACGGTCGAGTGGCACGCACCTTCATCGGCGCCGGCGCCGACTGCCAAGCCAACGACGTCGAACGGCAACGGGGTCCCGCCGGCGCCATCTGATGATGCGCGCTACGACGACATCTGGACCGCTGCGTTCGCCGCGCCCGAGCCGGCGCCCGAACCCGAGCCTGCTCTTGAGAACGGCGAACCTCACGCTGGGTCTCTCGAGGTCTCACATTCCGAGTCTCCGCCGGAGCAACCCGAGACCGTCGCATCGGCGGCTCGGCCGGAGCAGCCCGACTCCTCGGCGCCTGCACAATCTCCGCCGCCGGTGAACGACGCGTCGCCCGACGACCAGCCGTCTCCTCCCGAAGACGAGATCTCGGCGGAAGACGACATGTGGTCGTTGCGGGCGCGTCTAGCGGACGCAGCTACCCGGAGGCAGCTTCCGCACCAGACCGACTGACCGCGTCCGAAACCGCGCCAACGCGGTGGATGATGGGAACGTGCGTCGCCCGGCCGTGCTCGCGATCGTCACCCTGCTCGCGCTGACACTGACGACGACCGGGGTGAACGCCAAACCTCTGTCCGGAACGAGCGCCGCCCGGCGCACGGCCGCGTATCGAGCGCGTATCGAACGTCTCCCCACGGCGGTGCGTACGCGCATGATCGGTCGATCGTGGCATGCGGGCTGTCCCGTTCCCCTTCGTGACCTTCGTCTGATCACGCTCACGTACTGGGGGTTCGACCGGGCACCACATGCGGGCAAGCTCGTCGTTCATCGACGATGGGCTCCGAAGGTCGCGCGCGTGTTCCACAAGCTCTACGACGTGCGCTTCCCGGTCCGGCGCATGAAGCTCGTCGATCGATACGACGCCGTCGACATGCGATCGATGAAGGCGGACAACACATCGGCGTTCAACTGTCGGTACCGCAACAACGTCTGCTGTACGTGGTCGCAGCACGCGTACGGTCGCGCGATCGACGTGAACCCGGTCGAGAACCCGTATGTCGGTCCGTGGGGCGTCTCACCGCCGAACGGCGCGACGTTCGCCCATCGCAAGCCGACTCGCCGAGGGATGCTCGCGTTCCACGACCGAGCTTGGTGGGCGTTCCATGCGATCGGCTGGAGTTGGGGAGGCTCGTGGTCGTGGCCGACCGACTACCAGCATTTCTCGGCTACGAACCGCTGACCGTGTCGACGCACGCGGCGGTCAGCAACGGGTTCGGGTCGACGGCCGCGCCGTCGCCCGGGTGCCATTCGAGGTGGTCATGTGGTCCCGTCGCGTCGCCCGTCGACCCGACGTACCCGACGACGTCGCCCGCGCTGACGTAGCCGAGCGATCCGAGGCTGCTCAGGTGCGCGTTGTAGACGTAGCCGTCCGCGCCGAAGACCCGTACCTCCAGGCCGCCGAGCTTGCTGCGCCCGGTCGTGGCGTATCCGTCGAACGGCGCAACGATCGGTGAGCCCGTCGGCGCCATCACGTCGTCACCCTGGTGAACATGCACCGGCACGTGCGGGAGGCGCACGATCACACCGAAGTTGTCGTAGATCGTCGTGAATGACGGCACGGGGCACGTCCGGAAGATGCCCTGGCTGTCGAGCCACGATTGCAGCGATCGGTACCGCATCTGCAGCGTCGCGAGCCGATGGCGCGCCCACGGGTCGAGACGACGCAGGCGTGCCCGGGCGAGGACGAGCAGCCGATCGATTGCCGCGTTCGTCGCGGGTATGCGCACGTCCTCGCTCCGGGAACCCGGGCCTTCGGGACGCCGCGACGTGCGCTCGAAGGCCGCGATCCGTGTGCGTAAGGCGCCCTCGAGGTCGGCCTCCTGGCGCCGCACGGACCGGGCCTGCTGCACCGTCTGATGCCGTTCGAGCAGGGCATGACGCACGCGAGTGACCGCTGTTGCGGAGCCTGCGGGCTGCATGAGCAGCACCGCGAGGACCACGATCGGTGCAACGAACCGCCAGCTTCGTGCCATCGATGGGTTCCCTCCGGCCAGACCCCGCGCGTTCGCGCGTTGGGTTCCCATCGGCTGTCCTGATCGAGGACCTTGAGCGCAGATCCCCGGCGGGGCTCCCAGAAGCCGGCCGGGCTGACGCCGAGAGCGCCTCCGTCGCAACCACACGGGCTAGACGAAGCGGTGGTTTGGACCGGTTCAAGCTCCCGTCTAGTGTGTCGAAACCTCTCCAGACGCTTGTCGGCGCCTCACGGCATCGGCGAGCATGACTGCTCCGTTCCAAGGGCCGACACATGAAGATCATCGATCGCACGACACGAGGCATGGCCGCCCGCTTCTTCTGGGGCGGTCTCGTCGTGCTCTTCCTCATCGGGTTGTTCATCGCGCGCGGGCAGAAGGTGACGGCGCTCAACGACCAGGTGCAACAGGCGCAGGCGCGCGTGGAGTCCTACGCGAGGACGACGATCGCGGATCAAGCCACGGTCGACACGCGCGCCGGGAAGATCTTGTTCGACAAGAAGGACTTCGCCGTTGCGGTCGAGGGCGACATCTTCACCGACCCGACGATCGCGCGTGTTCGTGTGTGGGACAAGGATGGGCTGTTGCTCGCGTCGAGCGATCCCAACGAGGTGGTCGGGCAGCTGAAGGTGACGAAGGATGTCAACTTCACGGACGCGCTTACGAGCAAACTCACCCAGTCGCACGTCGTCCAGGAGAACTTCACCTTCGCGACCGTTGGGTCGCCCGCCGCGCCGACCAGTCTCCTCGAGGTCACGACCCCGTTCCTGGTCAAGGACCAAGTCGATCCCGCTGGTGTCGTGCAGATGGACGTCTACTACGCGAAGCTGCAGGCCGCGGCGGATAGTCCGTGGGACACGATCTCGTTGATCTGCATCATCGGCGCGGTGCTCGCGGGCATCCTGTTCGTGATCGCGATGATCCGCAAGCCCGCCGCCGCCGCGGTGGTCGCGGAGCCCGTGGCGGGTGAGCCCGTCACGGTCGCGGCCCAACCGGCGGTGGAGGCCCAGCCGCCGCCGGCCGTTTCGACGATGCCGGGCCGCGACCAGGAACTCCAAGAGGAGCTCAAGATCGCGCGCGAACAGCTGCAACAGGCCTCCGAGGCGTTCGCCTTCCTTGAGGCGCGGGTGAAGGACGGTCCTGCGGGTCAGACATCGGCCGCCGACCTGGACGCCGCCACCGGCCGGATCAGCGAGCTCGAGGCCGCGCTGAAGCGAGCGGAAGCAGAGGCGGCTGCGGCGCGCAGCGGCTCGGTGTCGCAAGAGGAACTGGACCGCGTCAAGCGCGAGGCCGACGAGCGCGTTGCTGAGCTTGAGCACCAGATGCAGGAAGTCGCCACGAAGGTCGACCCCGAGACGGAGGCGCTCCGAGCGCAGCTGGCCGAAGCCGAGGCGCGCGCGAGGGGCGCCGAGACCGCTCTCGCAGCGGCACGAGACGACGTCGTCGCCGCCCGAGAAGAGGTCGAGACGGTCCCTTCGAACGGTGAGATCCCGAACGAGATGATCGAGGAGCTCGAGGCGAAGGTCGCCGAGGCGGAGGCGCGGGCCAAGGAGGCCGAGGAAGAGGCGCTTCGTCTCACGCCCGAGGCCAATGACCTCCGCGCGCGGCTGACACAGGCGGCGGCCCGCAAGAAGCTCGGTCCGTCGGGCTGACGCGCGCCGTTCTCTCCGGCGCGGCTACCAGTGGACCAGCTGGTCCACCGCGTACGTCTCGCGGAGTGCGAGGTCGACCTCGTGGGCGGGTAACAGCCGCCGGGGCTCCATCCCGTAGCGCTGCGCCAGCTCGAGATGCCCCCAGCACAGCGGCACCAACGCGTCTCGCGCGAACCAACCGACGATGTCCGGCCGCGCAGCGTGCGACCCCCACTGCCAGAAGCAGAACTGGCAGATCAACGTGACGAGCTGGGGGTATGCGTACTGCGCGCGGTAGCCGTGATCGTGTTCGATCACACGGCCCCACAGGGCGACCCTGCCGAGCACCGCGGGACATCGCGTTCGCCGCAGGAGGTCCAGACCGTGCGTGCCGTGGAGCCCGCACGTGCACTCCAGGCTCGGCGAGGCGTGCAGGCGGGTGTGCTTGCAGCCTGCCTCTGTGACCTGCATCGGCCGCCACGGTCGTGATCGCCCCGCGACGGGCCGCAGCAACAGATCCGACCCGTCGCGGTGCCCGGTGAGCGCCCACGTGCGCCAGGCGACGATGGGCTCGATCCCGGTGGTGGCCTCGAGCGACCGCAGCGCGGACGCGGTCGTCATGGATCGACCGGTTCGACGGGGGTTGGATCAGGGGTCGGAGCGGGCGCGGGCTCGGTGGTGGGCTCGTACGCCGGGAGGTCGGGAGAGGGCAGGGGCAACGTCACCGGCTCGATCTCGATGATGCGCTGCGGACGCCCGATGTCCATGCGTCGCTCCTCCCGGGGGTGGGCTACCCAGCGTAGCCCAGGTTCCAACCTGGCGCGAGGGCCCGGCCGGCCGGGCGCCGGGTCCGGCCATCGGCCGGGGTCTCAGCCCGAGACCAGCCGGTAGATCCCGCTGGGACCGCTGAAGAAGATGCGACCCGTCGGCGAGACCTCGACCGAATGGACGCCGGCCAGGCCGGTCGCGATCACCCGCGCTTTCGACGAGAACCCGGTGCGGGCCGCGTTCAGATGGATCGCCCGCAGGGAACCCGTGTCGACGTCGCCGAACACGAGCTGCTCGCGGAGCGATCGGATCCCGCAGCCGTGGCAGAACGCCGCGCCGGTGATCCCGATCGTCGAGGCCGTGAACCACTTGGGCCCGCGACGCGGCTTCGGCCCGGAGTTGTTCGTGCCGCCGGGCTTCGGCACCGAGCAGGTCTCCTTCGGGCCCCACCCGAAGTTCCCGCCCTTCACGATCAGGTTGATCTCGTCGGTGCACTCCGGCCCGTTCTCGGTCTCCCAGAGCCGGTGTGTCACGGGATCGAACGCGAACCCGAAGGAGTTGCGGTGCCCGTAGGACCAGATCCGACTGCCGAACGGGTTGCCCTTGGCGCCGGTGCCGTCAGGGTCTAGCCGCAGGATCTTGCCGCGGAAGTTGTCGGAGCGATCTTGCGCGTTCGTGCTGTTGTGTCCGTCGCCGATCATGACGTACAGCTTGTGGTCGGAACCGAACAGGATCCGCCCGCCGTTGTGGTACGGGTCTGCGCTCGCCGGGCTCGTGAGCAACACCTTGAGGCCCCGGCCGGTTCCACCCGACACCGTGAACCGGACGAGCTGGTTCTGCAGGTGGCCGCCACCGTTGCGCGTCACGTAGACGTAGACAACTTTCTTCGTGGGCCACCGCGGCGACAGCGCGATCCCGAGCGCGCCGCGCTCGCCGTCGCCGTTCACGCCGTTGATCGTGAAGACCCGGTGGTTCGTGCCGGTCCGTGGGTCGAGCGTGTGGACTTCGCCGGTGCCGCGCTCCAGGTACCAGATGACGCCGCTCGGCGCGAAGGTGAAGCCCGACGGGCCGTTGAGTCCCGTCGCGACGGGCTTCGCCTTGATCGTGGCGCGGTGTCCGACGGCGGCATGCGATGCCGCCGGCGCAACGGTCAACGTCGCCAAGATCACGGCGGCCACGAGGCCGTGCGTCGCGGTGCGGATCATGCGTCTTCCCCCTCGGTGGACTGTGGGACGATGGCCGCGGTGACCATCCCTCCCTCTACCTTCGGCGTTCCCGCGCTCCGGACCGAAGACCCTCGGTTCCTGCGCGGTGAGGCCCGCTACGTCGAGAACATCGAGATCCCGGGCGCGCTTCGTGCCGTGTTCGTTCGGTCCATCTTCGCGCACGCGGTCGTTTCATCCGTGGAAGGGCTCGAGGAGGCCCGCGCGATGCCGGGGGTGGTCGGGGTGTATATCGCGGGTGAGCTGGATCTGCCGCACCAGCTCGCGGCGGGTTCGGTGGAGGTGCCGGGCGGCGACCTCGACCGTCCCTTCGAGCGGCCGATCCTCGCGTCGGAACGGTTGCGCTATGTCGGGGAGCCCTATGCGGTCGTCGTGGCGCAGACCCTGGGGGAGGCGCTCGACGCCGCGGAGTCGATCCACGCGATGGCCGAGCCGCTGCCCGTGGTGATCGATCCGGAGGCCGCCGCGGCCGACGAGGTGCTCGTGTTCCCGGAGACCGGCACGAACGTCGCGACGCGGTTCGAGCACCGCTGGGACGACGACGTCCTGGCCGGCGCCGATGTGACGGTTCGCGGCCGGTTCGTAAACCAGCGAGTCGCGCCCGTTCCGATGGAGACGAACGCGATCGCGGTGATCCCCGAGCAGGACGGCGGCTACACCGTCTGGGTGTCGTCCCAGGTGCCTTTCGACGTGCGCGGCGATCTGGTGGACGTGCTCGGTGTCGATCGCGCGCGGATCCGGGTGATCGCGCCCGACGTCGGCGGCGGGTTCGGCGCGAAGGTGCCGACCTATCCGGAGTACCTCGTGGTCGCGAAGGTCGCGGAGGTGCTCGGACGGCCGGTGCGGTGGGCCGAGTCGCGCAGCGAGTCGATGATCAGCATGACGCACGGTCGTTCGCAGGTGCAGTGGATCGAGCTCGGCGCGCGACGCGACGGCACCATCACGGGTCTGCGCTTCGAGGTGCTCACCAACGTTGGCGCGTATCCGCAGCTCGGGTCGTTCATGGGCCAGACCACCGCCGAGATGATCTCCGGTGTCTACGCGATCGCCGACATCGCGTTCCGAGGGAGCTCGGTCGTGACGAACGTGACGCCGCTCGGCGCGTACCGCGGAGCGGGGAGGCCCGAGGCGGCCGCCGCGATCGAGCGTGCGGTCGACCTCCTCGCCGCCGAGCTCGCGATGGACCCGGTGGAGCTCCGCCGGCGGAACCTGATCGCGCCTGATGCGTTCCCCTTCAGGACCGCCGCCGGCACGGAGTACGACTCCGGGGACTACGGCGTCGCGCTCGACCGCGCGCTCGAACTCGCCGACTACCCCGCGCTCCGCGCGGAACAGGCCGAGCGGCGAGCGCGCGGCGACCGGACGGCGATGGGTATCGGCCTGGCCACGTACGTCGAGATCACGGCCTTCCCGACGAAAGAGTTCGCGCGCGTTGACATCGAGACGGACGGCACCGCCACCGCGTACGTCGGGACGACCTCGTTCGGCCAGGGACACGAGACCGCGTTCGCCCAGCTGGTCGGCGGCATGCTCGGCCTGCCGCACACCGACGTCCGTGTCGTGCATTCCGACACCGCGCTGGTCGAGCGCGGGCAGGGCTCGTGGGGGTCGCGTTCGCTTCAGGCCGGCGGATCGGTGCTCGTCGCTCGGGCCGACGAGGTCGTCGAGCGGGCCAGGGGCCTCGCGGCAGCGGTCCTCGAGGTCGACGTTGCGGATCTGGAGGGTCCTGTGGACGGCGGCTTCCGCGTGCTCGGCGCGCCCGAACGGTCGATCGGTTGGCGCGAGCTTGCAGCGCGTGCCGACACCGACGGCGGCGCCTTGTCCGCCAAGGGCGTGAGCACCGACCCGGGCGCCACCTTTCCGTTCGGCGCGCACGTGGCCGTCGTCGACGTCGACCTCGACACCGGCGATGTGCGCCTGAGCAGGTTGATCGCCGTTGACGATTGCGGCCGCATCCTGAACCCGATGCTCGTCCGCGGCCAGCAGCACGGCGGCCTCGCGCAGGGCGTCGCGCAGGCGCTGTTCGAAGAGGTTCGTCTGGACGAGGCCGGCAATCCGATCACGTCGACGTTGATGACGTACCTGATGCCGAGCGCGGCGGAACTGCCGTCGTTCGAGTGCGACAACACCGAGACGCCGACGCCCGTCAACCCGCTGGGCGCCAAGGGCATAGGCGAGTCCGGTTCGATCGGGTCGACGCCGGCCGTCCAGAACGCCGTCGTGGACGCGCTGAGCCATATCGGCGTTCGGCACGTCGACATGCCGTGCTCGCCCGAGCGCGTCTGGGCGGCGATCGCTGCCGCCGGCGCGCCTGCGTAGGCGACCCGGACCGAAAGACCTACCCCGCGGCAGCACGCGCTTTTCACCTTCTGGCGCTACAGCGGATCGCTCAAGTTCGTCAGACTCCTGCGAGATGCAACGCGTCCAACACGGTCTCATCCGGATCGTCAGGGGCCCCACCGGTGGGTTCCTGGCGTCGCTTGGGATCGCTGCGTTGTTGGGCGGTGTTGCCCTCGCGACACCGGCTCCTCCGATCGCGACGGTGACCGACCACCGACCCGATGTGATCGTCGCGGCGCCGCTCGACTCCTATCCGACGTCGAGCGGCGAGGTGATGTCCGCGCCCAGCCCGTCCGGTGGCGTCCATACCGATGCGGATCCGACCGGTCGCGGACCGGGCATCCACGCGGGGCGCAACGGGCAGGGGCCGTCGAACGGTGCGCGCTCGGGCGTCGGTCGCGCATCGGGTGGGCTCCGTTCGGCCGGCGCCACGCCGGCGCACCAGGACGCCCGCGACGATCCGCCGGCGACGGGTCACTCGAGGCGCCATCAGCACCGGCACGGTGACCACGGATCCGGTGCGGGCGAGGGGCATCAGGGCTCCGGATCCGGCGGGCACCACGGCGACGATGGCCACCACGGCGGCTCGGGTTCGGGCGGCTCAGGGCCGGGCTCGTCCGGCGGCGCCGTGGGCTCCGGTGGGTCCGGCGGCGGATCCGGGTCGGGCGGGTCGGGCAACGGTGGCTCAGGAACAGGATCCGGCGACCGTGGTGACGGAGGCGACTCCGGTCACGGCGGTGCCGGCAGCGGTGGTTCCGACAGCAGCGGCTCGGGCCACGACGGCCCGGGCGGCGACAACAACAACGGTAACGACCGCTTCGCGCGTTGATCGTCGGATCTCGGGCGGTCGGGTAGCGCTCGGTCCGTTAGCCTCCACCGCCATGAACGGCATGCCGTTGTGGGAGCAGCGCCTCCGCGCGCCGGTGCATTCCCTCCCGCGGTGGTCACGCGATCGGCCGGACCGGTGCGTCTACGAGACGAACGCCTCCGGCATCTGGCAGGTCCACGTCTGGAACGTCGCCACGGGTGAGCGCCGGCAGGTGTCGGACCACCCGGTCGGCGTGCGCGAGGGCTACCTCACACCCGACGCGTCCGAGGTGATCTTCTGGCAGGAGGACACCGGCGACGAGACCGGCGCCTGGCTCGCGCAGCCGTTCGAGGGCGGTGGCTCGGAGCCCTTCCTCGACGGCGCACCGCGAGGATGGAACGGCGGCATCGCGCAGCGTTCGGGCGTCGTCGCGGCGGGGATCAGCACCGACGACGGCGCGTTCGCCGTCTTCACGTCAGTCGACGGCCGGCCGCTGCGCTCGATCGCTAGCTCGAACCAATGGCTCGGCATCGCGGGTGACGTCGACAGCGGCGATCTCGCGGGGCTGTCCGCCGATGGATCGTTCCTCGCGCTCCAGCACGCCGAGCACGGCAACCTGATGCACCCTGCGCTCCGGATCGTGGAGCCGGGGAGCGGGGCCGTCGCAGCGGAACGCGGCGACGGCACCGCGGCGGTGATCGGAACCGCCTGGTCGCCGGTCCCCGGCGACCAGCGTCTCGCCGTGACCCACGAGCCAAAGGACCGTCAGCGCGTTGCCATCTGGAACGTGGCGACGGACGACTGGCGCGAGCTTGACGTCGACGTCCCCGGCGATCAGCGGGTCGCCGACTGGTTCCCCGACGGTGACGCCGTGGTGCTGATCGCGGCCTTGGACGGCCGCGAGCGGCTCTACAAGGTGGAGGTCGCCAACGGCGACGCCACGCAGATGCCGACACCGCGCGGCTCCATCGCATCCGCCCGGGTGCGTCCGGACGGGCGGGTGTGGTTCCAGCACACCGACGGCGTTCATCGCACCCGCGTGCTCGACGACACGGGCGCGGAGCCGTTCGCCGGCGGATCCCCGGCGCCGCCGGGGCGCCCGTTCAAGGATTGGCGGTACACGAACGACCACGGGCAGGAGGTGCACGGCTGGATCGTCGAGCCCGAAGGCGGTGTCCCGCGGCCGCTGATGGTGTTCGTGCACGGCGGCCCGCACTGGTCCTACGACGACCGCTACATGCCCGAGGTCCAGGCCTATGTCGATCAGGGGTTCCTGGTCGCGATGCCGAACTACCGCGGCTCGACCGGCTACGGGCGCGCGTGGCGCGACGCGCTGACCGGCGACCCCGGCTTCACCGACGTCGACGACGTGACCGCGGGCCTGCGCGACCTCCTGAAGCGTCCCGACGTCGATCCGACCCGCGTCGTCGTCGCGGGCTGGTCGTGGGGCGGCTATGTCACGCTCATGGAGCTCGGCCGCAACCCGGATCTCTGGACCGCCGGCGTCGCCGGGATCCCCGTCGGCGACTACGTGCGCGCCTACGCGGAAGAAGCGCCGTCGTTGCAGGCGATGGACCGCGCCCTGTTCGGCGGAACGCCCGAAGACAAGCCGGATCTGTACGCGCGTGCGAACCCGATCACCTACGTCGACGCCGTCGACGCCCCGGTGTTGTTCGTGATCGGCGAGAACGACTCACGGTGCCCGCTGGGCCAGGCGCTCGCCTACGTCGACAAGCTCGCCGAGCGCGACGCGCCGCACGAGGTCTATCGGTTCGCCACCGGACACGGCTCGGCCGTGCTGGATGAGGACGTCCGCCAGATCCGCGCGATCCTCGCGTTCCTGGACCGGACGCTACCGGGCCTCAAGCCGGTTTAGACGACGCCCTGCGCGAGCATCGCGTCGGCCACCTTGCGGAAGCCCGCGATGTTCGCGCCGTGAACGTAGTTGCCGGGGGCGTCGTACTCGTCGGCCGTCTCGCGACAGTTGGTGTGGATCGCGACCATGATCGTGCGCAGCCGCTCGTCGACCGTCTCACGCGTCCACGACCGCCGCTCGGCGTTCTGCGACATCTCCAGACCGCTCACCGCCACCCCGCCGGCGTTGGCGGCCTTCCCGGGTCCGTACAGGA
The DNA here is from genome assembly GCA_045805225.1 of Actinomycetota bacterium. Lineage (GTDB taxonomy): Bacteria > Actinomycetota > UBA4738 > UBA4738 > HRBIN12 > AC-51. The sequence continues at coordinate 1,783 of JBJMLQ010000159.1, read as the reverse complement.
TCTTGCCGTCGACGAATCGCTCGACGCCCTGCGGCTCGGTCGGCATGTTCGCCCCCTCGGCCACGATATAGACGCCGTTGTCCAACAGGTTGCCCGCGTCCTCGGCGCTGATCTCGTTCTGGGTCGCGGACGGGAACGCCGCCTCTGCAGGAACGGACCACACGGGGTTCGTGGCACGGTTCGGATCGACGGGCGTGAACGTCGCGCTCGGGTACTCCTCGACGTACTGCATGATGCGGCCCCGCCGCCGCTCCTTCAGGTCCATCACCCACGCGAGCTTCTCGCGGTCGATCCCGTCCTTGTCGTAGATGAATCCGCCCGTGTCGCTGAGGGTCACGGGCTTCGCGCCGAGGTCGAGCAGCTTCTCGACGGTGTACTGCGCGACGTTGCCCGACCCCGAGACGAGACACGTCTTTCCTTCGAGTGACTCGTCGCGGGTCTTCGCCATCTCCTCGGCGAAGTAGACGGTGCCGTATCCCGTCGCCTCGGGCCGGATCAACGAGCCGCCCCACTCGAGGCCCTTGCCGGTGAGCACGCCGGTGAACTCGTTCCGGATCCGCTTGTACTGCCCGAACATGAACCCGATCTCGCGTCCGCCGACGCCCATGTCGCCGGCCGGCACGTCGGTGAACTGGCCGATGTGCCGCTGCAGCTCCAGGATGAACGACTGGCAGAACCGCATCACCTCGGCGTCGGACCGGCCCTTCGGGTCGAAGTCGGCGCCGCCCTTGCCCGCGCCGAGCGGCAACGTCGTGAGCGAGTTCTTGAAGATCTGCTCGAACGCGAGGAACTTCAGCATCCCGAGGTAGACCGTCGGGTGGAACCGCAGGCCGCCCTTGTAGGGGCCGATCGCGGAGTTCATCTCGACGCGGAACCCGCGGTTGACCTGGACATCGCCGGCGTCGTCGACCCACGGCACCCGGAACATCACCACCCGCTCGGGTTCGACGATCCGCTCGAAGATCCGCGCCTGCTGGTATCGAGGGTTCCGTTCGAGGGCCAGCTCCACCGATCCCGCCACCTCGCGGACGGCCTGGTGGAACTCGGGCTCACCGGGGTCCTTCGATGCCAGCCGGGTCATGATGCGGTTCGCGTAATCGCCCATCGGTCCTCTCCCGCGTTCGCTCGGTGTTCGAACGACGTTCACCGTACGGCGATGCGCTCCAGAGGGAAAGTGCCGCAAGGGGCACCGTCCGGGTCCGGGGTCCGAAAAGGCGCTGCTACCGTGGCCGCATGCCCGTTTGGCTGCTGATCCCCGGCGCGATCGTGCTCGGCTACGTCATCTGGCGCGTCGGGATGGCGACGTTGCGCTCGCTCGCCGGACCGGCGCCCGGCACGCTGGACACCGAGAAGCCGCCCGCCGAGGCGGAGGACGTCGAGGACCTCGATGTCTATCTCGTGTGCGGCGAGTGCGGGACCGAGTACAAGGTCTCCCGGCTGGGTGAGCTGCAGATCCCCCGGCACTGCGGCGAGAAGATGCTCGTGGAGCGTCGCCCAGGAACGGTGTGAGGCAACGGGAGGAGCGAACGTTTTCCACCGTTCGGCACCTAGGTATCCCCAGGGTTTTCCACACGGAGCGGTGGAGGAGATCGAACGCGGCCGGCCGGGCTACTTCCAGAAGGAGATGCCGAAGAACCCGGCGGCCAGCACTCCCAGGCCGACCCACATCATGCCGGGGTCGAAGGAGTTCCCGTTGTTGCGGAAGAAGTTCCACACGATGATCGCGATCCCGACGACCATGAGCGACGCCATCGCGGGCGCGAACCACTTCGGGCTGGCCTTG
>JBJMLQ010000158.1:0-5127 GCA_045805225.1 Actinomycetota bacterium | reverse complement strand
GCCCCCGAGCCCGGCGGCGACCGGGATGCGCTTGTCGACGGTGATGACGGCGTCCGGCGCCTCCCGTCCCGTCTCATGAGCCCACGCCCGAGCCGCCCGCTCGACGAGCGCCTCGCCGCCCGCCCGGAGCAGCTCCGCCTGGCGCGGACCGGTCACCGTCACCGTGCAGCCGTCGGCGCGCTCGGCGGTCACGAGGTCGTGCAGCTCGAGCGGCAGGATCACCGTCTGGATGTCGTGGTAGCCGTCGTCGCGGGCGCTGAGCACGCGGAGGAAGACGTTGAGCTTCGCGTGCGCCCGACGCGTGACGCTCACGCGGGAAGGGCCTCCGCCATCCGGCCGAAGGCCGCCAGATCGAGTTCCTCGGGACGTGCCGACGGGTTCACGTCCGCCCCGGCGAGCATCGCATCCGGGTCATCGACACCGAGGCGCCGGAGCGCGCCACGCATCGTCTTGCGCCGTTGGGCGAACGCCTCGTCGACGACGCGCCACAGCCGACCTTCGTCCGCGCGGACCGGCGGCCGCTCCCGTCGTTCCATCCGCACGATCGCCGACCCGACCGACGGACGTGGCCAGAACACCGATGGCGGCACCGCGCGCAGGATCGTCGCCTCTGCGAAGTACGCGACGCGCACGCTCGTCGGACCGTAGTCCTCCCGCGTCGCCGGCGTCGCCACGAGCCTGGCGGCGACCTCGCGTTGCACCATCACCACGAGTCGCCGAACCATCGGCGCGCGCGCCAACATCGAGAGCACGATCGCCGTGCCGACGTTGTACGGAAGGTTGCCGCACGCGATCCACCCGCCGTCGCCGAGGGTCCTCGGCCAGTCGACCTTCGTGGCATCGGCGGCGAGCACCTCCACGGCCGGATACGCGTCCGCGACCGCGCGAAGCGCCGGGACGAGCGCGCGGTCGAACTCGATCGCCAGCACCCGGTCGATCCCGCGCTCGGCGAGCGCGGTCGTCAGCGCGCCGAGGCCGGCGCCGATCTCCACCACGGAGTCGCCGGGACCGGCCTCCGTGTCGGCGGCGATCGCGCCGGCGAGGTTCGGGTCGATCAGGAAGTGCTGCCCGAGCGCCTTGGTCGGCTCGATGCGGTACGCGTCGAGCAGCGCTCGCGGCGACGCGCTACCAGGAGAGCGAGACGTGGAGGACGCCGTGGCCGAGCGGCTGGAGCGCGGAGAAGGCCTCGGGCGAGAGGTCGATGATCCGCCCGGGTCCGAACGGTCCTCGGTCATCGATCACCACCGTAACGGAGCGTCCGGTCTCGAGGTCCGTCACGACGACGTGGGTCCCGAAGGGCAGCCATGGATGGGCGGCGGTCAGGCCGCTCCACGGCGGGTCGTACCACGACGCCTCGCCGGTCTCGGTGGTCGCCCCCGTGCCGGGCTCGCGGAGCGTCCCGTCGGTCATCGAGTACGGCGCAGACAGCCGGACCTCGGGCACCGGCGGCGACAGCACGCCCTGCGAGACGATCCGCCGAGAGACGACGCGCCCGTTGACGGTCCGAACCTGGACCGCCGCGCGCTCGGTCCCCGTCGACCCGTGCGTCAGCACCACCATGTGGCCCGGCGTCAGCGTCGAGGTGTACCGGGTCTCGACGGGCATCTGGATCGGAAGCGTCGTCAGATGCGTGACCGTCGCCACGCGGTCGTACCGCACCGTCATGCCGGCGCGAAGGGGGGTGCTGGGTGGCGGGACGACGCGGTCACCAGCGTCGGGTTGGATCCCCATGGCCGTAAGGAGCGCCCCGGTCGTGTCCGCGTTGGTCGAGACGTCGTGCACCTTCCCCGTCACGACGGCCCGCACGGTCACGCCCGAAGGCCCGACACCGGCCGCAGAGGCCGAAGCCTCCTCGATCCCGGAGTTCGCCTTCCCAAACGAACCCCTTCTCGGTCGCTCCACCACCCAGACCCCCACACCTGTGGAGGTGACCGCCACCGAGAACCCGTTCGCCGGCACCCCCGGCGGCGGACTCACGTAGACGGTCATGCCGTCGGCGAGCGTCGTCGCCGGCGGCGGTTGAACCTGCAACCCGATCGACAGCGGCACGCCTTGATCGGACAGCAGATCCTCGACGCTCGTCGATCGCGTGCGCACCGACTCCGAGCGCCCGTCGATCACCAACGTCACGTCCTTCGCCCATGCGCCCGAGACGACCATCACCGACATGGCGACGCCCGCCGCGACGATCGCGGCTTTGAGTGCGCGACGGCGCCGCAGCCGTCGCACGCGTGTCGGTCGTACCACCCTGCCTCCGTAAGTACGGGGAGGGCCTTCGGGGGAAGCGGCTGGGTGGGAAGTGGCCCGGCCGGAACGTGGCCTCCGGTCGCATGGAGGGCCACCCTATCGAACCCTCAACCCTTACTGCAACCTTGAGACCAGCGGCCTGCGCGGGGCCTCAGAGACCCGGGAACGCCGCTTCGGCGTTCGAAACGGTGGCCTCGGCGAGGAGTTCAAGCGGTTCATCGCGAACGGTTGCGAGCTCCGCGAGCGTGATGACGACGTTGTGCGGCGCGTTGTCGGCGCCGCGAAGCCGCTGCGGCGCGAGGAACGGGCTGTCGGTCTCGACCAACACGCGATCGAGCGATACCGCAGCGGCCGCTTCGCGCATGTGCCCGTTCTTCGGATACGTGACGTTGCCGGCGAACGAGAGCCAATACCCGCGCCGTTCGCATTCGCGCGCGATGTCGGCGTCGCCGGTGAAGCAGTGGATCACCACACGTTCGGCCGAACCCTCATGCAGCACTCGAAGCGCGTCGTCCCATGCATCGCGCACGTGAACGATCATCGGTTTTCCACAGGCACGCGCGAGCTCGATGTGTGCCGCGAGCGTGCGGAGCTGTGCCTCGCGTTCGCTATGCATCCGGAACCAGTCGAGGCCGCACTCCCCGACGCCCACGACGGCCGGATCCTTGAGGAGCGTCTCGATCCGCGCCGCGGCCTCGTCGTCGAACGCGTCGGCGTCGTGGGGGTGGACACCCGCGGATGCGCGTACACCTTCAAGCTCGGAGGCGATCGCGATCGAGCGCTCGCTCGTGGGAACGTCGACGCCCACGCAGATCAGGCGCTTCACCCGAGCGGCGCTCGCGGCCTCGACCGCCACTGCAGGTTCCTGGTCCATCAGGAACAGGTGGCAATGGGTGTCGATGGCTTCGGACTGCACCGGGAGTTCAGGGTTGGAGGCGCCCATCTGGCGGCGACCTTACCCGGTCTCAACTTCGGGTGAACAGGGTGAGCTTCACGTGAAACACGAAGTCGGGAAGCCTCATCCCGCCCTCGACCTGGCGGGATCGCGCACGATCGCTCACTCGCCGGTATCGAGACGTGGGAAGAGCGCGTCGCCCTTGTGCGTCGCGGTACCCACGGGGAGCCCGCCCCATGCCACGGCGCCCGGAAGTCGTTGGTCCGCCACATCGCCGCCTAGGCCGAGCTGTGTCCACAGCCGCTGAGCGGCTGCAGGCATCAAAGGTTGGATCAACACGGCGACGATCCGCAGCGCCTCCGCGCTCGCATACAGCACGCCGGCGAGCTCGTCCGCGTTCGCGGGGTCCTTGGCGAGCTTCCACGGCTCCTTCTCGACGAGATACGCGTTCGCTCTGTCCACGATCGACCACACCGCCGCGATCGCCTTCTGCAGGTCGACCGCGAGCATGTGCTCGTCGGCCAGCCGCGCCGCCTCGGCGGTGACGGTTGGCAGATCGCCCTCGGCGCCGGCCGCTGCTGGCGGGGGCACGACGCCGTCGTAATTGCTCGCGAGCATCGCGAGCACCCGGCTCGCGAGGTTGCCGAGCCCGTTGGCGAGATCGGCGTTGTGCCGCTCGACCATCGCTTCCCAGGAGAAGTCGCCGTCGGCGCCCCACGCGATCTGCCGCATGAAGAAGTACCGATAGGAGTCGACCCCGAAGTGGTCGATCAATTCGAACGGGTGGATGCCCGTGAGGTTGGTCTTGGACATCTTCTTGCCGCCGACCGTCAGGTATCCGTGCGCCCATACTTGCGTCGGTGGCGCGAGACCCGCCGCCATCAGCATGGCGGGCCAATACACCGCGTGGAAGCGAAGGATGTCCTTGCCGATCGAGTGGATGTTCGCGGGCCACATCCCCGCGAAGCGCGCGGGATCGCTCGCGTAGCCCGCGGCGGTGATGTAGTTCGTCAGCGCGTCGAACCAGACGTACGCGACATGAGTTTCGTCCCAGGGCAACGGCACGCCCCAGTCGAACGTCGTCCGGCTGATCGAGAAATCCTGAAGGCCGCCGCGGATCAACGACAGCACCTCGTTCCGCCGCGTTGCGGGCTCGATCGCCTCGGGATGCGACTGGTAGTGCCCAAGCAGCCGGTCCGCATACGCGGACAGGCGGAAGAAGTAGTTGTCCTCGCGGACGAGCTCGACCGGCCGCTCGTGGATCGGGCAGAGGTTCCCCTCCAGCAGCTCCGCTTCGGTGTAGTACGCCTCGCAATGGACGCAGTACAGGCCCTCGTAGTGGCCGAGGTAGATGTCGTCGCGTCCGTTGTCCTTGACGGCTTGCAAGATCTTGACCACCGCGTCGTGGTGACGGGGCTCGGTCGTGCGGATGTAGTCGTCGTAGGCGATGTCGAGCCGGGCCCAGACCTCTCGCCATTTCGGCTCGAGCTGGTCCACCCACTCCTTGGCGCTCACGCCGTTCGCCTCGGCGGCCCGCTGCACCTTCAACCCATGCTCGTCGGTGCCGGTGAGATGGAAGACCTCCTCGCCGCGCAGCCGGTGGTAGCGCGCGATGAAGTCGGTGCCGACCGCGTTGTACGCGTGTCCGATGTGCGGCACGTCGTTCGCGTAGAAGATCGGCGTCGTGATGTAGAAGACGTCCCGGCCCATGGTGGCGCACATGGTACCGGCAGGCCTTGGGACGCTCGGGTCAGGGGCCGACGCGAACGTGCGGCAGGCAGCCCTGGTGGGCGCCGAGCAGCTCGAGCCCCGCGAAGTCGCCCGGGCCGAAGCCGTCGATCGGCGACGGGATGACGCCGCTCGCGACCTGCGTGCTGAACATCAGCTCGTTCGGATCATTCACGTGTGCAAGCCCGAGCAGATGCCCGACCTCGTGCGCGATCACGAGCTCCATCGACCACCGGCCGCTGTTGGCGTACCGGATG
>JBJMLQ010000157.1:0-22312 GCA_045805225.1 Actinomycetota bacterium | reverse complement strand
CCCGACCCACCACGACGACGCCGTCCGCTCCCACGCCGAACCAGCGATCGCACAGAGCCGGCACGTCGAGCGGCGGGGGCGGCGTCTCGAGCGCGTCGACGATGAGGAAGTCGTTCCCGCTCGCCTGGTATTTCGCGATCGACAGCCCGCGCGTCACGCCGCCTCCAGGTACGCGGTGACCTCGTCGACGATCTCGGCCGCGCCATCCTCGCCGGCATCGAACCACCGCACGCGCGGGTCGCGCCGGAACCACGCCATCTGACGGCGTGCAAGCTCCTTCGTGCGTTTCACGGTGCGTTCCATCGCCTCGTCCAGGGGCAGCCTATCGTCGAGGTGCTCGGCGAGCTCGGCGTAGCCGATCGCTTGGCTCGACGTGAGCCACGCGCCGAAGCCGCGCTCCCGCAGGTCGCGGACTTCGTCGATCCAGCCCGTCTCGAGCATCCGCGCGATGCGAGCGCGCACCCGCGCGTTCACCGCCCCCGGCGCGAGCCGGATGCCGGCGACCCGCACGCGCGTCGGCTCGTACACGTCCCACGCGGCCGCGAAGTCGCTGAACGGCGCGCCCGTGATCGTGGAGACCTCGAGCGCCCGGATCGTCCTTCGGACGTTCGCGGGGTCGATACGAGCGGCCGCCACCGGGTCGGCCGCGGACAGCCGCGCGTAGAGCTCGTCGGCCCCAAGGACGTCGGCCTCCGCCTCGAGCGAGGCACGGACGGCCGGGTCCTCGGGCGGGAACCGGAGCCGGTCCACGACGGCGCGGAAATACAGGCCAGAGCCGCCGACGAGCAGCGGCTCCGGCACCTGCTCGAGCAGCTGATGCGCGGCCTGCTGGTACCGCGCGACGGTGAACCGCTCCGAGGGCTCTGCGAGGTCCAACAGGTGGTGCGGCAGGTCGCGCCGCTGCGCGGCAGTGGGCTTCGCCGTGCCGACGTCCATCCCGCGATAGACGAGCATCGAGTCGACCGAGGCGACGTCGGCGCCCAAACGGGTGGCGATCGCGATGCCCGCGTCGGTCTTGCCGCTCGCGGTCGGGCCGACCAGCGCCCGCAACATCACACCACCGCGGGCTGCGGCGCCTCGACGACCCGGCCGAGCAGGTGGTGCGCCGCCGCCTCGGTGATCTCGACCGTCGCGAAGGTGCCGGCCGCGAGCGGCTCCTGCAGATGCACGATCCGGTTCGTCCGTGTGCGCGACTGGGTCGATCCCTCGCGTTTCCCATCGCCTTCCACGAGCACCTCGACGACCTCGCCGACCTGCCGTCGGTTCCGGTCGGCGGTGATCGCCGTCTGAAGGGCGACGAGCCGGTCGAACCGCTCCTGCACGATCTCCTTCGGCACCTGGTCCGGCATCGTTGCCGCCCGGGTGCCCGGCCGAGGCGAGTACTGGAAGGTGTACGCGCTGTCGAATCCGGCGCGCTCGACCGCATCGAGGGTGCCGGAGAAGTCCTCCTCGGTCTCCCCGGGGAACCCGACGATGATGTCGGTCGAGACCGAGATCGACGGGATCGCCTCGCGGATCCGGTCGAGCCACTCGAGGTAGCGCTCACGCCGGTAAGAGCGCTGCATCGCCTTCAGCACTCGATCCGACCCCGATTGCAGCGGGAAATGGATGTGCTCGCAGACCTTCTCACCGGCGGCCATGGCGTCGATCACGTCGGGTGTGAAGTCGTGGGGGTGCGGCGAGGTGAAGCGGATGCGCTCGATCCCGTCAACCTGGTTGACCATCCGCAGGACGTCGGCGAACAAGGGCCGCTTCGCCGAGCCCGGAACCGTGACGTCGCGGCCGTAGGTGTTCACGTTCTGGCCGAGCAGGGTCACCTCCACGACGCCGTCGGCGGCAAGGCCCTGCACCTCGGCGAGGACGTCGCCCATCGCACGCGACCGCTGGGCCCCGCGGACGAACGGCACGATGCAGAACGTGCACGCGTTGTCGCACCCCGTGGCGATCGAGACCCATGCTCTGACCCCGTCGGCCCGCGCCGCCGGCAGCGCGCTTGGGAACAGGTCGGTGTACTCCCGCACGTCCATCTGTGGACCGTCGCGCTCGGCTCGGTCGAGCAGGTCGAGCAGATGCGGCAGGGCGTGCGTGCCGACCACGACGTCCACCCACGGCGCCTTGCGCAAGATCTCGCCCTGGTCCTTCTGCGCGAGACAGCCGGCGACCACGATGCGAAGGTCGGGCCGCTGGTCCTTCAGCGGCTTGAGGTGGCCCAGGTTGCCGTACAGCTTGTTGTCGGCGTTCTCGCGGATGGCGCACGTGTTCAGGACGATCACCCGCGCGTCGCCGGGATCGTCGGTCGGGGTCATGCCGTCGGCCATCAGCACGCCCCCGATCCGCTCGGAATCGTGCTCGTTCATCTGGCACCCGAAGGTGCGGATCAGATAGCGCCGCTCGGTCATCACCGTCGAGGGTAACCGAGAGGCTCAGCGCGCATATTCGGTGGCCCGTGTCTCGCGAACGACCGTGATGCGGATCTGACCGGGATACTGCAGCTCCTCCTCGACCTGCTTCGCGATGTCGCGCGCGATCACCTGCGCCTGGATGTCGTCGATCGCCTCCGGCTGCACCAGCACGCGAACCTCGCGGCCCGCCTGCATCGCGTAGACCTTTTCGACGCCCTCGAAGGCGTTGCAGATCTCCTCGAGCCGCTCGAGCCGCTTCACGTAGGTCTCGAGCGACTCGCGCCGGGCGCCCGGGCGGCCACCGCTGATCGAGTCGGCGATCTGGGCGAGCACCGCGTGGATCGTGCGCTGCTCGACCTCGCCGTGGTGCGACTCGATGCAGTGGACGACCTCCGGGTCCTCCTTCATGCGGCGCGCGATCTCGGCTCCGATGATCGCGTGCGACCCCTCGACCTCGTGCGTCACCGCCTTGCCGATGTCGTGCAGGAACGCGCCCCGTTTCGCGATGGCGGGGTCGAGCCCGAGCTCGGCCGCCAGGGCCGAGGCGATGTGGGCGCTCTCGACGAGATGCCGGAGCACGTTCTGGCCGTAGCTCGTCCGGTACTGCAGCCGGCCGAGCAAGCGGACCATCTCGGGGTGGATGTCGGTGATCCCAACCTCTGCAACGGCGTCCTCGCCGGCCCGACGGATCCGCTCCTCGATCTCGGCCATGGAGCGCTCGTGAACCTCCTCGATCCGAGCGGGGTGGATCCTGCCGTCCTGGACGAGCTTCTCGAGCGTCATCCGAGCGGCCTCGCGGCGGACCGGGTCGAAGCTGCTCAGCACGACCGCCTCGGGCGTGTCGTCGATGATGATGTTGACACCGGTCGTGGCCTCGAACGCGCGGATGTTGCGGCCCTCGCGGCCGATGATCCGGCCCTTCATGTCCTCGCTCGGCAGAGCGAAGACGCTCACGGTGGACTCGGCCGTCTGCTCGGACGCCACGCGCTGGATCGCGATCGTCAGGATCTTGCGGGCGCGCTCCTCGCCGTCCTCGCGAGCGCGCTGTTCGATCTCGCGGACCTGGGCCATCGCCGAGCGCTTGGCGTCGTCGACGATGTGGGCGATCAACTCCTCGCGCGCCTCCGACGAGGTCATGCCGGCGATGCGCTCGAGCTGGATACGGTGCTGGTCGGCGGCCTTCTCCAGCTTGAGGCGCGCGCCGTGGAGCATCTCGTCGCGCTCGTCGAGCTCCGTGCCGCGCCGGTCGAGCTTGCGCGTCCGCTCGCGAAGGTCGTCCTCCGACTCGGAGATCCGGCGCTCGAGGCGGGCGATCTCGTCGCGCCGCGACTTCACGTCGGCCTCGGCGTCGGTACGGATCTGCGCGGCCTCGGACTTGGCGTCCTCGTTCGCCCGCTTCAGGGTCGCGGCCGCTTCGTGATCGGCTTTGACGAGCTTCTCGTCGGCCTCGATGGCCCTCTGGCGCGCCTGCGCTTCGAGGGTGTTGGCAGAGGACTTCGCGATGTTCGCGCGGATCAGGAACCCGACGAGGACGCCCGCCGCGAGTGCGACGGCGCCCACGATCACGGGGATCATGTGGCCTCCCTGCGGGGTGTCAGGGAGAGGACCGCTCAGGCCATGACGGAGCAGCGACCGTTGTCCGCCCTAAGGGCGCCCGTGCCTCCGGGATCGTTCCTGGTGGGGGTTCTGGGTTCGGTCGTCCATGGGTTTGGTCGCTCGTGGATGGTCGGGTGGTGCCTCTCGTTGGGTGGATATTCAGTGTTTGCACACCTTACGGCCACCCACGAGCCCAGGCAAGGTTCACCCCTCGATGCCTTCCACGCCAAGCGCTCTGCGCGCCGCCTGCCGTGCGACGCCGGGCGCGTATCCCTTGCGCATGAGGAACCCACTCAGTCTCGCGAACCCGGTGGCCGGATCCAGTTCCGCAACGCGGCCAGCACGGGTCTCGGCGAGGCGGTCGGCGCGCTCTTGCTCGCCGTCGGGAGCTTCGTCGAGAGCCGTCGTCGCGACCTCGCGGTCGACCCCGGCCTGCTGCAGCTTCATGCCCACCGCCCTCCGGGACTCGCCCCGGTGCCCCATCCGGCTCTCGACGACCGCCGCGGCGAACGCCGCGTCGTCGATCAGCCCGACCTGCTCGAGCCGCTCGAGCTCGGTTCGGACGGCGTCGGGCTCGAAGCCGGCTTGGACGAGCCGGCGCTCGAGCTCCCTGCGGCTGCGTTGCCGCACCGCCAAGAGCCCGAGCGCCCGCTCGTGGATGTCCTTGCGCTTGCCGGGCCGGTCGCCGCGACCGCCTGACGCAGCGGTCCGCCGCGCGGGCGGCGCCACTCGCTACTCGCCCTTCTTGCCGGCCTTCACCGGAGGTTCCAGCTCGACGAGGTCGGGCGCCACCTCGATGGGGCGGTCGTCTTCCTCGGTGAACCCGTTCAGGCCGACGGCCTGGCGGACCTTCGTCTCGATCTCGTCGCGGACGTCGATGTGCTCGGCGAGGAACTGGCGCGCGTTCTCCTTGCCTTGCCCGAGCTGTTCACCCTCGTAGGTGAACCAGGCTCCCGACTTCTTGACCATCTCGAGGTCGACGCCGACGTCCAGGAGCGAGCCCTCCTTGGAGATGCCCTTGCCGTACATGATGTCGAACTCGCACTGGCGGAACGGCGGCGCGACCTTGTTCTTCACCACCTTGACGCGGGTGCGCGAGCCGACGACGTCGGTGCCGTCCTTGAGGTTCTCGATCTTGCGAACGTCCAGCCGCACCGACGAGTAGAACTTGAGCGCACGGCCGCCGGGTGTGGTCTCGGGCGAGCCGAACATCACGCCGATCTTCTCGCGGAGCTGGTTGATGAAGATGGCCGTCGTCTCGAACTTCGACAGCGACCCGGACAGCTTGCGCATCGCCTGGGACATCAGCCGAGCCTGCAGGCCGACGTGCGTGTCGCCCATCTCCCCCTCGATCTCGGCGCGGGGCACGAGCGCGGCGACCGAGTCGATCACGACGAGCGACAGCGCGCCGGAGCGCACCAGCATGTCGGCGATCTCCAGCGCCTGCTCGCCGGAATCGGGCTGACTGACGAGGAGCTCGTCGATGTTGACGCCGAGCTCGCGCGCGTAGGTCGGGTCGAGCGCATGCTCGGCGTCGATGAACGCCGCGATCCCTCCCTGGCGCTGCGCCTCGGCGATGATGTGCAGACAGACGGTGGTCTTGCCCGACCCCTCCGGCCCGAACACCTCGACGACGCGGCCCCGCGGGATCCCGCCGATCCCGAGGGCGATGTCGAGCGCCAACGACCCCGTCGGGATGGTCTGCATCTCGACGTTCATCGGGTGCTCGCCGAGCTTCATCACGGCTCCGCGGCCGTGCTGCTTCTCGATCTGCTGGAGCGTGACCTCCAAGATCTTGTCGCGATCCACGCGATCCCCCTTCCCATCGCGGCCCACCCCGGAGGAGGTTCGAGCGAGCGCACCTGCCTGACGTTCGAGCACCTTAGTGGCCGCGTCTGACATAACTTACACCCCTGTCATTCGTGGGTTTCCAGGGCGCGACCGTACCCGAACAGGTGTTCGATGGCAAGCAGCCGACGCGGTCAGCCGGCGTGGTGGGGCGGCGTGGCGTCGGCGTGAACGAGCGCCGCGCCGAGCGGGGGCACCTCACCCGACGCCGCCTGGTGCACGGCCTTGACGATGCCGTCGTAGCCGGTGCACCGGCACAGGTTGCCCGACAGCCCGATCCGGATCTCCTCGTCGGTCGGGTCGGGGTTGACGCGAAGCAGTGCCGTTGCGGAGATCAGCATGCCGGGGGTGCAGAACCCGCACTGCACGCCGAACTGCTGGAGGAACGCGCGCTGCAACGGCCCGACCTCCTCCTCACCGGCGAGGCCCTCGACCGTCGTGACGTCCTTCCCCACCGCCTGCATCGCGAGATAGGAGCAGGCGTTCACCGGGGCGCCGTCGAGCAGCATCATGCACGCGCCGCACTCCGAGTCGTCGCACCCTTCCTTGGATCCGGTGAGGCCGAGATCGTCGCGCACCGCGCGAAGGAGGCTCACGTGCGGATCGAGCTCGACGGGGTAGCTCGTGCCGTTCACCGTCAGGGTGGCTGCGACCTTCATCAGGACTCCTTGGCTCCATACAGGGCGGGGCTCGCCGGGATCGGGACGCTGCCGCCGCGGGCGCGCGTGAGCGCGGCGGTGATGGCGCGCGACGCCATGACCTCGGCCATCGCACGGCGATAGTCGGCCGAGGCGCGGACGTCGCTGATCGGCGTCGCCGCGGCCGCGGCGGCCCGCGCCGCCGCGCGCACGGCGTCGGCGTCCGCGGCGCTGCCGACGAGCGCCGCTTCGGCCTCCGGCACCCGCCGGATCGTCGGCGTGAGGGCGGTGATCGCGATCCGGGCATCGGTCACGTCGCCGTCGAGCACGACGACGGCCGTCGCGCCGACGACGGCGATCTCCATCTGCCGGCGGTATTCGAGCCGGACGTAGCACGAGCCGGTGCCTCCCACCGGCGCCGGCAGGTCGACCGCGACGAGCAGCTCATCGGGCGCCGCCGAGGTCTTGCCGGGTCCGGTCCACAGCGCGTCGAGCCCGATCGTCCGCTCCCCCGCCGCCGACCGCAGGGTGACCGTCGCGTCGAAACAGAGCAGCGGGCCGCCGGTGTCCATCGCGGGCGACGCGTTCATCACGTTGCCGCCGATCGTCCCCTGCGCGCGTGTCGCGTGGGAGCCGACGATCGCGGAGGCGTCGGCGAGTGCGGTGAACCGGTCGCGGATATCCGCGTTGGCGACGATGTCGCCGTGGGTGACGAGCGTGCCGAGTCGAACGCCCGCGGCGGATATCTCGAGCGACCGCAGCCCCTCGACCCGGTCGATCGCCACGATGTCCTCGGGCAGCGGCGCCTTGCCCTGCCGGGCGCCGACGACCAGGTCGGTCCCGCCGGCGACCGGGCGAGCGCCGGACGCGACCGCGGCCAGCGCGTCGTCGAGCGTGGCGGCGGAGGTGAAGGACGGGGTCATGCGCCGTTCCCGTGGGAGGCGAGCCAGACCCGCTCGGGCGTCATCGGCAGCTCGCCGACGTGGGTGCCGATCACCTTGGCGATCGCGTTGGCGATCGCGCCGGCGGTTGGGACCTGGGGCGGTTCGCCGACGCCCTTCGAGCCGCGTGGTCCGACGGAGTCGTACTCGATCCACTGGACCTCGATCTCCGGCGCGTCCGAGCAGGTGACCAACTTGTAGTCGAGCAGGTGCGGGTTCCGCTGGCGGCCCTGGTCGTCGAGCATCGTGCCCTCGGACAGCGCGAGTCCGACACCCATCACCACACCGCCGTAGACCTGTCCGTCGGCGCCTCTCTTGTTCAAGATCCGGCCCGAGTCGTGGGCCGCCGCGACCCGGAGAACCCGTACGACGCCGGTCTCGCGGTCGACCTTCACGTGCGCCGCCTGCGTGATCAGCTGGGGCGCGAGGAACGTCTCGTTGCCGAGGCGCCCGACACAGCCGCCGGTGTCGCCGTCGGGCACGTCGGGCACGTCGCCCGAGCCCTTGCCGTGGACGGTGCCGATCTCACCGACCAGGTCGGCGATCGCGACCGAGCGCTCCGGCGAGCCCTTCACGCGCGCGGTGGCGTCGGTCAGCTCGAGGTCGCCGCGGTCGGCCTCCAGCTGTTCGGCCGCGGCGTCGAGCAGCTGCTCGCGCACTTCCTGTGCGGCGGCAAGGATCGCGCGACCGCTGTTGAACGTGGTTTGCGAGCCGCACGAGCCCATGTCCCACGGCGCGACGTCGGTGTCCTGATACAGCACCGACACGTCGTTCGGGTCGATCCCCAGCTCCTGCGCGACGAAGATCGGCATGGCCATCACCGCGCCGCTGCCGTTCTCCTGCGCGCCCGTGACGATCGTGGCGCTGCCGTCCCCGTTCATCTGGACGTACGCGCCCGACGGCGCAGGCATGCAGGGCCACCAGCCGATCGCCACGCCGATCGCCTCATCCTCGGGGAGGTCGCGACCGTACCCGATCATCTCGGTGGCCTTCTCCAGCGTGTCCCTGACGCCGACCTTGTCGAAGATCTGCCGGGTGGGGCCCTCGGCGCCTTCCTCGATCAGCGTGCGGCGGCGGAGCTCGACCGGGTCCATGTCGATCGCGGCCGCGACCTCGTCCATGTGTTGTTCGAGTCCCCAGCACACCTGCGGCGCCGTCGGCGCGCGCACGGAGCCCGACGGCTGGTTGTTGGTGTAGTTGAGGTGCGACTCGATCTTGATGGCGTCGATCTGGTACGGGCCGCACGCGTGCATCGCCGCCATCTGCCCGAGGAACCCACCCTCGCCGCAGTACGCGCCCTTGTCGAGGATCAGCGTGGCGCGGCGTGCGACCAGCGTGCCGTCGCGTGTCACGCCGGTCTCGAAGTCCATCGAGATGCCCTCGCGGCGCTGCGCGATCGCCTTGAACTCCTCTTCGCGCGAGAACACGAGGCGGACCGGACGTTGCGCGGCGCGCGCCATCGCGGCGACCTGCCCCTCGAAGTGGAGATCGCACTTCGCGCCGAACCCGCCGCCAAGAAGCGGCACGATGATCCGCACGTCGGCCTCCGGGACCTGGAGGGTCTGCGCCACGCCGGCGCGCGCCGCGTAGGGAACCTGCGTCGAGGACCAGATCGTGACCTTGTCGCCCTGCCACTGGGCGACCACCGCGCGCGGCTCGATCGGCACACCTTGGGAAGCGTCGGAGCGGTAGTGGCTCTTCACGACGACGTCGGCGCCGGCCATGGCGGCGTCGGCGTCCCCCTTCACGATGGTGTGGAAGGCCATCGTGTTGCCGTTGGCGACGATGTTGTCGTCCTTGCCGTAGTCGGCGAGTCCTTCGTGCACCAGCGGCGCGTCGGGCGACATCGCCTCGACGTGATCGGAGATGACGGGAAGCGGTTCGTACTCGACCTCGATGAGGCGAGCGGCCTCGGCCGCGATCTCCTCGGTCAGGGCGGCGACGCCCGCCACGATCTCGCCCTCGAACCGCACGACGTCCTTCGCGAACAGGTAGCGGTCCTGCACGAACCCGCCGAACCGCACGTCGGGCAGATCGGCCTGCGTGACCACCGCGACGACGCCGGGAAGGGCGCGCGCCTTGGCGGTGTCGATCTTCAGGATCTTCGCGTGCGGATGGTCGGCGTAGCGGAACTTCGCGTGCGCCATGCCGGTGAAGCTCAGGTCGGCCGTGTAGCGGCCGGTGCCGGTGACCTTCTCCTTGCCGTCTTGCCGCACGAACCCCGGGGCCGTCTGGACCGTCGCCAACGCGCCCTCCTCCCCATCCTGTGGCCATCCTGTGGCCTTCGTTTTGGCCGTTGAAGGCGCATCCTATCCGGCGACCGACCCGCCCTGCAGCCCGAGGCGCGCGATCGCCTCGTAGCGGGGGTGCGGGGAGCGGAGGTGACTGCGGAACAGCGTCACCGCGTCGACCGGGACGTCGCGGTCAACCGCGGGGACCGCCGCGAGCGTGTCGGAGCCGACCCGGACCGGTGGCGTCGCCCGCGCGATCGTGATGTGCGGCCTGAAGGGCCGGTCGTCGGTGACGCGGTCGGCGACGCCGGCGCGCGCACGACCGGCGAGCTCCACCAAGGAGTCGGCGCCGACCGTGAACCCGACCCACAGGACGCGCGCCTTTCCGCGATCGGGGAACCGGCCGGCGGCGCCGAGCCGCGCGGTGAACGGCGCGCACGGGACGACGGAGCGTTCGAGCGTGCCGTGGACAGGCTCGACATCGGCGGGGTCGACCCAACCCAGGAACACGAGCGTGAGGTGGAGGTTCTCGGCCGGGACCCATCGGAATCCCGGGATCGTCGTGCGAAGCGGCGCCGTCGCGACCTCGATCGCGGTCCGGGTCGCCGGCTCGAGCTCGATGCCGGCGAACAACCGCACCTTCGGCCGGTCGCTCACCCCGGCAGCGACGATGCGGGCAGCGGCACGCCCTCGAGATGACGGCGCACGAGGTCGAGCCCCGCCTGTTCCGCCCACCGGCGCACGCGGTCGCGCTCGCCGCGCGAGACGAACCCGCGCGCGTGCGTGAAGCCGGTGGTGTCGGCGACGGCGACCCAGATCGTTCCGGGCGCGGCGCCGTCGTGCGGCTCGGGTCCGGCGGCGCCCGTGAGCGCCAACGCCACGTCGGCCCCGTACAGGTCGCGCGCGCCGGTTGCCATCGCGAGCGCGCACGCCTCGGTCACCGTCCCGCCCGCGAGGACGTTCTCGGGGACGCCGAGCACGCGGCCCTTCGCCTCGGCGGTGTAGACCACGGCGGACCCGATGAACGACGCCGACGCGCCGGCGAGCGCGGTCAACCGCGCTCCGACCCCGCCGCCGGTGAGCGACTCGGCGCACGCGAGCGTCCGGCCGCTCGCGCCGAGCAGCCGCAGGACGGTCTGCTCGAGCGACTCGTCATCTTCGCTGAAGACGACGTCGCCGAGCCGGCCGCGAACCTCGGCGACGACGGGCTCGGCGAGCGCCTCGGCCTGCGCCCGCGACGGGGCCTTCGCCGTGATGCGCACCTTCACCTCGCCCATCGACGCCAGGTAGGCGATCGTCGGGTTCGTCGAGGACGCGAAGAGGTCGGCCAGCCGCTCGGCGACCGCCGACTCCCCCATCCCGGCACACCGCACGATCCGGGACACGATGACATCGCCGCCGGCGAGCGCGCGGAGCTCGGGCACGATGGTGCCGCCGATCATCTCCTGCATCTCGTCGGGAACGCCCGGCACGGCGTACAGGCGGGTGCCGCCGAGCTGCAAAGCGAGGCCCGGCGCGGTCCCGCGATCCGGCACGATCCACCGCGCGCCCTGTGGCACGTACGCCTGGCGGAGGTTGCTCGCCGGCATCGTGCCGATGGCCGACCACCGCCGGAACTTCTCGCGGAGCATCGTCTCGAGCTCGGCATGGAACACGAGCGTCACACCGGCGAACGCCGCGATCGCGTCGCGGGTGATGTCGTCTTCGGTCGGACCGAGGCCGCCGCTGACCAGCACCACGTCGGCGCGTCCGGCCGCGAGCCGCAGCGCCTCGACGATCCGCTCGAGGTTGTCTCCGACCGCCTGATGGTGCGTCACGTCGAGGCCCGCCTCGGCGAGCCGCTCGGACATCCATCGGGCGTTCGTGTCGGCGATCTGCCCGAGCAGCAGCTCGGTTCCGACCGCGACGATCTCGGCTCTCACGGCGTGGCCACCCGGTGCCTGCTCGTGAGGAAGTACTCCAGGCCCGAGTACACCGTGAGAGCCACCGCGACGATGGTGACCGCCAGCACGACGCCGTCCCACGACGCCGGCAGCGGCGCGATCGCCATGCCGACCGCGGTGAGCTGCGACACGGTCTTGAGCTTCGCGACGCGTGAGGCGGGCATCGACACGCCGCCGTGCTGGTCCAGCCGCCATCGCAGCCACGTGACGGCGACCTCGCGCGCGACGATCACGACCGTGGCCCACCAGGGGAACTCGCCGCGGAGCGACAACACCACCGCAGGGACCGCCACCAACAGTTTGTCCGACAGCGGGTCGAGCCACGCGCCCGTCGCCGTCGTCATCCGGTGGCGTCGCGCGAGATAGCCGTCGAGGAAGTCGCTCGCCGCGCCGACGACGAAGATCGCCGCGGCGAACCACCGCGCCGGGTCGGTGTCCCGAACGATCAGCGCGACGACGGCCGGGATCAGCGCGATCCGAACGACCGAGATGACGTTCGGCCACCCGAAGCCGAATGGATCGTGGCGGGGCGCAGCGTCGCTCATGTGTTCGCCCCCGCCGTGAACGTCTGCGACCAGGGCTTGCCGGACCGACCCGGCGTGCCGGCGTCATGTCCGTCGACGACGAGCCGGACCGCGCCGCCGTCGTCGACCGACACCTGGAGCTGTTCGGTGGCGATGAGGGACACCGATCCGCCCGGCCGCAGCGTCGTCGTCTCCTGGGGGGTACCGTCGATCACGGCCGTCACCTGCACCGGCCCGAGAGCCGTGACGACGACGCCGACGCCCGCGGCCGGTGACGCGGCGCCGGAGGCCGGCACGAACGACGGCGTCGTGATCGCGCCGGCGGGCGGGGCGCCGTCGCGCGACACCAACCCGAACCCGATCAACGCGACGAGGATCACCGCGGCCGCCACCAACAGGAACTTCTGGTTATCGCGAACGCGGCTGGCGGCGAGTCCGCGCTCGACGCGCCCGAGCTTGCCCGGCGGCTCCGGCGGCGCCACCTCCTCGCGGTGCTTGGCGTACACCGACAGCACACGGTCGGGCTTGAGCCCGAGGTACTGCGCGTAGGTGCGCAGCATCGCGCGCGCGTACACCGCGTCGCCGAGATCTTCGAACGATTCGCCCTCCAGCGACTCGAGCTGCTCCGCACGGAGCTTGGTGTCCCGAGCGGCCTCGTCCAACGTGATCCCTCGGATCTCACGGGCGCGACGAAGCGCTGCTCCCACTCCGATGGCGCCGGCCATGACGAGCCATGCTACCCCCCGGCTCTCGGCCGCCCTCGCGTGGCTACACTTCGCGCATGGCGCCCGAGGTCCCGCCGGAGATCCCGGCAGAGGTCCGGCCAGACGTCCTCACCGTCGTGGTGGAGATCCCCAAGGGGTCGCGCAACAAGTACGAGCTGGACCACGACAGCGGCGCGATCTACCTGGACCGGATGCTGTTCACCTCGATGCAATACCCCGCCGACTACGGCTTCATCGACGGGACGCTCGGAGGCGACGGCGACCCGCTCGACGCCCTCGTGTTCGTCGGAGAACCAACCTTCCCCGGTTGTCGGATCCGCGTGCGGCCGATCGGGATGTTCCAAATGACCGACGAGAAGGGCGCGGACGAGAAGGTGCTGTGCGTGCCGCTGCGTGATCCGATGTGGTCGCACGTCGAGGGACTCCACGGCATCCCGCAGCCGCTGCTGGACGAGATCGAGCACTTCTTCCAGGTGTACAAGGACCTGGAGGGCCACGCGGTCCAAACCGACGGGTTCGAGGACCTCGCCGCCGCCCAGCGGGTGATCCACGAGGCGTTCGGGCGCGCCGACGCCCGTCCATGACGCGGGCGCTCGCGCGGGGCGAGCGAACGTTCATCCGCCAGCCCGCGCCGGGCGACGCGGATGCGTTCGTCGCCGCGGCGCGGCGATCGCGGCGTCTGCACGGCCCGTGGGTACAGGCGCCCGACACGCCGGAGGCGTTCGACGCCTACCTGCGTCGGGCGCGGCGCGCCGACCAGGCATGCTTCTTGGTCTGCCGCACCGCCGACGACGACATCGCGGGCGTCGCGAACGTGTCCGCCATCGTGCGCGGCTCGTTCCAGAGCGCGTTCCTCGGGTACTACGCGTTCACGCCGCACGCGCGCAAGGGCTACCTGCGTGAAGGGCTCGAGCTCACCGTGCGCTACGCCTTCGAGGAACTCGACCTGCATCGGCTCGAGGCCAATGTCCGGCCGGAGAACGTCGCGTCCGTGCAGCTGATCCGCTCGCTCGGATTCGAGCCGCGCAGCCGGTCACCGCGGTACCTGTTCCTGGACGGCGATTGGCGAGACCACATCGGGTACGTCCGCCTGCGCGAGCCGGGCCCGCCGGTGTTCGGCGCGTCGGGACCCGTGACGCTGCACGACGTGGCGGCGGACGATCGCCGCGCGCTGCTCGAGCTGCGGGTGGCGCCGGATCAACGCACGTTCGTCGGCGCGGTCGCGGAGTACCTCGCGATCTGCCTGCTCGAGATGACGTGGCAACCGCTCGCGATCCGCGCGGACGGGGAGCTCGTCGGGTTCGTGATGTGGGCGCGCTCGTCGACGGACGGGGCGTACTGGCTCGGCGGGTTCCAGATCGACGAGCGCTATCAGCGGCGCGGTCTCGGGCGCTCGGCGCTCGGCGCGCTGATCGACGCGCTCCGCATCAAGCCCGGGTGCCGGGAGATCGTGCTCACGTACCTGCCGGCCAACGACGTCGCGCGGCGGCTATACGCGTCGTTCGGGTTCCGCGAGACCGGCGAGATGCTCGAGGACGAGGTCGTCGCGCGACTCGCTGTAGGCCGCGCCGCCGGGCGCAGGGCCTAGGGCCGAGGGACGACCGCGCGCTCGCTGAATCGAGCCCTCCGCTAGGTGCGTCGGCACGGACGCGACCCGTAGCATCGCGGTGACCGAGGAAACGTTCGAGCCGGGGGGGCGCGTGCGGGCACGTGATGATGAGCTACACCACGACGAGTCGCCGCTCGCCGCCCTGCGCGATCGGATCCTCGCGCCCGACGCCCTGGCGGAGGGCCCCGTTCGGTTCCTGCTGATCTCGGGCGCGCGCGACGACGAAAGCTGGGGGCTGATCGGCGCGTTCTGGCTGTCGATCGACGGCGGCCGCGGTGGATTCCTCGTCGCGCCGGGCTCGATCTGGCCCGGCTCGGAGATGGTGCGCAACGTCCGCGGCGCGCTCGCCCGCGGCTGGACCCACGAGCAGATCTACCGGTACTGGCAGGCGCAGGTGGGCGCGGCCGGCTCGATCATGATCGATCCGCAACAGCACGCCGACACCATGTTCCAGGTCGCGCGTCGCGTCGGCGCGCTGTAACGGTCAGGCGGTGCGGCGCTCTTCCCACTCCTCGGGGGTGACGAGCACGTCCCGGGCCTTCGACCCGAGCGACGGGCCGACGATCCCCTGCTCCTCGAGGAGGTCCATCAGCCGGCCCGCTCGCGCGAACCCGACCTTCAGCTTGCGCTGGAGCATCGAGGTCGACCCGAGCTGAGAGCGGACGACCAGGTCGGCGGCCTGCTCCAGCAGATCGTCGTCGCTGCCGAGCCCGCCACCGCCGCCGCCACGCAACTCGGCCTCGGTGGGCGGCAGGCCCATCCCCTCGACGATGTGGTCGTACGCGACCTCGCGCTGGCCCCGGATGAAGTCGGTGATGCCCTGGATCTCCTGCTCCGTGACCCAGGCGCCCTGCAGGCGGACCGACTTGGACGCCGAGGCCGGCGCGAACAGCATGTCGCCGTGGCCGACCAGCTTCTCGGCCCCGTTCATGTCGAGAACCACGCGGGAGTCGGCCTGCGACGAGGTCATCAGCGCGATGCGCGACGGGATGTTGGCCTTGATGAGCCCGGTGACGACGTCGACGCTCGGACGCTGTGTGGCGACCACGAGATGGATCCCCACCGCGCGCGCCATCTGCGCGATGCGGCAGATCGCGTCCTCGACGTCGCGGGGCGCGACCATCATCAGGTCGGCGAGCTCGTCGATCACGACCACGATGAATGGCATGTGCTCGTAGCGGTGATCGAGCCCGAGCGGGATGCGGAGCGTCCCGTCGCGCAGGCCTTCCTCGTACCCGTCGATGTCGCGGACGCCGACGGTCGCGAGGGTCTCGTAGCGGTTCTCCATCTCTCGGACGATCCACTGCAGCGCCTCGGCGGCTCGCTTGGGATGCACGATCACCGGCGACAGCAGGTGCGGCACCTCGGCGAAGTGGCTGAGCTCGACCCGCTTCGGGTCGACGAGCACGAGCCGGACGTCGTCGGGTGTCGTGCGCACCAGGAGCGACGTGATGAAGGAATTGACGAGGCTGGACTTCCCCGCGCCGGTCGCGCCCGCGATCAGCACGTGCGGCATCATCGCGAGGTTCACCATCCGCGCTCGGCCGTGCACGTCCTTGCCGAGAGCGACCTCGAGCGGGTGGGTCGCCTCCTTCGCGTCCGGCGAGCGCAGGATGTCGCCGAGCATCACGAAGTCGCGGTGCTTGTTCGGCACCTCGATGCCGATCGCGGACTTGCCCGGGATCGGCGCCTGGATGCGGACGTCCGGTGTCGCGAGCGCGTACGCGATATCGCTGGACAACGACACCACCTTGTTCACCTTGGTGCCGGCCGCGACCTCCACCTCGTACATCGTGACGGTGGGTCCGCGGTGCGCACCGGTGACGTGCGCGTCGACGCCGAACGTGCGGAGCGTGCGCTCCAGCGCCTCCTGCATCTGCGCCTGGTCTGCATGGTCGGCGTTCGCCGGAGGCGCCTCGCGCAGCAGGTCCAGGGGCGGAAGCTGGTAGGAACCGTCGCTCGGCGCGGCGACGCGGTGGCGGCGTGCGGGCGCGAGGTGTTCGGCGTCGTCGACCTCCGCGGTCTCGTCGAGGTCCTCGGCCGGATCCTCCGCATCGAGGTCGATCGTCGGCTCGTCCTGTGCCGAGTCCCACGGCGCCTCGGGGACGTAGACGACGTCGCCGTCCTCGGGGACGGCCAGCCCGAACGCTTCCTTGATGTGCCGCAGCCGCTCCTTCTTGGGCGCGGGGGCCGCCGTCGCTGCGGCCGGCACGACGTCGAACCCGATCTGCACGGACTCGTCGTCGGGCTCGACGGCCGTCTCATCGACGTCGGCTGCGGTGAAGAAGTCGCGCAGCGACGCCCACACCGTCGCGATCGGCGTGCCGGTGAAGATCAGGGCGCCGAGCATCGCGAAGCCGAGACACACGATCGCTGCGCCGATCGGCGAGATGACGGTGGCGAGCGGGCGCGCGACCACCGCGCCGACCACCCCACCGGCGTGCGCCACGGCGTCGTAGCCCGCGGTCGGCGCCGGGTTGCCGCCGAGCAGCGACAGCAACCCGAGGATGCCGAGCCCGAGGATCGTGAACCCGATGAACATCCGGACGCGTTCCTCGCGCGCCGTGTCGCGGAGCAGCAAGATCCCCCAGTAGATCCCGATCACGGGGAAGGTGATCGCCGCGACCCCCCAGGCGCCGCGGAAGAGCCACCCGAGGAAGTCCCCGACCGGGCCGGCGGCGTCGAACCACAGGCCGAGCACCCCGACGAGAGCCAGGACGCACAGGAAGATGCCCAGCGCGTCGCGCGCGTGCGGCGACAGGATCTGACGGACGGGGGTCTTCGGTGGCGCCTTCTTCTTCGCGGGCCGGCGGGCGGGACGCTTGCGGGCGGAGGCGCTGCGGCGCTTGGTGGACGCGCGGCTGGAACGCCGCGAGGGGGAAGTCTTCGTGGCCATGGGGAGGTCAGTCTGACGCGTCGGGAGGCCGAGGCAAGCAGCCCCGCCGATCAGGCCTCCATGATCACCGGCAGGATCACCGGCTTGCGCTGCGTGACCTCGACGAAGTAGCGCTTCAGGACGCGCCTGATGTTCTGCTGCAAAGCAGATGGATCGGTCACCTGTGCGGCGGCGGACTCCTCCAGCGCGAGGATCACCCGACGTCGGGCCTCCTCGAGGATGTCGCCGGAGGTCTCTTCGTGGACGAACCCGCGGTTGACGACGTCGGGACCGTCCACGAGCTCGCCGGTCTGCGAATCGACGGTGACGACGACCACGACCACACCGTCGCCCGCGAGCTTGCGGCGATCGCGCAAGACCTCCCCGCCGATGTCGCCGATCCCCAAGCCGTCGACGAACGTCATGCCGGCGCGAACCCGCTCCCCCTTGACGACCCGCTCGCCGATCTCGATCACGTCGCCGTCCTCGCAGATGAGGATGTTCGACCGCGGGATCCCGACCTCTTCGGCCAGACGCGCGTGGTGCTGCAAGTGCCGGCGCTCGCCGTGCACGGGGATGAACCATCGCGGGCGCACGAGCGACAGGAGCAAGCGAAGCTCTTCCTGGGCGGCGTGCCCGCTCGCGTGCACCGGGTCGGACGGCATGTGGAACACGTCGGCTCCGCTGCGGTAGAGCGCGTCGACGACGCGGTGGATCGCCGGCTCGTTCCCCGGGATCAAGCTCGAAGACAGGACCACCGTGTCGCCTTCGGAGAGCTTGACCCACTTGTGCTCGCGCGCTGCCATCAGGCTGAGCGCCGAGTACGGCTCGCCCTGGCTACCGGTGCAGATGATCACCACGCGGCCCGGGTCGAGCGCGTCGACCTCGGAGATGTCGATGACGTCGCGGTCGTCCAGGCGCAGCATCTGGAGCCGCCGCGCGGCGCCCACCGAGTTCTGCATCGAGCGTCCGAGGAAGGTCACAACGCGGCCGTCGGCGATCGCCGCATCGACGATCTGCTGGATCCGATGGATGTGGCTCGAGAAGCACGCCGCGACGACGATCCCCGGCGCGTTCGACACGATGTCGCGCAGGATCGGCCCGACGCTTCGCTCGCTGAGGCTGTGCCCGGGTTCCTCGGCGTTGGTCGAGTCCGACAGCAGCACGTGCACGCCCCGTCCGGCTTCCTCGGCGAAGCCGTGCAGATCGGTCGCGAACCCGTCGATCGGCGTCGGGTCCAGCTTGAAGTCGCCGGTGTGCAGGACGGTTCCGGCCGGCGTGTCGACGGCGACCGCCAGCCCGTCGGGGATCGAGTGCGTCACGTGCAGGAAGCGCATCGAGAACCCGTCGATCTCGAGCGATCCGCCCGGCTCGGCGACGATCCGGTCGGCGAGCTCCGTCACCTCGTGCTCCTCGAGCTTGCCCTGCAGAAGCTCGAGCGTGAACGCCGAGCCGATCACCGGCACCGGACGATCGAGGTCACGCAGCAGGTACGGCAGCGCCCCCACGTGGTCCTCGTGCCCGTGGGTCAGGACGATCGCGGCGACGGCGTCCGCGCGGTCGCGCACGAACTCCATGTCGGGGAGCACGAGATCGATCCCCGGCATATCCGCCGACGGGAACGACAGCCCGACATCGATGATCAGCAGACGGCCGTCGACCTCCAGGCACGCCATGTTGCGGCCGACCTCCCCGACCCCGCCGAGGAAGACGAGCCTGCAGTCTGTCTCAGGCAAGGAGACCGGCGTCCTCGAGCGCGGCCCGGACCCGTTGCGACTCGGCGGCCGTCGCGGGGACGAGTGGCAGCCGCGTCGGGCCGGCGCTTCGGCCGAGCATGTCGAGCGCGGCCTTGACCGGGATCGGGTTCGACGTGATGAACAACGCGTTGAACAGCGGGGTGAGCTCCTCGTGGATCTTCCGCGCGGCCGGCACGTCGCCCGACGCGATCAGGTCGAGCATCTGGTGGATCTGGCTGCCGACGAGGTGCCCGGCGACGCTCACGACGCCGACGGCGCCGAGGCACGCGTAGCCGAACGCGGCCCAGTCGTCGCCCGAATACACCTCGAAGCCATCGGGTGCACGCGCGATCACGCGCGACACCGCTTGGAAGTCACCCGTCGAGTCCTTGACCGCGACGATGTTGCGGTGGCTCGCGAGCTCGAGCAGCGTGTCGTCCTCGATCCGCAGGGCCGTGCGGCCCGGGATGTTGTACAGGATCACCGGGACGTCGGTTGCATCCGCGATGGCGGTGAAGTGCGCGGTGAGGCCTCGCTGCGGCGGCTTGTTGTAGTACGGCGTGACGACGAGCAGCCCGTCGGCGCCGACGCTCGCGGCGGCCTCGGCGAGCTCGAGCGTCTCGGCGGTCGAGTACGTGCCGACGCCGGCGATCATCTTGCCCTGTCCGCGCACCGCCTCGGCGACCGCACGGAACAGCTCGATCTTCTCGGCGTGCGTAAGGGTCGGCGACTCACCGGTGGATCCGGCCGCGACCACCGCATCCGAACCGTTCGCGACCAGCCACGCCGCAAGCTCTTGCGCACGATCGAGATCGAGCCCGTGGTCGGCCCGGAACGGCGTGACCATCGCGGTGACGAGGGATCCGAAGGTGCCGGTCATCGTGAGGAAGCCTCCTTCCCCGGCGCACACCGCGAGGCGGCCGCCGGACGGGCCCTATGCTAGCCGCCGATGCCGCGCATCTACACGAAGACCGGTGACGACGGCACGACCGGCCTGCTGTTCGGGGGGCGCGTCGGCAAGGACGATCTCGTCACCGAGGCGTACGGAACGACCGACGAAGCGGTCGCGGCGCTCGGGCTCGCGCGCGCGCTGACCGACGACGACGCGATCGCGGCCGACGTGCTCGCGTTGCAGCGCGAGCTGTTCGTGGTCGGCGCGGACCTCGCGACGAACCCGGAGGAACGCGACCGCCTCGAGGCCGGGATCTCGCTCGTCACCGACGACATGGTGCGGGCACTCGAAGCGCGGATCGACACCTTCGTCGCGGAGCGACCGCTCCCGCAGGTGTTCATCGTGCCGGGCGCGAACCCGGCGAGCGCGGCGATCGATCTGGCGCGCTCGATCGTGCGCCGGGCGGAGCGGGCGGTCGTCGCGCTCGAGCGGGTCGATCGTGCGCCGAACGCTGCGGTGCGCGTCTACCTGAACCGGCTGAGCGACCTGCTGTTCGTGCTGGCGCGCCGCCAGGCCGGCGAGGCCGAGCCCGTCAGCCGCTGATCATGGGTACTCGTAGAGGCCGTCGATGACGAACGGCTCGGCCGACGTCGTGGTGATCACGACCGTGTGCAGGCCGGACTGGGGGCCGAAGCCTTCGCCGATCTGCATCGCGCTCGTGTTGTCGTCCTCCGTAAGCGTGCCCTGAACGACCCCGTCGATGCTGACTGTCGCCGTGGCCGTCGACCCGGGCGTCGCCGGCTTCCCCATCACGATCGCGAACTGTTCGCCCGTGAGGCCGGTGTTGCCGCTGAACGTCGCCGAATACGTCAACGTTTCCGTCTGCGCCAGGCTCGTGATCGTTCCCTCGAGCGCACCTGCGCGAGAGCTCTGCACTCCGGCCGAATAGGTCAACGAGGGGTCACGATCGTCGAACGGAACGAGTGTGTTGTATTGCCACTTGGACGTTTCCTTGTTCCCCTGTTTGTCGACCGCGATCATTCGATAGCCATACCGATGACCGGACTCCCCGGGGACTTGGATCGTCGGTGTAGTCGACGTCCCCGTCTTGAAGGTCGACCAATCCGACCCATCGACGCTCAGCTGAAAGGTCCACGATCTGATGCCCGAGCCGTACTTATCGTCCTTCAACACGACGCTCACCGGATAGGTCGATGTGTCGGACGCCTGAGTCGACATCGTCGGCGGGTTCTTCCACGTGACGGTGGGCGACGTAAAGTCGTACCTGATCAGCGGGTATCGGTTCGGGATCGCATCCACGCACGGCTTCTTCTGCGTGCACGGCGCTGCGCGCCAGATGGAAAAGGCGGCGAGATCGTAGCTGCGCACTCCATCCAACTGGCCGTGCGTGATATCGAACGAGATCGTTCGCGCGTCCACTCGGCGAGCCGGCAGTTGGCGGAGGGTGTTGGAGCGGTGCCCTTGGAGCGCGATCAACTTGCCCTTGTGATAGAAGACCGCGACCCAGAAATCGTACGTGGTGTCGGCGTTGGTGTCGAAGTCGACCTCGATCCAGCCCTTATCGCCGTCGAGCTGGGATGCGGTGAACTTGGACATCGTCTTGACCTGGAATCGATCCGCCGCCTTGAGCGGAGTCAGGCGAACGTTCGACAGGTCAAGCGGTCCCTTCGTGTCATTCCCGTCGGTCCGAAGGATGTCCGCCCGTGCCACAGGTCCATCGGCCAAGACGCCGACCGCGGTGAGAGCTAGGGTCAACGCCAAAGAGAGCAAACGGTTTGCCTTCATCGATGGCGGCAGAGTAGCCGCCATCCCTTCGCGACACAATCCCTGACGCCGCGCGCTACCGGAACCGGAGGTACAGCCACGGCGACGTGTCGCCGAGATGGTCGTGATGCGTCGGGAGCGAGACGTGCACGCGGAAATCGACGTTCGCGGAGCCGCGGACCGCGACCCCGACCGCGCTCGCGGTGTTCAGCCGGAACGACCGGGCGGCCGACCTGCGCCAGGCGCCGTGCGCGAACATCTGCAGCGTGGCGCGGACGGCGAAGCCCTTGTGGTTCGGAACCACCTGCACGAGACACGGCGCGTGCGTGCCGCGACGGTAGATGTGATACCTGCCAGCCCTGGCCACCGCCTTAGTCAGCTGCGCGCGCACGATCACACGAACGCGGGTAGCGGCATCGTCGTGCGCGGCGTGGTGCGTGGGATCGCCGTCGTAGCGCGCGATGAACGTCGTGTCCTTCGACGGCGTGTACGAGGCGTGGAGATCTCGGTGCCGTCCCACCTTCGCCTCGCGGATGAGCTTCTCGTTCCCGCCCTCGGGCTTCGCGT
>JBJMLQ010000156.1:0-13486 GCA_045805225.1 Actinomycetota bacterium | reverse complement strand
TCGCGCGCGAGGCGATGCTCCGCGCGCAGCACAAGCTGCCGATCAAGACCAAGTTCATCTCGCGGGTGGGTGGCTGAGCATGCCGAGCAAGGCTTCCGAGCTGCGTGAGCTTCCCGACGAGGAGCTGTTCGTTCGGATCGAGGGAGCGAAGGAGGAGCTGTTCAACCTCCGGTTCCAGCTCGCGACCGGTCAGCTCGACAACTCCTCGCGTCTGAAGGAGCTCCGCCACGACGTGGCGCGCGCGCTGACAGTGCTGCGAGAGCGCCACCTCGAGGCGCAGCTCGAGGCCGAGCTCGCGCGGGTCGACGCCGAGATGCTCGAGGCCGGCCGGATCGCGCAGATGGAAGGCGAAGCACCACAGCCAGGAGCACCAGGACAGGAAGAGGAAGCGTGAGCGACACACAGACCACCGACCGCGCGCGACGGAAGATCCGCACCGGCGTCGTCGTGTCCGACGGGATGGACAAGACCGTCCTCGTGCGGATCGACCGCCAGGTGCGCCACGGGCTGTACGACAAGACCGTTCGCCGCAGCAACAAGCTTGCCGCGCACGACGAGGCGAACGACGCACACGTGGGCGACACCGTCCGCGTGATGGAGACACGGCCGATCAGCAAGTCCAAGCGCTGGCGAGTGGTCGAGATCGTCGAGCGGGCGAAGTGATCCAACAGGAATCCCGGTGCAAGGTCGCGGACAACACGGGGGCCAAAGAGGTCCTGTGCATCCGTGTGCTCGGGGGTTCCGCGCGCCGCTATGCCGGCGTCGGCGACGTGATCGTCGCCACCGTGAAGGACGCCCTGCCGGGCGGAGCCGTCAAGAAGGGCGAGGTCGTGAAGGCCGTCGTCGTGCGCACCGCCAAGGAGCGCCGCCGCCCCGACGGCTCGTACATCCGCTTCGACGACAACGCGGTCGTGATCCTCACGACCGACGCCAAGAACCCGCGCGGCACCCGCATCTTCGGGCCGGTCGCGCGCGAGCTGCGCGAGAAGCGCTTCATGAAGATCATCTCGCTCGCTCCGGAGGTGCTGTAGATGCCAACCGTTGATATCAAGCGCGACGACCTGGTCCGGGTGATCTCGGGCAAGGACCGGGGCAAGGAGGGCCGCGTGCTCCGCGTGCTGCCCGTCGAGGGCCGGGTGATGATCGACGGTGTCGGGATGGCCAAACGCCACAGCCGCACCGGCGCCAAGCGCACCCGCACCGGCCAGCAGCTCAACCAGGGCGGGATCATCGACATCGAGACGTTCGTGGACATCTCGAACGTGCAGCTGGTGTGTCCCAACTGTCACCAGCTCACGAGGGTGGGCCACAAGATGACGGAGGACGGCAAGGTGCGGATCTGCCGCAAGTGCGAGGCGGTGCTGGCCGGTGGCTGATACCGACGTGCCCCGCATGAAGACGCGCTTCCGCGAGGAGCTCGTGCCGTCCCTCAAGGACCAGCTCGGGCTGTCCAACGTGATGCAGGTGCCGCGCCTAGAGAAGATCGTCGTCAACATGGGCGTCGGCGACGCCCTGAAGGACGGCCGTATGCTGGACGCGGCGGTGGAGGACCTCACGACCATCACCGGCCAGAAGCCCGTGATCACGCGCGCGCGCAAGTCGATCGCGGGGTTCAAGCTCCGCGAGGGCAACGCGATCGGGGTCAAGGTCACGCTGCGGGGCG
Organism: Actinomycetota bacterium; assembly: GCA_045805225.1. Lineage (GTDB taxonomy): Bacteria > Actinomycetota > UBA4738 > UBA4738 > HRBIN12 > AC-51. The sequence goes on along the minus strand of JBJMLQ010000156.1, from coordinate 11,823 downwards.
ACCGGATGTGGGAGTTCTTCGACCGGCTCGTCTCGCTCGCGATCCCCCGGATCCGCGACTTCCGCGGGCTGGACCCGCGCTCGTTCGACGGGCGCGGCAACTACACGTTCGGGCTGACCGAGCAACTGATCTTCCCGGAGATCGACTACGACAAGGTGCTGAAGGTTCGCGGGATGGACATCACGATCGTGACGACCGCCCAGAGCGACGACGACGGCCGCGCGCTCCTGCTGGCCCTCGGGTTCCCGCTGGTGCGGGACGAGGCCGCGGCGAGCTGAGCGAGGGAACGGACAAGGGAACGAGATGGCGAAGAAGGCTCTGATCAACAAGCAGCGCAAGCAGCCGAAGTACCGCGTGCGCGCCTACACGCGGTGCAACCGCTGCGGGCGTTCGCGCGCCGTCTACAAGCGTTTCATGCTCTGCCGCATCTGCCTGCGCGAGCTGGCGCACCTCGGAGAGCTGCCGGGGGTGACGAAGGCCTCATGGTAGCGACCAAGAAGAAGAAGGTGTCGTCGAACGTGAACGACCCGGTCGCGGACCTGCTCACGCGGATCCGCAACGCGAACATCGCCTACAAGGACGAGACGCTCGCGCCGGTGTCGAAGCAGTCACGTGCGATCTTGCAGATCCTGCAGGAGGAGGGCTACATCGTCGGCTTCGAGCAGGAGGGGGAGGGCGTGCACCAGGCCTTCCGCGTCCGGCTCAAGTACGGGCCGCGCAAGCAGCGAACGATCACCGGCATCCGCCGGGTGTCCACGCCGGGCCGGCGGCTGTACCGCGGCCGCGGTGAGCTGCCGCGCGTGATGGGCGGCCTCGGTGTCGCGCTGGTCTCGACCTCGCGCGGCGTGATGACCGACCGTTCGGCGTCCAAGCAAGGCATCGGCGGGGAGATCCTCGCCTACGTGTGGTGACGAGGGAAACGACCGGGGAACGCACATGAGTCGGATCGGCAAGAAGCCCATCGAGATCCCGAGCGGGGTCGAGGTCGCCGTCGGCGACGACAACGTGGTGCGCGTCAAGGGCCCGCGCGGCGAGCTCACGCAGCCGATCCACACCAACATGCGCGTGAGCGTCGCGGACGGCTCCGTGCTGGTGGAGCGCCCCGACGACGAGGGGTTCAACCGCGGCCTGCACGGCCTGTCGCGCTCGCTGATCGCGAACATGGTCGAGGGCGTGACCAGCGGCTACGAGAAGCGCCTGACGATCATCGGGGTCGGATACCGCGCCGCGCTGAAGGGCAAGGACCTCGAGGTGCAGGTCGGCTACTCGCACCCGGTCTTGGTGCCGCAGCCTGAGGGCATCGAGTTCGAGGTCCCGGCGCCGACCCAGATCGTGGTGCGCGGCAGCGACAAGCAGCTCGTCGGCGAGGTCGCCGCGAACATCCGCAAGATCCGCAAGCCCGAGCCGTACAAGGGCAAGGGCATCCGCTACGAGAACGAGTACGTGCGCAAGAAGGCCGGCAAGGCCGCGAAGGGTGCCGCCTGATGGACGCGAAGACCAAGCAGCAGGCGCGCCTGCACCGCCACGCCCGGGTGCGCAAGAAGGTGCAGGGCGAGGCCGAGCGGCCGCGCTTGGCGGTGTTCCGGTCCAACCGGCACATCTACGCGCAGCTGATCGACGACCGGGCGGCGCGGACGATCGCGGCCGCCTCCGACGCTGAGGTCAGCGCGGCGAACCCGACCGAGCGCGCCAAGGCGGTCGGTGCGCTGCTCGCCACACGGGCGAAGGACGCCGGGATCGAGTCCGTCGTGTTCGACCGCGGCGGGTTCCGGTACCACGGCCGGGTTGCGGCACTTGCTGCCGGCGCCCGTGAGGGAGGTCTCAAGATCTGATGGTGCGACGCTACGATTCGAAGAACGACGACAAGAGCCCGTTCGAAGAGCGGGTCATCTCGATCAACCGCGTCGCCAAGGTCGTCAAGGGCGGCCGCCGGTTCTCGTTCGCCGCGCTCGTCGTCGTCGGCGACGGCGCCGGCCGCGTGGGCGTCGGCTACGGCAAGGCCAAGGAGGTGCCCTCGGCGATCGCCAAGGGCGTCGAGACCGCCCGGCGCTCGATGTTCGAGGTGCCGATGATGGGCTCGACGATCCCGCACGAGGTGATCGGCGTGGCCGGGGCGGGCGAGGTGCTGTTGAAGCCCGCCGCGCCGGGGACCGGCGTGATCGCCGGTGGCTCGGTGCGCGCGCTGGTCGAGTGCGCCGGGATCAAGGACATCTTGTCCAAGTCGATGGGCTCGTCCAACCAGATCAACATCCTCAAGGCGGCGGTGAGCGGGCTCCAGTCGCTCCGCACGCCGCAGATGGTCGCGACCGTTCGCGGGCGCGACCCGCACCAGGTCGCGCCCAAGCCGATGCTCGAGGCGGTCGCGGCGGCGCAGGATCGCGTGAACGCGGCGCGCGCCGAGGCGCTCAGCGAGCAGTACGGCGTCGAGGGCGGCGAGAGCCGATGACCCAGCTCAAGGTGACGCAGGTCCGAAGCGCCATCGGGCGCCCGAAGGATCAGAAGTCGACGATCCGCCGGCTCGGCCTGCACCATATGCACGACACCGTGGTCAAGGACGACCGTCCCGAGATCCGCGGCATGATCGCGAAGGTTCGCCACCTCGTCACGGTGCAGGAGGTCTGAGGATGAAGCTCCACCATCTGCATCCCGCCGAAGGCTCCAAGACGAAGCGCACCCGCGTCGGGCGCGGGCGTGCCGGCGCGCGCGGCAAGACCGCGGGCCGCGGCACGAAGGGCACCGGCGCGCGCAAGAACGTCCCGGCGTACTTCGAGGGCGGTCAGATGCCCTACCAGCGCCGGGTCCCGAAGCTCAAGGGGTTCTCCAACCCCAACCGGGTGGAGTACGCGCCGGTGAACGTCGAGGTGCTCGCCACGTACTTCGACGGCGAGGTCTCGCCCGCCCAGCTGTACGCACATGGGTTGGCCCACAAGGGCGCGAAGGTCAAGGTGCTGGGGCGCGGCGAGATCGACAAGGCGCTGACCGTTCGGGCCCATGCGTTCTCCGCGACCGCCAAGGCCAAGATCGAGGCGGCCGGCGGCACCGCGGAGACGTTGAAGTAAGGCGAGGCGAAAAGTGAAGGTAGGCTAGCCGGGCGTGCTCAAGGCCTTCCTTAACTCGTTCCGGGTTCCGGACCTGCGCAACAAGATCCTCTTCACGCTGTTCATCATCGTGCTCTTCCGGTTCGGCAACCACGTCCCGGTGCCGGTCGTCGACACGAGCGTCTTGGAGAACCAGGCGCACGGCGGGTTCCTCGACCTGCTCTCGCTGTTCTCGGGCGGCGGGATCGGGCACTTCTCGGTGTTCTCGCTGGGGATCATGCCCTACATCACCAGCTCGATCATCATCCAGCTGATGACCGTGGTCATCCCCAAGCTTGCACAGTGGCAGGACCAGGGCGAGGCGGGCACCAAGAAGATCAACCAGACAACCCGCTACGTCACCGTCGCGCTGGCGTTCCTGCAGTCGGCCGGGCTCGTGTTCCTGTTCCACAACGGCGCGAGCCAGAACATCCCCGACCTGTTCGCGAGCCACCCCGGGTCGTTCAAGCCGACGAACGTGCTGCTGATCGTCTTGACGATGACCGCGGGCACGGCGCTGATCATGTGGCTCGGCGAGCTCATCACCCAGCGCGGGGTCGGCAACGGCATGTCGATCCTGATCTTCACCGCCGTGATCAGCCGGCTGCCGTTCGAGGGCTCCGCGATCCTTCGCAGCGGCGGCCCCGGCAAGTTCGTCGCGGTGCTGCTGATCGGCATCGGGATCATCGTGGCCGTCGTCTACATGGACCAGGGGCAGCGGCGGATCCCGATCCAGTACGCCAAGCGCGTGGTCGGCCGCAAGCAGACGATGGGCGGCTCGACGTACCTGCCGCTCAAGGTCAACCAGGCCGGCGTGATCCCGATCATCTTCGCGAACTCGATCCTGTACTTCCCGGTGCTGCTCGCGAGCGTGATCCACGCGCAGTGGTTCCAGGACTTCGTCAACCGCTACATCTCGAACACGGCCAACTGGGTGTACATGGCGTTGCTCGCCGGGCTGATCGTGTTCTTCTCCTACTTCTACACCGCGATCCAGTTCGACCCTGTCCGCACCGCGGACAACCTGCGGAAGAACGGCGGGTTCGTGCCGGGCATCAGGCCCGGGCCGCCGACCGCGGACTATCTGAACGCGATCTTGGTGCGGATCACGCTGCCCGGATCGCTGTTCCTGGCCGCGATCGCGCTGATCCCGACGATCGTCCTCGCGTACTGGCACATCGATCAGTTCCCGTTCGGCGGCACCTCGATCTTGATCGCCGTCGGCGTCGCGCTCGAGACGATGAAGCAGATCGAGTCGCAGCTGATGATGCGCCACTACGAGGGGTTCCTGAGCTAGGCGCGGGAGGCGGCCCATGCGGTTCGTCTTCCTCGGATTGCCGGGAGCCGGCAAAGGAACGCAGGCCCGGGTCCTGTCCGAGCGGCTCGGCATCCCGCAGATCTCGACCGGCGACACGCTCCGAGACGCTGTGCAGCAAGGCACGCCGCTCGGCATCCAGGCGCGCATCTTCATGGACCGCGGCGAATACGTGCCCGACGGCGTGATGGTCGAGATGGTCGACGAGCGGCTGCGCGAGCCCGACGCCAGCAAGGGGTTCATCCTGGACGGGTTCCCGCGAACGGTGCCGCAGGCCCGCGCGCTCGACGAGGTGCTGACCCGAGCCGCGACGCCCCTGGATGCCGTCGTGCAGTTCCTGATCCCCGACGCCGTCGCGATCCGGCGGATCACCGGCCGGTTCACCTGCCCGGTGTGCAAGCGCACCTACCATGAGGAGTGGCGCCCGCCGGCACAGGACCGGGTGTGTGACGCCGACGGCACGCCGCTCGGCAAGCGCGATGACGAGGACTCCTTGACCGTGAAGCGCCGGCTCGCGATCTACCGTGACCAGACCCAGCCGCTCGAGGCGTTCTACGCCGAGCGGGAGCTGCTGCGGTCGGTCGACGCCGCCGCGCCGCTGGACGAGGTCAGCGACCGGATGTTCGAGGCGCTGCGAGACGTGCTGTGAGCCGGGACCGATGATCATCCGCAAGTCCTCCGGCGAGCTGGAGCTGATGCGGCGCTCGGGCGCGATCCTCGCGGAGACGATCACGCGGGTCGTCGAGGCCGTGGCTCCGGGCGTCTCGACGCTCGAGCTGGACGCGATCGCAGCGCAGATGATCGCCGACGCCGGCGCGGAGCCGTCGTTCCTCGGCTACGGCGGGGGCGGCGGACGGATCGCGTTCCCCGCGCACATCTGCGCCTCGATCAACGACGAGATCGTCCACGGCATCCCGTCGGCCGGCCGAACGCTCCGCGACGGCGATCTGGTGTCGCTGGACTTCGGCGCGATCTGGCAGGAGTTCCACTCGGACTCGGCGGTGACGGTGTTCGTGGGCGCGCCGCCGGATGACGACGCGAAGCGGCTCGTCGAGGTGACCGAGGCGGCGCTCGACGCGGCGATCGCGGTGGTGCGCCCGGGCGGGCGGCTGTCCGATATCGGCCACGCGATCGAGCAGACCGCGAACGCGCACGGCCTCGGCATCGTCCGCGAGTACGGCGGGCACGGGATCGGCCGCGCGATGCACGAGGACCCGTTCATCCAGAACTGGGGCGCCGCCGGCAGGGGACCGGAGCTGAAGCCCGGCCTGGTGGTCGCGATCGAGCCGATGCTCACGCTCGGGGGCGACGCCACCCGCGTGATGCCCGACGGCTGGACCGTCCGAACCGCCGACGGTTCCCTCGCAGCGCACTTCGAACACACGGTCGCGGTCACCGAGACCGGCGCCGAGGTCCTGACCGCTCGGTAGGGCGGGTCAAGGGCACCGGCCGTTCGACCGACAACCCTTGGGTGACCAGGGCCCCCCTCGGCTCGTTCCGGCGTGCGTGCCGGCTCGCCACCGCGTCCGCGGTCGTTGCAGGCGTGCTCGTTGTGGGGGTCGGAGCCGCCACCCCGGCCGTCGCGGCCAGCCAGCCGCTGACGTACACCGGGATCGTCGGAGGGCCGCGTCTGAGCGCACCGGAGGGGGTGGCCGTCGACGGCGACGGCAACATCCTCGTGGTCGAGCCGAACGGCGCGGGCGCATCGACCGACGATCGGCTCGCGAAGTATTCGCCCAGCGGAACGTTCCTCGACGTGATCGCGGGTCCAGGCAACGCGGCCGGGCAGATGTATGACCCGTCGGGCGTCGCCGTCGCGCCGAGCGGCGACGTCTACACCGTCGAGAAGGGCACCGACCGGCTGCAGCACTTCGACGCGCTCGGCAACTTCGTGTCCTCGATCGGGGCCAACGGCTCGGGCCAAGGGCAGTTCAGCAACCCGGAGGGCGTCGCGGTCGACGCGCAGGGCAGGGTCTACGTCGCCGACAACGGGAACCACCGGATCGAGGTCTTCGACCCCTCGCTGCTTCCGGCGGACCCCTTCTTGAACTCGTGGTGCGTGGTGGACGGTGGCGTGAGCGGATGCACCGGCACGATCGTGGGGATCGCCGTCTCCGGATCGACGGTGTTCTCGGTCGGAAGCTCGACGGTTCGCACCTACGACGCGGCGACCGGCACGCCCGGCGTGACGTGGGCGTCGAGCGGTGGCAGCGGCATCGCGATCGACCACGACGGGAACGTGTGGGTGACGTCGACCGGCAACCTCGTCCGCCAGTACACGCCGTCCGGCGCCGCGATGGCGACGGCGGCCGTCGGACAGCTCACGGCCCCGCAGGGCCTCACGTTCAAGGGCGACGTGATGTACGTGGCCGACACGGGCGCCGGCCGGATCGCGCGGTTCTCCGTGGGCGTCCCCGAGGTCTCGTGGGACGCGACCGGCGCCACCGGCATCGCGCTCGACAGCGGCACCCTGTTCGTCGCCGACGGCAGCAGCGTCCTGACGTTCGATACCAACGGCACGCCGGGCACCTCGTGGAGCGCACCGGGATCGACGGGCATCACCGTCGACGGGTCGGGCGATGTCTGGGTGTCGAGCTCGTCCGGCGTCGTGACCGAATACGACCAGACCGGGTCGGTGCTCGCCACCGTGGGGGCGACCTACCTCACCGCACCGCAGGGCGTCGCCGTGTCGGCGGGCAAGCTGTTCGTCGCGGACTCCGGCAAGATCTACCGCTTCTCGACCGCCGGCGGCCCACCGGAGATCTCGTGGGCCCTGTCGGGCGCGACGGGGCTCGCGGTGAGCGGTGGCACCGTGTACGCGACCCAGGGCTCGATCGTGAAGGAATACTCGACCGCGGGCGTTGCCGGTCCCTCGTGGGCCTCCACTGGGGCGGCGGGGATCGCGCTGGACCCGTCCGGCAACATCTGGGTGTCGTCGACGTCCGCGCAAACGGTTCGGGAATACAACGGAAGCGGGACGCTGATCTCCAACGAAGGCGGTCCCGGCCAGCTGACCACGCCGCACGGGATCGCCGTCACGGCGTCGAAGCTCTTCGTCGCCGACACGGGGGCCGGCAAGGCGGTCCGCTTCTCGATCGGCGCCTACGACCTGGAGTGGGGGCAGTTCCCCGGCGCGGGCGTGCTCGACACGCCGAGCGGTCTCGCCATCGACGCCGCGGGCGACATCTACGTGACGAACAAGAGCCAGAACATGATCCAGAAGTTCGCGTCCGACGGCACCTACCTGACGTCGTTCGGCGGTTCGGGCGTCACGCTGCTGTCGAACCCGACGGCCATCGCGGTTGGGCCGACCGGCGACATCTACGTCGCGGACACGGGGAACCATCGCGTCGAGGTCTTCAGCAACACGGGAACGTATCTGGACCGGTGGGGGAGCTTCGGTTCGGGCGTCGGTCAGATGAGCAGCCCGTCGGGGATCGCGGTCGACGCCGCCGGCGACGTTTACGTGTCCGACACCGGCAACAACCGGATCGAGAAGTTCGACCCCACGCACGCGCTGCTGTGGGCAGTCGGTTCGTCCGGCGTGAGCGGCGGGCAGTTCAAGTCACCCAAGGGGCTCACGCTCGATGCCACCGGCAACGTCTGGGTCGCGGATGCGACGAACGGGCGTGTCGAGAAGTTCGACGCCGCGGGCAACTTCCTGCTGACGTGGGGAACCACGGGCAGCGGGAACGGGCAGCTGAGCGTTCCCGCCGACATCGAGTTCGGGGCCGACGGGCTCGCCTACGTGTCGGACAAGGGCAACAACCGTGTCGAGATCTTCACGCCGGCGGGAACGTTCCTGTCCGTGCTCGGCAGCTACGGCCTCGACACCGGCCAGTTCTCCGCGCCGGTCGGCCTCGCCGTCGATCCGAACTCGAGCGCGACTCGCTTGTTGGTCGCCGACTCCCTGAACCACCGCGTCGAGGCGTTCATCGATTCCAACGGGCCCGACACGACCCTGCAGACGTTCCCGGCGTCTTCGACGAAGCTCTCCACCGCGAGCTTCACGTTCACCGCGAACGACGTGAACGCGACGTTCGAGTGCAAGCTGGACGGCGCCGTGAGCTGGGATCCGACCTGTAACGGGTCCGCGTCGGGCAGCGCGTCCTACACCGGGCTCACCGAGGGCACGCACCAGTTCGTCGTCCGCGCGCGCGATGCGGCGAACAACGCGGGGAACCCGGCGACCTTCACGTGGTCCATCGACCTCACGCCGCCGACGATCTCGCTGACGGGCGGGCCCGCGGAGGGCCAGACGAACAACAACGCGAACCCGTCGTTCAGCTTCGACGCCGACGAACCCGTCACCGGCGGCTTCTTCTGCTCGCTCGACGGTGGCGCGTACGCGTCCTGCTCGTCGGGGGGCTCGTTCGCCGTCACCGACGGCTCGCACACGTTCCGCGTGAGCGCCACCGACAACGCGGGCAACACGGGCGTGAGCGCAACCCGTCACTGGACGACCGACCTGACGCCGCCGACCGTCTCGATCACGAGCGGCCCGAGCGGCATCACGGGCCAGACGTCGGCCACGTTCCAATTCAGCTCTGCGTCGGATCCGTCCACGGCGACGTTCCAGTGCAACCTCGACGGCGCCGGGTACTCGGCATGTACGTCGGGCATCACCTATCCGACGCTGACGCCCGGCCAGCACACCTTCCAGCTCTTCGCGACCGACGCCGACGGGAACGACAGCACGGTTCTCCAGCGGAAATGGACGATCGACACCGCGACGCACCGGCCCGACGCGCTGATCGCGACTGGTTCGTCCTATGTCGGGAACGACGTCTACAACACCACCGGGTCGGGGCAGACGAAGACGGTGAAGACGAAGGTCGGCACCACGGTGACCTTCAAGGTGCAGATCCAGAACGACGGCAACGACACGGACCCGATCACGCTCACGGGTCCCGCCTCGGGCAACGGCTACACCGTCTCGTACTTCGACGGCACCACCAACGTCACCACCGCGGTCAAGGGCGGCACCTGCACCTTCGACCTGAGCGGCGGCCAGTCCCACATCATCACGGTGAAGGTGAAGGTCGGGTCCTCCGCGGCCGCGTCGAAGTCGCTCCTGCTGAAGGCGACGTCGGGCCACGACCCGACGAAGGTCGACGCCGTCAAGGCAGTGGTGAAGAAGGCCTGAACCCGGCGGCTGTCGACGCTTAGCCCGTCGTGCGGCCGAGCGCCCAGGACCGCGCGCGGCGGCTGGCCGCGACCACGATCAACGGCGCGAGCAACAGCGCCAACGCCGCGTACGCCGGCACGCTCACGCGGCTGTCCACCGGCGCCGCGATCGCGAACGCCGGTGCCGTCAGCTGCTCGCCCGCGCCCGCGCCCGCGATCGCCGGGCGTGGGTGCATCACGTGCGGCGTGGAGAGTTCGGCGATCGGCGGGGTCGGCACGCCGTGCCCGTCGGACGGCTTGTCGCCCGCGCGTCGCTCGGCGCCGTGCAACCAACCGATCAACGCGCGCATCGGGTTGCGCGCGTCCATCCCCGCGGTGAAGTACGAGAAGTGCAGGTGCGGGATCGTCGCGTCGCCGGTCTCGCCGCATGCGCCGATCACGTCGCCGGTCTGCACGCGCGCACCGTCGGTGAGCCCCTTGGCGTAGCGCGCGAGATGCGCGTAGTACCAGAACGATCCGTCGCGAAGCGTCAGCTCGATCGTGGTGCCGCCGAGCGGGTCGCTGCCGAGGCGAACGACCCCGTCGGCGACCGCGAGCAGCGGCGTCCCCATCGCGCACAGCAGGTCCTGGCCGTGGTGCGGGTGGTAGCCGCCGGCGTACCGCGGCGCGCCCCACGTGTCGCTCCACACCGCGAGCCCGCCCACCGGGAACGGCGCGAACGTCCGTCGCACCGCGGTCCGCGCCGCGACGCCCCGGCGCTCCAGCCGGCGCTCCGCGACCACGAGCCGCTCGGTCGAGTACGCCCCCCAGCGCGGGTCGGGCGCCCACCTGCGGTCGCCGCCGCCGCGGGTCCGGCGGTGCGAGCGGTGGTGGTCACGCCGGTGCCCGCCCGAAAGCACCCGCGGCAGCAACGACAGCCGGCCACCCACATGCGCCCGCACGACCGGTGAGGTCGAGGGGCTGGGGTCGCCGGAGGGCGAGGGGTCGGTCGTCGGGCTGTCGCTCGGGCTCGGCGAGTCCGTCGGGGTCGGCGTCGCGGTCGGATCGGGCGACGGCGTCGGCGTCGGGGTGGCCGAGGGGTCCGATGTCGGCGTCGGGTCGGGCGAGGTCTGGGCGAGCGCGGTGACAGGGATCAACCAAAAGGACAGCACCGCAACGATGATGACCGCGATCCCTCTCCCGATGCGCATCCGGACCAGTCTCCCAGGAACCGTGAACATGTGAGAGAACCGCTGATGAACGAGCGGCGAACGGCCCTGGAATCGCTCCCGCGGAACGGTTCCGTGACATACGCGCTGACCTGCTCCTATACTGTCGGCTCCCCGGTTCGGAGGCGCGTTGTCGCGTGCGTCCGCAACGGGGAGACAACCCGATGGGAGACACTCGGAGCGTGGCCAAGGACGATGTGATCGAGGTGGAGGGGACGGTCGTCGAGCCCCTTCCCAACGCGATGTTCCGGGTGGAACTCGAAAACGGGCACACCGTGCTCGCACATATCTCGGGCAAGATGCGGATGCACTACATCCGGATCCTGCCGGGGGACCGCGTCAAGCTGGAGCTGTCGCCCTACGACCTCACCCGAGGTCGCGTGGTGTACCGCTTCAAGTGACAGAGAACGAGGAACTGCGATGAAGGTCCGTCCAAGCGTCAAGAGGATCTGCGACCGGTGCCGGGTGATCCGGCGCCGCGGCCGCATCATGGTCATCTGCACGAACCCGCGCCACAAGCAGCGGCAAGGCTGAAAGGAAGCTCATGGCTCGTATCGCCGGCGTCGACCTTCCCCGCGACAAGCGGCTGGACATCGCCCTGCGCTACATCTTCGGCGTCGGCCCCACGCGGGCGTTCCAGATCGTCGACGGCATCAACATCGACGGCGGCACGAAGGTCCGCGACCTCTCCGAAGAGGAGGTCGTGAAGATCCGCGCCTACATCGACACGAACTTCAAGGTCGAAGGTGACCTGCGACGCGAGGTCGCCCAGGACATCAAGCGCAAGATCGAGATCGGGTGCTACCAGGGCATCCGTCACCGCAGGTCGCTCCCCGTCCACGGGCAGCGCACGCACACCAACGCGCGCACCCGCAAGGGCCCGAAGAAGACGATCGCGGGTAAGAAGAAGGTCAAGGCGAAGAAGTAGGAGATCATGGCGAAGCCCAAGGCCAAGAAGACGAAGCGTCGCGAGAAGAAGAACGTCCTGCACGGGCAGGCGCACATCAAGTCGACGTTCAACAACACGATCGTCACCATCACCGACCTGCAGGGCAACACCCTGTCGTGGGCGAGCGCCGGCAACGTCGGCTTCAAG
>JBJMLQ010000155.1:0-6514 GCA_045805225.1 Actinomycetota bacterium | reverse complement strand
CGAGAACAGGCTCTTCTGGGAGGCGCAAGCCGGGGACTGGCTCGCCTGGGCGAGGACGCCCGGCCACGATGCCTATTGGGACTATGCCCCGGCCTTCTTCCGTGACATCGTGCCGGATCCGTCAGGACGCACGTTGGAGATCGCGTGCGGCGAGGGCCGCGCGTCGAGGGACCTTCGCGCTCATGGTCACGACGTCTACTCGATCGATGGTGCGCCGACGCTCATTCGAGCGGCGGCTGAAGCGGACAAAGCTCACCGGCGGTATGTACTTGCCGACGCCGCCAAGCTCCCGTTCGCGGAGGCGAGCTTCGACTGCGTCGTCGCCTACAACGCGTTGATGGACATGGACGACATGCCGGCCACTGTGCTGGAGGCGGGACGGGTCCTGCGGACGGGTGGGCGCATATGCATCTGCGTCACGCACCCGATGATTGATGCCGGCAGGTTCGAGGCTCGAGAGGCGGATGCTCGGTTCGTCATCGATAGGGATTACCTCGTCGCGAGTGCCGTCGAGTGGCCCTTCGAGCGTGCTGGCCTGCACATCCGCTTCCGGCGCCGTACGTGGCCACTGGAGGCCTATTCGATGGCGTTGGAAAGCGCCGGCTTGGTGATCGACCGGGTTCGGGAACCGGGACAGCGCGACGAAGCGGTCATACGCGACCCAGCCGAGCACCGGTGGCAGCGGCTTCCGAACTTCTTATTCATACGAGCCGTCAAACCTGAGTGAGTCCTTTGGGTGGCGCTCGGGCGCCGTGGCAGGCGGTTCGTGGACAGGAGGCTCGCCTTGGGCCCAACATCTGCTCGATGCGGTCGAAGGAGGCAAGGGGCTTCGTCGAGGCTTGGTACCCAGACGTGGGCTGGGGCGTCTTGGCGTCGTCGGACCTGCCTCATCGCGTCTGGGCCCACTTCTCGGCGATCGATGCAACCGGGTTCCGCGAGCTACGGGTCGGCGATCAAGTCGAGTTTCGTTATCGCGCCGCCAGTCAGGATGGATTCAGCTACGTGGCGGAATCTGTTCGCCGTCTGGAGGCGGTGCGGTTGCTGGGTGGGGCGCTGGGGCCGCCGCGGGTGACTTGTGGACGGGCCGTCAGGGAGAAGGTGTGAACCAGCCGACCGGCGATGGGCGTGGGTACGCGTCCGGGTGGTTGACGTGGCTGCGTCGGATGCATCGCTCGAGGCTCCGTCCGGCTGTGACGGCCAGGCGCGGTGGTACGACGTCTGGCCGACGGGCGAGTATCCGCGCAACCTGGTCTCGCTGTTCCCGGGCGGGTCGACGGGCGGTCATGGCTCGCTACCGAGCGAGCTTCTCCGGGGAGCGACGCCACCGCGCCGAGGCGGGCAGGCTGCCTTGAGCAGGTGTTTCAGTCCGCCACGCCGGTCAGATGGTCCCGGCGGAAGGGGTCCTTTCGGCCCATCTGCGGCCTAGCTGCCGGAGCCACGCTTGTCGATGAGCAGAGCCCCCTGCGAGGAGGCGAGACGGATGAAGATCGTGTACGTCCACGCATCGAAGTACGGCAACGGGGCCAGGGTCGCAGACGAGTTCCGCAAACGGATGGCGAACCACGGCATCCAGGTCGAGACGCATCACGTCGAAGAGGTCGAGCCCGGCGCGATCGGGAGCGCGGACCTGTACGTGTTCAGCTCGCCGGGGCGCATGGGTCGCCCGATCCGCAGCATGCGGCACTTCCTCAAGGATGTGCGCCTCCCGCGCGGCACGCGGTACGCGTTGCTGACCACAGAGATGGCGCCGCAGCCGGACAAGAAGACGGGGCACATCCCCACCGAAGAGGAGATCTGCCGGTTCCAGCACGTTCGGCCGATCATGATCGAGCTCCTGCGCCACAAGGGCGGGGTCAAGGTCGCCGAAGAGGTGGTCCACGTGACCGACCTTAAGGGTCCGCTGGAGGACGGCTGGCAGGCGAAGGTCGACGCCTTCGCCGACTCGATCGCCTCGATGCAGCACGAGGGAACGGCGCAGGCCTCGTAGCGCTCGCGTGTGGCGCCCGTCGGAATGCGGGTACGCCTTCGCCGGTTGTTGTCAGAACCGAGCGAGGGAGGTCCCGCGATGAAGGCGTTGGCGCTGTCGTCGTTCGACGACAAGCCGTCCGTGATGGACGTGGACGATCCGGTCCCCGGACAAGGAGAGGTGCTGGTCCGTGTCGCGGCCGCGTCGATCAATGCGTTCGACGTGCGGGTCGCGGCGGGCGGCGTACGCGGGTTCATGACGTACACGTTCCCGGCGGTGGTCGGCGGGGATCTTGCGGGCACCGTCGAGGCGCTGGGTGAGGGCGTCGACGGGTTCGCGGTCGGTGACCGCGTCTTCGGGATGATGGGCATGAAAGGCGGCGTGCACGACGGCTCGTTCGGCGAGCTCGCCACGCCGACCGCTGCGTCGATCGCGAAGGCTCCGGACGCGCTGCGCGATGTCGACGGCGGGTCGCTCGCGGTGGCCGGGACAACGGCGATGAGCGCGGTCGATGCGGTCGCGCCCACCGACGGGATGCGCGTGCTCGTCCTCGGAGCGACGGGCGGCGTCGGCTCGTTCGCGCTCGGGCTCGCGCGCAGCCGCGGCGCCCACGTGATCGCGTCGATCCGGCCGGGCGACGAAGGGTTCGTGGAAGACCTGGGCGCGGCCGAGACGGTCGACTACACGGGCGACATCGCAGCGCAGATCCGCGAGCGCTACCCCGACGGCGTCGACGCGGCCATCGACGCCGTCAGCGCCGACCTGGCAGCCGTCGCCGGCCTGGTGCGGTCGGGCGGCGTCGTGGTCTCGACCAGAGGCGCTGCCGGCAAAGCGACCGACATCGAGGGCGTGCGCGTGACGGATGCGAACGCCAACACGGCCCACCTTGCTCCGCTCGCGGACATGGTGGTGGCCGGCGAGCTGAAGGTCGCGATCCGCAAGACGTATCCGCTCGCAGACGCCGCGCAGGCGATGGCGGACTTCGAGCAGCAGCACACCGTCGGCAAGCTCGTGATCACGATGTAGCGGGACTACGCGGCAGGCACCTTCTTCTGCGGGTCGATGAAGGGGATCGCGGCGGTGGCGCCGGTGCGCTCGACGCCGTCGGCGTCGATGTCGAGGCGGTTGCCCGGCTCGGCGAGTCCGATCGGCACCCAGACGTAGCCGATGTTCTTCTCGAGGCGCGGTGAGTAGGTCGCATCGGTGACGTGGCCGACCTGCTGCCCGCCGGAGAACGCCGGCCAGTGTTGCGTCGGCTGGTCCACCTGCGGCCCGTCGATCTCGATCCCGACCAGCTTCCGCGAGACGCCCTCGCGGCGGATCCGCTCGAGCGCGTCCTTGCCGATGTAGTCGGCCTCCTGCTGCTCGACCAGCCGCTCCAGGCCGGTGACCTCGAAGGGGTTGGTCTCCAGTCCGAAGTCCGAGCCCCAGTCGAAGATGCCTGCCTCGATCCGTCGCGGGTCCGACGACGGCGTGACCCTGATGTCGTACGGCTTGCCGGCGTCGAGGATCCGTTCCCACAGATCGTCGCCGCGGCTCGGATCGCGCAGGTAGATCTCGTACCCGACCACCGCGGTCCAGCCCGTGCGGCTGATCACGACCGGGATGCCGTCGAGGTCGGCCTCGTCGCACCAGTAGTACTTCATGTCGAGGACCCAGTCGCCGAACAGGTCGCGCACCACGTCCTTGGCCTTTGGCCCCTGCACCTGGACCGGGTACACATCGGGATGGCCGACGGTGACGTCCATCCCCGAGTTCACGGCGACGCCCATCGCGTACAGGCCCGCATCGGAGTCGGCGAGCGCGAGCCACCACCGGTTCTCCTCGACGCGCAGCAGCACCGGATCGTTCACGATGCCGCCGTCCTGCGCGGTGACCAGCATGTACTTGCCTTGCTTCACCGCGCACTTCGTGAGGTCGCGACAGGTGAGCAGGTTGGTGAAGGCGGTGGCGTCGGGGCCGGTGATCTCGACGATCCGCTCGACGCTGACGTCCCACAGCGTGACGTCGTTGATCAGGGACCAGTACTCCTCGAGCGGATCGCCGTACGTGTTGGGGTGGTACATGTGCTGGTAGATGTCGTAGGCGGAGCATCCGGCGCGCAGCGTCGCCTCGAAGTACGGCGAGCGGCGGTACCACGGTCCGAAGTTCAGGGTGGTGCTGGTGGGCTCTGGCACGGCGGCGACCTCCAGTCCGGTGGGAAGGTGCCGCGATGCTAGCCGGAGGTCGATCCATGGCGGTACCGGGACCGCCAACATCCGGCGCAGCTGCGGAGGGGGCCGCCGGTCTCCTGCCGCGGCGGGCTAGACCGCCGGGCCGGAGATCAGTTGCACGGTGGCCGTGTGCTGACCGGTCGCGTCGACCCACGTGATCTGGGCCGTCTCGCCCGGGACGTGCGCGTGCAGCGGCGGCCCGAGCGTGTTGGGCGACGTAACGGGGTGGCCGTCGACGCCGGTGATCACCGCGGGGACGGTCATCCCGGCCTGCGCCGCCGGGCCGTTCGGCTCGACGCCGACCACGAGCGCGCCGGACTGGACACCGAGCTGCGCCGCCGTAGCGGGGTCCGTCTCGAGTGCTTTCACGCCCACCCCGAGATACCCGCGCTGGCCCAGGAGGACGCTGCCGCCGCCGCCGGCATTGATCTGACCGACGACGTCGAGGGCCGTCGAGATCGGGATCGCGAATCCCACGCTCGATTGGGATGTGGACGTCGTCTGCGTGTCACTGCCCGCAGTGATCATGCCGATCACTTGGCCGTTGGCGTTGACGAGCGCACCGCCGGAGTCTCCGGGTTGGATGTGTGCGTTGGTCTGGATCATGCCGGTGAGTCGTTCGGACGTTCCGTCGGGGTCGTTGGCGGTGATCGTGCGGTTCAAACCGGTCACGGCGCCGTTGGCCACGGTCGGCGTGCCGCCGCGGCCGAGCGCGTTGCCGATGCCGGCGACGTTCTCGCCGACCGAGACCGAGCCCGATTGGGCGGGAGTGATCGTCTCCAGGCCCGATGCGTTCTGTAACTGGATGAGCGCGACGTCGTGCGCCGGGTCGACCCCGACCACCGATGCGGTGTAGGACGAGCCGCCCGGCACGCGGACCTGGATCTTCCATGCACCCTTGACGACGTGGTTGTTGGTGAGGACCTCGCCGTTGGATGTCAGGACCATGCCGGTTCCGGCGCCCATCGGCGTCAACTGCGTCACGGGTGCGCCGATCTGCTTGCCGAACGTGGTGACGTCGACGATGCCGCTCCCAGATGCCGTGACCGGCTGCCCCCCGCTGGAACCGTTCATGGAGATGGCGGTGACCGCTCCCACGACCAAGGTGCTGACGAGGGCGAGGGCCACGAGGACCGGGATCCACTTGGACGGCCTCTTCGGGGCGGGCTGGTCCGGCCGGGGGGCCCAGCCGACCGGGGAGGGTGAGGCCGGCTGGGTCCAGCCGGGAGGCGCGGGCATGCCGTGCATCGCTCCGGGCCAGTGCTGTGGGGAATCGTGGGTGGGGGTCATCTCGTCGTTCACGTCATCGGCTCCTGGGTTGTTCAACAAACGTCATTCGGTTGGCGTTCCCCGCAGGCTCGCATCCACGCCTGGGAGTTGCCTGTGGAAACCGATACGTGCCCTGGAACGGTTGCATTGACCGCGGGATAGCCTGCGCGTACCGTCCGACCTCTGGCGTTCCGAGGGAGGACCCGATGGCAGACCCACCGGTCTACACGATCCAGATCGACGCTCCACCCGACAGGGTCTGGCCCCTCGTCGCGGACCTCGGCCGACAGGGCGAGTGGTCGCCCAAGCCCTACCGCGTCGAGTGGATCTCCGGCGAGGCCAACGCCGTCGGCAGCACCTTTCGATCGATCGGGTGGCTCCCCCAGGACAAGGAGCACGTGATGGAGGGCGTGGTCAAGGTCAACGAGCCGTTGAAGATCTTCGAGGTGACCACACACGACGACAAGGAAGAGTGGACCAACCGCTACGAACTCACGCCCACGGGCTCGGGAACCGTCGTCACCAAGACGGTGTTTTGGCCGCCGCTCACCGGCGTCCGGGCGGTGGCACGCTCGGCCGTCTTCGCGGTTTTCGTCAACGGCGGCATGCGCAAGGGCATGTCGATGTTGAAACAGAAGGCCGAAGGTCGGTCGTAGCGTCGCGAAAGATAAGGCCGAGGAACCTCGCGAAACTCGCCCTCGCGGGTGAGTCTCCTCGCTCGGCTCCTCGGCCCGATCCGTTCATCTCTTGCTCGAAGATCGCGCTCCGCGAGGTGCGCGTACCCGGGATCAGAAGATGAAAAGTGGTCCCAGGCAACTCCACGACCGGCTTGGTTTCCTCGCGGTACCTCCGCTTTGGGGGTTCCCAGATACCCCGCAAGCACAGGCAGTTCGCTTTCCCACCCGTACTCACAGGTACTCCGAGTCGCCTTACGGCATCAGCCCTGCTCGGTTCCCTGCTTCGATCTGTTCGGCCGCCTGGGACCGACGCGAACGATAGGCGACGTGCGCACGGTGTGCAAACGCCTGTGAGCTGCACAGATGCACGATGACCTGCATGTCTTTCG
>JBJMLQ010000154.1:0-8358 GCA_045805225.1 Actinomycetota bacterium | reverse complement strand
GGTGCCGATCCGCGGCACCGGCTGCGGGTGCGCCTGCCACTGTTGCACCGTCGGCTGGAACCCGTTCTGCGCCTGCTGGGTCTGGATCCCGGTTCCCCACAGGAGCCACGCCACGTAGCCGGCGAAGTATGCGGCGCCCATCAGGCACAGCACGCCGAACCAGCGCAGCGCGGTGCGCCACGTGAAGCGCTTCGGCGCGCCGACGTCTGCGGGAACGCTCGCCATCCGGTCCACGCTACCCGCGCCGCCGCGCGGTCACCATCGACCGGAAGTCCCTGCTCATCCGGTATCCGGTCCGGGTGACCGGCCGGTGCGTCCGCAGCCCCGCCTACACTGCGAACGTGGACGTCCCCTCGCCGCTGCTCGAAGGTCTCAACGACATCCAGCGCGAGGCGGTTCTGCACACCGAGGGGCCTGTCCTCATCGTTGCGGGCGCGGGAAGCGGCAAGACGCGCGCCCTCACGCACAGGATCGCGTACCTCGTCCGCGAGCGCGACGTCGCGCCGGGACAGATCCTCGCGATCACCTTCACGAACAAGGCGGCCCGCGAGATGCGCGAGCGCGTCGAGCAGCTCGTCGGCACCGGCGCGGCCGGCGGGATGTGGATCTTGACCTTCCACTCGATGTGCGCGCGGCTGCTCCGCCGTGAGCACGTCCACCTGGACATCCCGTCGAGCTTCACGATCTACGACGACGGCGACACCGAGCGGCTGGTCGCCCAGGTCGTCCGGGACCTCGATATCGATCCGAAACGATTCCCGCCCAAGCAGCTCGCCTCCGCGATCGGCCACGCGAAGGACCGGGTGCTCGGCCCGTCCCAGTTCGCCGAGCTCGCCTCGAACTTCTACGAGGAGATCGTCGCGAAGGTCTATCAGGCCTACGAGACGCGCAAGCACGCGGCCGGTGCGCTCGACTTCGACGACCTGATCACCGAGACCGTCCGGCTGTTCCGCGACCACGAGGAGGTGCTCCGCTACTACCAGGAGCGGTTCCGTTACCTGCTGGTCGACGAGTACCAGGACACGAGCCGCGCGCAGTACGAGCTGGTGAACGCGCTCGCGAGCCGGTACCGCAACGTCTGCGTCGTGGGCGACGCGGACCAGGGCGTGTATTCCTGGCGAGGCGCGACCATCCAGAACATCCTCGACTTCGAGCGCGACCATCCCGATGCGCAGGTCTTCCTGATGGCGCAGAACTACCGCTCGACCGGCAACATCCTGGCGGCGGCCAACGCCGTGATCGCCAACAACGCGCAGCGCAAGCCGAAAGAGCTCTGGACGGAGGCGGCGCCGGGCGAGCTGGTCACCACGTTCCGCGGCAACGACGAGCACGAGGAGGCGCTGTTCGTCGCGAGCGAGATCGAGCGCCTGCGCGACGAGGAGGGGTTCCGAAATCGCGACGTCGCCGTGTTCTACCGGACGAACGCGATGTCGCGCGTGATCGAGGACGTGTTCGTGCGCGTCGGCATGTCGTACCGCGTGTTCGGCGGCGTGCGGTTCTACCAGCGGCGCGAGATCAAGGACGTGCTCGGGTACCTCCGGCTGCTCCTCAATCCGCAGGACGTCGTCTCGTTCCGGCGCGTGGTCAACATGCCGAAGCGCGGGATCGGCGACGCAACCGTGGCGGCGATCGAGTCCTTCGCCTCGACGGAGGGCATCGACGTCCTCGAGGCATGCCGGCGCGTCGACGAGAACACGTTGCTCAACAATCGCGCCAAAGGCGCGGTCGCGGGCTTCAACCAGGTGATGGCGGCTCTGCAGGCGCACATGGACGAGGGCGCCGGCCCCGCGCGGATGATCGAGCTCGCAGGCCAGGAGTCCGGATACCTGTTGGAGCTCGAAACGGAGCGCACGATCGAGGCGGAGGGCCGCATCGAGAACCTCCAGGAGCTCGCGGGCGTGGCGATGGAGACGGCCGCGAGGGAGCCGGATGCCGGTCTCGCAGAGTTCCTCGAGCTGGTGTCGCTCGTCGGGGAGCAGGACACCTACGAAGAAGAGGATTCGAGCGTCACGCTGATGACGCTGCACATCGCCAAGGGTCTCGAGTTCCCGGTCGTGTTCATGGTGGGGATGGAGGACGGGATCTTCCCGCACTTCCGGTCGATGACCGACACCAACGAGCTGGAGGAGGAGCGCCGGCTCGCGTACGTCGGGATCACCCGCGCGCAGCAGCGTCTATACCTGACGCACGCGTGGAGCCGGACGTTGTTCGGCCAGACCAACTACAACCCGCCGTCGCGGTTCCTCGGCGAGATCCCCGAGGCGCTCGTCAGCGCGCGGGAATCCGAGACGCGGGTGGAGCGCACGTCGCGGTACGCGCGGACGGGGCGCCCGAGCGGCGGAGGCGGCGGCTACTCGGTCGTCGGCCTGCCGGGCAAGGGCGAGGTGGAGGTGCAGCGGGGGTGGACGCCGCCGTCGGTGCCCGGCGTGACCCGGCGCGAGGTGCCGGCGATCGTCGCCGGCGACACCGTGCAGCACGAGCGCTGGGGCGAGGGTGTCGTGGTGACGACCAGCGGCTACGGGGACGACGCCGAGGCGACCATCCGGTTCGGCGAGGTGGGGGAGAAGCGTGTGCTCCTGTCCTACGCGCCGCTCACCAAGGTCGGCTGACGGCCGGCCTCCCGCCTGCCACGGATCCATGGCAGTATCGATCGCAGGAACCTGGAAGGAGCGGCTCGTGCGCGGCATGCGACCCGACGATGTCTACCGGCTGACCAACGCGGGGGATCCTCGGCTCTCGCCCGACGCGCGCACCGTCGCGTACGTCCGTGCCTGGATCGACGACGAGACGCACGAGCCTCGAAGCGCCATCTGGTCGGTGCCGGTCGAGGGCGGCGAGGAGCCGCGACAGCTCACCGCCGGCGCCAAGCGCGACGCCAACCCGCGCTGGTCGCCGGACGGACGGTGGCTGGTGTTCACCTCAGCGCGCGGCGACGATCCGGCGCAGCTGTTCGTGCTGCCCGCCGATGGACCCGGCGAGTCGCGCCGGCTCACCGACCTGAAGGAGGCGGTCGAGGCCCCGGTCTGGGCGCCGGACGGTTCGCGCATCGCGTTCACGTCCCGCACCCACGACCCGAACGATGACGAGGAAGACGAGTCGAAACGCCCGCCTCGGCGTCTGACCAGGCTGCAGCACCGGCTCGATCACGAGGGCTGGACCGAGGGACGCGTGCACCATCTGTACGTGGTTGGCCTCGACGGGTCCGAACCGCAGCAGCTCACAGACGGCGACTGCGAGGACGAGTGGCCGGCGTGGTCACCCGACGGCAGGATGATCGCGTTCACGTCGGCGCGGCATCCGGGTTGGGACCGCGGCACGGCCACCGACGTCTTCCTGGTCGCAGCCGACGGCGGAGAACCCCGGCGGATCACGGCGACCGACGGCAGCTGTCTCGCACCGGTGTGGTCGCCCGACGGCGCCCGGATCGCGTACCTGTTCTTCCCCGGCGAGTTCGACGAGCCACGGCACGCACGGGTCGCGGTGGTCGACGTGGCATCCGGCGCCCGAACGATCCTCACCGGCGGACTCGACCGAACGGCGGCGCCGTATCCGATGGTGCGCTCGCCGATCTGGAACGGCGACCGGATCGTCTTCCCGATCGAGGATGAGGGCCGCATGCCGGTCTACGCCGTGGCCGCCGACGGGTCGGGCGCCCCCGAGCGGATCGCCGACGTCGGCGGTCTTGCAGGGTTCGACCTGGTCGGCGACACGCTCGCGCTCAGCGAGACGACCCCGACGACCCTCGCCGAGGTGCGGGTCGGCGATCGGCGGCTGACCGACGTCGGCGCCGCGTTCGCCGCCGACGTGACGCTCGCCGAGCCGGAGCCGTTCAGCGCGGTCTCACCCGACGGCACGGAGGTTCCCGCGTGGATCATGCGCCCGCCGGGGTTCGACCCCAACGAGAGCTATCCGGCGGTGCTGTCGATCCACGGGGGTCCGTTCACGCAGTACGGCGAACGGTTCTTCGACGAGTTCCAGGTCTATGCGGGAGCGGGGTACGTGGTGCTGTACGCGAACCCGCGCGGCTCGTCGGGCTACAGCGAGGAGTGGGGCCGGGCGATCCGGGGGCCGGTCGGCGGTATCGGCCCCGGGTGGGGCTCGGTCGACTACGACGACCTGATGGCGGTCACCGACGAGGCGATCAAGCGGTTCGGGTTCATCGACGCCGAGCGCATGGCGGTGATGGGCGGGTCCTACGGCGGCTACATGACCTCGTGGATCGTCGGGCACACGGACCGGTTCCGGTGCGCGATATCGGAGCGCGCCGTCAACGACCTTGCGTCCGAGGACGGCTCGAGCGACATCGGCGGGTTCTTCAAGGGCTACATCGGCGCCTACCCGTGGGAGGCGCCCGAGGTGTACCGCGCGGTCTCGCCGCTCACCTACGCCGCAGAGATCTCCACACCCCTGCTGATCCTGCACTCCGAGGACGACCTCCGGTGTCCGATCAACCAGGGTGAGCAGCTGTTCACGATGCTCCGCGCGCTCGATCGCGAGGTCGAGTTCGTGCGGTTCCCCGGCGAGAGTCACGAGCTGACGCGGTCGGGGAGCCCGACGCATCGCGTGCAGCGGTTCGAGCTGATCTTGGAGTTCCTCGGGCGGCACCTCGGCGCCTGATCACCCGAGGCGATCGAGCATCGTGCGGCTGATCCGGTCGATCACCGGGTCGCCCAACCCGTAGGTCCAGTCCGTGACGCCGACGTTGACGACGGTTCCTCCCGTCGGCGTCGTCCACACGCCGAGCACCGCGTGGTTGTACGCGATCTCGTGCACACGGTCGCGCCACGCGTCGCCCCACAGCGCGAGCGCGGTGTGCTCGAGCTCGCCCGGTTCGTGCGCGTAGCGCGAGGGTTGATCCCGTTGGGCCCACAGCCGGGCCGGGGCCGTGGCGAGGATCTCGAGGCTCGCGGGCGCGCCGTCCGTGTGCGTCGGCACCGGGCGACCGTCGGCGCCGAGCGCCATGGCACACCCGTCGACCTCGTAGGCGACGATCGCGTCGGCCAGCCCGATCGCATCGCCGGGCTGGAGGTCGGTCCCCTCGAACAGCCAGTGCTCCGGTCGGTGCACCGTGAAGGCGCCCGTCGCGCGCGGCACGCCGAGCCCGTAGCGCGAGTAGCCCCCGCGCGTGAACGTCAGCCCGATCGTCGACGTCTCTGGATGCCCGACAAGTCGATGCGACCACGGCCCGGTCAGGAACCGTTCGTCGGGTGTGCCCAAGACGGGGTCGGCGTCCGACCCGTACTTGAAGCACGTCATCGTTCCGCCGGCGTGGTCGAATCGAACCTGCCAGTAACAGGTATTGCCGCTGAGGATCGCGGCGTTGCCGCCTGCTTGGGTGTGGGTGTCGAGCGCGTCGCGCATGCCCCATGACCAGTACTCGTCGTGCCCGGCGCAGACGAACAGGCGGTATCCGTCGAGCACGCCGGGGACCGTTTCGAGATCGGTCGATATCGCGACGTCGAACGCGTACCCGTTGCGTCCCGCCCACCGCGCGAAGGCCCGCTCCCAGTTCCACCAGCCGGCGCCACCGCTCCACACCGACAGGCCGAGCGGCTCGGCCCACTCGAAGAACCACAACGCCTCTCGGTCGGGCTCGGGTTGCATCTTGCGGCGGTGCGGCTCCGGCTTCACCAGGAACCCCGGCGCCATCGGCCGCTGCATCGAAACCTGTGTACCGCCGGTGTACAGCGACGGGCCGCCCCAGTCGTTGTAGGCGTCGTATGTGGATGTCGACAGGACGAGCAGGATCGAGGCGCGCGGCCGATCGCCCGCGCGCACCACGAGGAACGCGTCCGCTCGCTCGTTGCGGGCCGTGACTGTGACGGCGTAGTACCCGGAGGGCCAATCGCCGATCGGGATGTCAACCGCGACCGGCCATCCGCAGCCGTTCGCGCTCGCGTCGGCGGGCGCTGGGTGCGCGCTCGCGGCGACGTCGTCGGCGCGCCACACCTCGGTCGGTATCACGCCGTCGCGCGTCACCGTGACGGTCACGGCCGGCGCGTCGCTGGAAAGGTGCACGCCGACGTGCTCACCCGGCGCCGCCGATCGCGGCCAGCAGTAGGCCTCGAGCATCAGCGGGCGAGCGCCAGGTAGCCGGCCACCAGGATCAACACGCCCACGACGACGGGCGCGATCACCCACGCCAGACCCAGCCGTCCGCGGTAGGGCCCCAGCGTTCCGACCTTGGTGGTCGGCTTCAGGCCGGGCGGCCGGATCGTGATCTTCTTGCGCGCCATCGAGGCAGCAAGTCTACGAACCGAGCCCACGCGCGGCCGCGGGTTCGTCACCCCTCACGCGACGGCCAAACCCGAGCCGCCGCCCGGATCCGGCCGCTCGGTAGACTCGCGGCATGCCCGAGAAGCACCGCGTGATCGTCGCGAAGCCCGGCCTGGACGGGCACGACCGCGGCGCGAAGATCGTGGCGCGCGCGCTCCGCGACGCCGGCTTCGAGGTGATCTACACGGGGTTGCATCAGACCCCGGAGCAGATCGTCGAGACCGCGATCCAGGAGGATGCGGACGCGGTCGGGCTGTCGTTGCACTCGGGCGCGCACATGACGCTGTTCCCTCGCGTCGTCTCGCTCCTGCGCGAGCGGGGGGCCGAAGACATCGTCGTGTTCGGCGGCGGCATCATCCCCGCCGACGACATCGCCGCGCTTCAGAAGGAGGGCGTCGAGAGGATCTTCACGCCGGGAGCGCCGACAACGGACATCGTCGCGTGGCTCCAACAACGGCTGGAGGCCGCCACCCCTGCGGGGTGACGGCCTCCGCGCGCGTCGAGCGATCCGCTACTTGAGCAGGTGCAGGGCGATGTCGTCCGGATTGCCCTTGAGCGGCCAATCCGTCGGGACGACCATCCGCATCGTGTGCGCGCCGCGCATCCGGATTTCGATCGTGAGGTCGTTGCCCAGCGGCACCTTCTGCAGCTGAGCGATCGTCTGATCGAGGGTTTGGTTGCGCCGCGTGTAGAAGTACCCGCGGCTCGCGTACACCTCGAGCCGGCCCGAGCCGCGCACGGTCGACGGGATCGTGAAGCTCGCCGCGGCCGTGTAGATGTCGCCGGAGTCGACCTGCTGCACCGGCACGCGAACGTCGACCGTGTCGCCCTTGTGCACGTCGAGGGTGGTTCCGGTCGTGAACCCGGGCTGCGTGGTGCTTTGGGTGCGCGGCTTGTGGATCAGTGCGTAGTCCGCCTTCTCGGTGACGGTTCCCTGGATCTGCACCGAGGTGACGCGGGCCGGCCCCTGCGCGTTGCGGATCGAGCGGAGCGTCGCGTACACGTCGTAGGACGGCCGCCACAGGGCGTTGTAGCCGGTGTACGCGTTCGTGATGGAGAACTCGAACGGCACGCCCTTCGACACGCCGTTGACCGTCCACGTGATCCAGTCCGTGCCCTTGCGCGCGTCGAGCGCGGCGAGGATCGAGCCGTAGACGTGGTCCTCCGCGATGTAGGCCAGGTATCGAGGCAGCGCCACCTGCGTGGTCGCGGTGTGCGTCTGGCCCGTGTCGAGGTTCTCGATCGAACTCGTCAGTGTGGTGAGCGGCGGCCGTTTGCCGACGAGGCCGCGGATGCCGTTCAGCCGGTCCTGGTCGATGGTGCCGCGCAGGCCGCCGATGTTCGCGATCTTGAACGGCGTGCCTTCGAACCCGCCGGTGCCCGCGGGGATCGTCGCGACGACGTTGCCGTCGAGCATCGCGCCGTCAAGGCCCGCGCCGGCGAACAGGAACGGGTGGCCGAACGCGACCACGTAATCGCCGCAGACGATGGTCGCCGTGCCGATCCCGGCGTAGGCCACCGAGCCGTAGCTCAACGCGGCGGTGAAGACGCCGCCGGGCACGATCGGGTCATTGCCGGAGAGCTGGCTCGACGACGTCGAGCTGCTCGCCCGGTACGGCTCGACCGAGATCCCCTGGTTGGCGAGCTTCTTCTGCAGCAGCGCGGCGCGCTTGTCGGTCGCGCCGGCCACAGCCAGCGGCATCGGGATCTGCGTGAGCGTCGTCCCGACCGTCGAGAGCGCGGCGCGAGCGTCGTTCGCGACGAGGCGCCGGTCCGCCCTGCTCAACCGGACCTTCGTGGCCGAGGCGGCCGCGTGCGCCCGCGGGTTCATCAAGACGTCGACGAGCTCTTGACCCGGCGTGAGCGCGCCGTAGTGCGCGTCGCCGCCCAAGCCGTAGGAGACCGACCCGACGAGCTCGTTGTTGATGTATACGGGCGATCCGGAGAAGCCGGGGCCCATCCCGCCGATCGCGTCGATGTTCGCGCCGTGCGCCTTGACCAGGATGAGGTCATCGCCCGGTGCGATCGCGTCCGGAAGGACGCCGAGGATCTTGACGCCGAACGACTCGGGCTGCGTCCCCT
>JBJMLQ010000153.1:0-13879 GCA_045805225.1 Actinomycetota bacterium | reverse complement strand
GGCGAGGTGCCGGCGTCGTGGCCGATGGCGGCCATGCAGGCTCAGGCGATCGCAGCTCGCTCCTATGCCGCCTATGACATGAAGCACTACGCGCTTCGGAGCGACTGCAACTGCGACCTCACCGACGGCGCGTCGGACCAGACCTACATCGGCTACAACCGCGAGGCCGGCACCGACGGCAACCGGTGGGTGAAGGCCGTCCGGTCGACCGCGCACCAGGTCGCAACCTACGGCGGAAACGTGATCCAGGCGTTCTACGCGGCTTCCGACGGCGGCCACACCGACAGCGTCCAGGACGTCTGGCACGGTGGGAACCCTGCGTACGCGATCCCCTGGCTCACCGGCGTCTGCGACCCAGGGGAGTGGACCGACGCGAACCCCTGGACCGACTGGACGAAGTCCTACACGGCGTCGGACGTGACCTCGCGCCTGGCGCCGTACACGACGTCGATCGGCACGATCAGGCGGTTCCGATCGATCCACCGAACCGCGGGCGGCCGGATCATGTCCGCCGTCGCGGTCGGCACGTCGGGGTCGCACCGCATCAGCGGCGACGTGATGAAGTACGCGCTCGGGTGGTACGACGAGCGGGTGTGGGTCAACAGCGATCACACGGTTCGTGGCGCCATCCGGCATCGCTACGACTCCCTCGGGTGCAAGCCCGGTGTCCCGATATCGCCGCAACGGGTCGTCTCGGGCGGCGCCGGAGCGCAGCAGTTCTTCGCGCACGGGGGGATGTACCGCAACAACGGCGCCGACCTGACCCTCTGGCTGCACGGCGCGATCGACGATGAGTTCCGGGCGGTGGGCGCCGCGACCGGCGTCCTCGGGCTGCCGACGTCGACCGCGACCACCCTGACGAACGGCGATCGAAGCGGCGCGTGCAGCGGCTGCCGGCGCGTCGCGTTCACCGGCGGGCGGATCTACGACGGCCCCTCGACCGGCGCCCACGCCCTCTGGGGGAACGTGCTCGCCGCCTACCTCAACCACGGTGGCGCGGCGGGCGCGCTCGGCATGCCGACCACTCGGGTGCAGGACCGCGACGGCGGCGGGGTGCGTGCGCGGTTCGTACACGGGACGATCGCCTGTCGGCACGGCACCTGCCACGTCACGACGGGCTGAGCGTCAGCAGCCGTCGCCGCGGTTGCCCTCGGGGGCGTTGTTCGTGCACGCGAACGAATCGATGAAGCCCTGCGCGACCGTCGCCGCTTGATCCGGCGTGATCTTCGCCGGACACGTCAACAGCTTGTTCCACGCGGTGAACGCGAGCGCGGTGCCCTGAGCCAGGTCGGGGTAGGGGATGAGGTACGACGCCCTGTTGTTCTGTGCGATCGGCGCAAGCTTGTCGACCACGGGCTGTGACAGGCCGCCCTGATCGCCGGTGGGCCGGTAATACATGATCACCGACCCGTGCTCGAGCGAGTGCACCGCCATCGTCTCGTGGTAGTTCGCGAGGTCGGCGGTGGTGTACACGCGGGGCTGGCCCGGCAGCGGTGTCGGATCGTGATAGCCGGAGGTTGCCGGGTGCTGGTCGTACGTGTACGACTGGCCCCCCTGCAGGTGCAGGCCGCCCGGCGCGCTGGCGGCCGGTGAGACGAGGTCAGCGCACCCCCCAGCGAGCGCGGCCGCCTTCGCTACATCGGAAAGCGGCGTCGGGTTCGGAGCGCGTCCCTGGAAGTACGAGAAGCCGACGAACACGAGAAGACCCACCACGCCGCCGATCGCGGCGCGGCGGAACGCGCCTCGGCGCGCGTCGGCCTTGATCTCCTTCTGCCTGCGCTCGTGGGCGGCGTCTCGGCGCTCGCGCTTGGTGGTGGTCGTCGCGGAACCGCCGCCGGGCGACCGTTGCCCTTCGGGCCGCGGTGCGGGAGGACGCTTGCGCTTCTTCTTGTTCTTGGCCACCGCTGGGCGCTACCCGGCCGTCGGGAAGGAAGAAGGCATCGGGTGCGGCAGCTGGGCCTGTGTCCCGAACGTGATCACGATCGCCGACAGATCGGTCAACGGCATCAACGTCGGATCGCCGGTGTAGAGCTGCCCGTTCTGGTACACGCGCAGCTGCTTATCGCCCTGGTTGCACTGGTCGCCCAGGCAGGAGTCGGTGAAGTACACGCCCCACACGTCCATGAACTGGCCGAGGACCGGCGCGAAGGTCGGGTCCGCCGACTCGACGTGGACCAGGCCGGTGTCGTCGTGGGTGTGCAGCGGCGACGCAGCCGCGTTCGATAAGCCGATGTTCGCCGGGACGGTCACCGGTTGGCCGTCGACATCGATGTAGAGCTGGATGTGATGGTGCAGCGCGCCGGCGACGTCGCTCAGCTGCGGCAGGTCGAGCGCGGCCAGGCGTGACGGCAACTGGTCCGTGTTGTTCGGCCAGGGCTGCGCCTTCATGATCCCGTCGAGCGAATCCGGAGGCGGCAAGACGACCGCCGGGGCGGTCGGACTCGCGCCGCCCGTCCCGCCGCTGCCGCCGAGCAGCACGACGCCGCCGACAACCGCGGCGACAACCACGACGGCGACGACGATGCCGATGATGCGGTTCCGGGAGCGGGCGGCCTGCTTGCGCTGGATCTCCTCGCGCTCGATCCGCGCCTGTTCCTTGCGCTCGGCCTTCGTCGGCCGCCCTTGATCAGTGTTCGCCACGTGCTTGGTCTCCGATCGCCGGCGCTTTCAGGCGCCTACGTGCGGAAAGGGTACCGGACCAACCTGTGTTCATCGGGAACCACCTAGCCGGCTGATTGCGCACCGCCGGCCCGGTTCCTATGCTCGCGATGCCTTCCCTGGGTGGCCGGTCCCGATGCCGGCCGGCGGAGACGAGGGGGTGGAGCAGTGGCGCAGACCTCTGAGGGGAAGACGGTCAGGGTGCCCGACGCGTCGGGTCCAGGCGGGCTCGACGGCTTCTTCAAGATCACGGCGCGCGGATCCACCGTGCGCACGGAGATCCTCGCCGGGCTCACGACCTGGCTGACGATGGCGTACATCCTGTTCCTGAACCCCACGATCTTGGGGACGGTCGCCGACAACACTGGGCTGAAGCTCGGGTTCCCCGAGGTTCTCACCGTGACGGCGCTCGCCGCGGGCGTGATGACCATCGCGATGGGGGTGTTCGGCAAGTATCCGTTCGCGATCGCCGCGGGACTCGGGCTGAACGCGTTCGTGACGTTCACGCTCGTGGCGCAGCTGGGCCTGACCTGGCCGCAGGCGATGGGCGTCATCGTGATCGAGGGCGTCGTCATCTCGATCCTGGTGCTCACCGGGCTCCGGCAGATGATCATGGACGCGATCCCGATGGATCTGAAGCTCGCGATCGGGATCGGGATCGGCTTGTTCCTCACGATCATCGGGTTCGTGAACGGCGGGATCGTCGTGCCGGGGCAGGGCACGGTTGTGACGATCAACCCCGATCTGACGACGCTCCGTGTGCTCGTGTTCCTGCTGACGCTCGGGCTGACGGCCGCACTCGTCGCGCGGAACATCCGCGGCTCGATCTTGATCGGCATCGCGTTCGGTACCGTCGTTGCGACGCTGATCAACATCGTCTGGGGGCACAAGGTCATCTGGGCGTCGCTGGGCGGCGAGGTCGCGCAGATCCCGCACTCGCTCACCGCGAGTCCCGATTTCGCCCTCGTCGGGAACTTCAACTTCGGGGTGTTCTCGGTCCTGAGTTTCTGGACCGCGATCGCGGCGATCGTCTCGGTGATGCTGTCGGACTTCTTCGACACGATGGGAACCGCGGTCGGTCTGGGCAAGGAAGCGGGATTGCTCGATCAGGACGGCCGTCTGCCGGGGATGAAGCGCGTGCTGCTCGTCGACGGCATCGCCGCGGCGGTTGGCGGCGCGGTCTCGGCCTCGTCGAACACCACCTACATCGAGTCCGGTGCGGGGATCGGCGACGGGGGTCGAACCGGCCTGACCTCGGTCGTCGTCGGTGTGCTCTTCCTTGCGGCGATGTTCTTCTCGCCCATCGCGGGGATCGTGCCGCCCGAGGCGACCGCGCCGGCGCTGATCATCGTCGGCTACCTCATGATGAAGAGCGTCGGCGACATCGACTGGCGTGACGCCGCGATCGGGATCCCCGCGCTGCTCACGATCACGCTGATGCCGTTCACGTACTCGATCACGAACGGTGTGGCGGCGGGGTTCGTGTCCTACACCCTGATCAAGGTGCTCCAGGGCAGGGGGCGCGACGTCCACCTGTTGACGTACATCGTCTCGGTGCTGTTCATCGGCTACTTCGTGCGCGGGCTGCTCGCCTAAGACCAGCGCAGGAAGTCGCCCAGATCCACCGGGGGGCGGGGCCGCGAGGCCCCGCCCTTCGGCATCGGGCCGCACGCGACGGTCCCGAGCGCGTGCCATTCGTCGTCGACGCCGAAGGCCGCACGCGTCTCCTCCTGGCAGAACAGCGTCGAGGAGATCCAGCACGACGCGACGGACCGAGCGTGCAGGGCGAGCAAGAGGTTCTGGATAGCGGCCCCGCCCGACAGGAGGAACATCTCTCGCTCCGCCCGCGCCCGTTCGTCGTCGGCGTACGGGTGCGCGCCCGCGAAGCGCACGAACGGCACGATCAGCGTCGGCGCCTGGCCGAGCACGGCGTCGCTGCGCGCGATCCGGCGCTCGATCGTCTCCTCCGGTGTCCCGTCACGGCGGAGATCGGCTCGCCACGCGTCGGCGATCGCGGCTAGAAGGGCGCGCTTGGCGGGCTCGGTGTCGAGCGCCACGAAGAGCCACGGCCTCGTGTGGTGCGGCGCGGGCGCGGTGCAGGCGGCGGCGACCGCGTCGGCGACGGCGTCCCGCGGGACGGTTCCATCGCCGAAGGACCGGATCGTGCGGCGCGCGTGCACCGCTTGGAGCGGCGACTCGCGGAACAGATCGAGTTCGGCCGGCCGCACGAGGTCTCGGGCGGTCCCGTCGTCGCCGTCCCACGAGAGCCCGCGGACGACGGCCGCCGGGATGCGCGCGGCCTTGCCCATCACCGCCCCCGCGGCCGCCGCGACCTGATCGGCGAGCGCGACCACCGTCGCGTCGAGCAGACGGCCGCCGTGATCCTGCGTGCCGCGAAGATCCACGATGGCGGGCATCCCGGCGACGCCGATCGCGACATCGACCAGCCCGTCACGCCATGGGCGGCCGAACGTGTCGGTGATGACGACGCCGAGCCGATCGACGCCGAGGCGTTCGACCAGCTCCTTGCGCAGCCGTGCGGCGGATGCGTCTGGCTCCTCCGGCAGCAGCGTCAGCATCGCCTCGGCCACGTTCGATGCGTCGACCCCGGCGTTGGCGCACACGAACCCGTGGCGCGTCTCGGCGATCACGAGGTCTCCCCTTGCCGCGACCACACGGACCGTTTCGGCGGCGATCGCGGCCTCGCGCTCGCCGGCCGGCACCAGCCGGCCCTCCTGCTTCGACACCACCTTCTGGGTCACCGCGACCACGTCGCCATCGCGGATGTCGGCGACCCCGGCCAGCAGCGACGCGAGGTCGTCGCCGGGAGCGATCTCCGGCAACCCGGTGACCGGGATGATCGCGACCGTCACGTCACGAGCTCCAGGGCGGCGCGGGCGACGGCCTCCGCCCGGTCGTCGTCGACCATGATCGTGTCGGTCGAGCGGCATCGGATCCCGAGGCCCTCGATCTCGGCGACCGACCCCGCATCCACCTCGTCCACGAGCCACGCGGACAAGAGGTCCTTATAAGAGGTCGCGACCCCGGCGGCGCTGACCTCGATCCCGACGGCCGGCATGAGCCGCTCGGCCATCCCGGCGACCGGCGCGCCGCCCACGATCGGGCTGACACCGGTGACGACGGCCCGACGAGCCGAGACCGCTTCGCGCATGCCCGGCACGGCGAGGATCGGGCCGATCGAGACCACGGGGTTGGACGGGCAGATCATCACGACGTCCGCCCCGGCGATCGCCTCGGCGACGCCCGGCGCCGGTGTCGCAACCGCGGCTCCCTCGTACCGCACGCCGGTGACCTCGTCGCGCCCGCCGCGCCGCACCCAGTACTCCTGGAAATGGAGGTCCAGCTGCTCGCCGCCCGAGCCACTGCAGTCGATCCGGGTCTCGATCCGATCGTCGCTGGCCGGGAGCAGGCGCGCGCCGATCCGGAACCGCGCTGCGATCCGCCGCGTGATCTCCGAGAGCGGCACGCCCTCGGCCAACAGGCCGGTTCGGAACAGGTGCGTGCCGAGGTCGAGGTCGCCCAGGCCGAACCACGACCGGTCGGGGTCCAGCGCGGCGAGTTGTTCGTTCGCGCGGAACGTCTCGCCCCTTCGTCCCCAGCCGCGCTCGCGATCGAAGGCGTCGCCGAGCCAATACGTCACCGAATCAGGGTCCGGCGAGACGTGCACGCCGTGCACGACCACGTCGTCGGCGACGTTCACGATCACCGTGAGGTCCTCGCCCGGCACGACGCGCACGAGCCCGCGGAGGAACTTCCCTGCGCCGATCCCGCCGGCGAGCGCCGCCACCTTCATGAAACGCTAAGGGTAGTAGGCTCGCGCGGGATGGCCGACGCGATCGCCGCGACGCGGACCAGCGCGGCGCGGCGGGCGCTGACCAGAGCCGGCGCCGGCAAGTCCCTTTCTCTCGACGAGCTCACGGTGCTCTGCGACGCGCGCGGTGAGGACCTCGTCGAGCTCATGGCGATCGCCGCGCGGCAGCGCGATCTCGGCTGGCGCGACGTCGTCTCGTACTCGCGCAAGGTGTTCGTGCCACTGACGATGCTCTGCCGCGACCACTGTCACTACTGCACCTTCGCGAAGCCGCCCGCCGATGACGTGCCGGCCTACCTGACGCCCGACGAGGTCGTCGCGATCGCATCCTCCGGCGCCGCCGCCGGATGCAAGGAGGCGTTGTTCACCCTTGGGGACCGCCCCGAGCTCCGGTACCCGCGCGCGGCGGCGTGGCTCGAAGAACGCGGGTACGCGACGACGCTCGACTACCTCCGCGCCGTCGCGATCACGACGATCGAGCGCACGGGCTTGCTGCCGCATCTCAACCCAGGCGTGATGTCCTACGAGGAGCTCGCGCGGCTCAAACACGTGAGCGCGTCGATGGGCATCATGCTCGAAACCTCGAGCGACCGGCTGTCCGAGCCGGGCGGCCCGCACCACGGATCGCCCGACAAGGTGCCGGCCGTGCGTCTGCGTACGATCGAGGACGCCGGGCGGCTCGCGATCCCGTTCACGACCGGGATCCTCGTGGGCATCGGTGAAACGGCGCGCGAGCGCGCGGCGTCGCTCCTGGCGATCCGGGACCTCCATCGCCGGTATCACCACATCCAAGAGGTGATCATCCAGAACTTCCGTGCGAAGCCGAAGACGGCCATGCACGATGCGCCCGAGCCGTCGGACGAAACGTTCCTCGCCGCCGTGGCCGTGGCGCGGATCGTGATGGGACCGCACGTGAGCGTCCAGGCGCCGCCGAACCTGTCCGACGAGGCGCAGCGGCTGCGGCTCCTCGATGCGGGCATCAACGACTGGGGCGGCGTCTCGCCGGTCACGCCCGATCACGTCAACCCGGAGCGGCCGTGGCCGCAGATCGAGCGGCTCGCCGACACCACCGCCGCCCGAGGCAAACGGCTGCGCGAACGGCTCGCGATCTACCCGAGGTACGCAACCGAGCCCGACCCGTGGGTGGCGGGCGCGATGCGAGCGCCGGTCGAGGCCCTCCTCGGTGTCGACGGACTCGCGGCCGACACGCGCCCTACCCCGGTCGCCTGGCAGGACGCCGCGCTGACGTTCAAGCCGCGAACCATCGATCTCACCTTCGCCAAGGCCGACGGCGCCGGCCTCCGCGACGACGCCGAGCCGGTCTACGGCACCTTCGCGAACGACAACGCGGTGACCGCGGCCTGGGCCGCGGAGCGTACGGCGCCCGCGAGGATCGACGCCGAGATCCGCAGCGGGCTGCGCAAGGCCGAGCGGCACGAGGCGATCAGCGACGACGAGGCGCTGGCGCTGTTCCGCGCCGACGGCGACGCGTTGGATGCGCTGTGTCGCGTGGCCGATGACCTCCGCGCCGAGGCGGTCGGGCCGGAGATCACCTACGTCCGCAACCGCAACATCAACTTCACCAACGTGTGTTACGTCGGGTGCCGGTTCTGCGCGTTCGCGCAGCGAGAGATCGATGCCGAGTCGTACACGCTCACCCTCGAGGAGGTCGCCGACCGCGCCGAGGAGGCGTGGCTCGCCGGTGCGACCGAGGTCTGCATGCAAGGCGGCATCCATCCGGACCTGCCGGCCTCCTTCTATGGGGACCTGGTTCGCACCGTCAAAGCGCGTGTGCCGGCGATGCATGTCCATGCGTTCTCGCCGATGGAGGTCATGTCGGGTGCGGCCAAGCGCGGCGTCTCGCACGCCGCGTTCCTCGAGGAACTCCGCGACGCGGGCCTCGACACGATGCCCGGAACCGCCGCCGAGATCCTCGATGACGATGTTCGGTGGCTCCTGACGAAAGGAAAATTGCCCGCCGACACATGGGAATCGATCATCCGGACGGCGCACGGCCTCGGGATCCGCTCGAGCTCCACGATCATGTACGGCCACGTCGACGCGCCTCCGCATTGGGTTTTCCACATCCGGCGGCTCGCGCAGATCCAACGCGACACCGGCGGCTTCACGGAGTTCGTTCCACTGCCGTTCGTGCATCGCAACGCGCCGATCTTTCTCGCCGGCGCTGCGCGTCCCGGGCCGACGTTCGATGACACGTTGCGCATGCACGCGGTCGCGCGGATCTTGCTCGACAAAGTTATCCACAACATCCAAGTGTCGTGGGTCAAACTCGGAGTCGGTGCATGCCAGCGGATATTGCAAGCGGGCGCGAACGATTTCGGCGGCACGCTGATGGAGGAGACGATCAGTCGCATGGCCGGCGCCGAGTGGGGGATCGAGATGACGCCGGCGCGGTTCGACGACGCCATCCGCGCCATCGGTCGCACCCCGGCGGTGCGCACGACGACCTACGAGCGGGCCGACATCGACGCCGAAACGCCTTCAAAGGCCCATATCGGTCAACCTCACTGACGGTTTCGGTCAACCAGATTGACCGTGCGGAAACGTCTCCGAAACGCTTGCGCCGCGCGGATAGACCCGCCACGATTGCCGTGGAGCTCGAACCAGAGGATGAAGGAGAGGCAGAGATTCCTCCTGAATACCCCTTGTCATCGGGGAGGATCTTCCTTCAGAATCACACGCGTGTGATTTCGGGGGGAGTTGAGGAGTGCACCACTACATCCCTTGGCAAGAGCGAGCACGGTGTCGGGATCACGACCCGGAGATCTTCTTCCCCGAGAAGGGAGGCTCATCGAGGGAGGCGAAGAGGATCTGCAGCGAGTGTTCCGTTCGCATCGAGTGCCTCAACTAC
Source organism: Actinomycetota bacterium (assembly GCA_045805225.1). Taxonomy (GTDB): domain Bacteria; phylum Actinomycetota; class UBA4738; order UBA4738; family HRBIN12; genus AC-51. The sequence goes on along the minus strand of JBJMLQ010000153.1, from coordinate 4,517 downwards.
GCGCTCCGGCGCGATGAACGCTACGGCGTGTGGGGGGGCATGAGCGAACGGGAGCGGCGCCGACTCAAGCGGATGGCGTCGTAGGGGCCTCTGCGAGCCCGCACCACAACGAAGGAAGTGGAAAGGGAAGGGGGCAGCATGGCAATGAAGAGAAAGTCGACCGCCAAGAAGCGGTCGACCGCCAAGCGCAAGCCCGCGAAGCGCAAGAGCGCGGCCAAGAAGTCGACCGCTGCGAAGCGCAAGCCGGCGAAGCGCAAGAGCGCGGCCAAGAAGGGCGCGGCCAAGCGCAAGACCACGACGGCCAAGCGCAAGACCGCGGCTAAGAAGGGCGCGGCCAAGCGCAAGACCACGACGGCCAAGCGCAAGGCCGCCGGCCGGAAGGGCGCGGCCAAGCGCAAGACCACGACGGCCAAGCGCCGGAGTGCGGCCAAGAAGTCCACGGCCAAGCGCAAGCCCGCGAAGCGCAAGAGCGCGGCGAAGAAGACGATGGCCAAGAAGTCGACATCGGCCAAGCGGCGCGGCGCGAAGAAGCGCTGATCCGAGCCTCGCGCGTTGAAGGGGGGCCCGTTCGGGTCCCCCTTCCGCTTTCCAGGAAAGGCCGCGTGCTAGGCTCGCCGCCGCGCGAGCGTCGCGCTTCCCCATGACCGCATCCAGCCCGTCCGTCGCGGAGGCGAGCGCGCCGACCCGTACGCCATCGGTGCTCGCGATCTTGGTCGTTCGGTCGGCAGAGCCCGCGCTTCGTCCCTGTCTGCACGCTCTCGCGAGCCAGACGTACGAGGCGTTCGGCGTCCTCGCGGTCGACGATGCGACCGACGACGAGGCGCACGAGCTCCTCGAGCGAGCCCTCGGTGTGTCGCGGGTGATCCGCAACGATGATCGGCTGGGATACGCCCGCTCCTTCGCCTCGGCGTTGCAGCAACCCGTCGTCGCCGCGGCCGACCACGTCTTGTTGCTGCACGGCGACACCGTCCTTGACGAAGACGCCGTCGCCAATCTCGTCGAGGCGACCTCCGTGCAGGCCGAGCCGCCCGGGATCGTCGGCGCCAAGGTCGTGGATCTCGATCACCCGCGCGAGCTTCGCGACGTCGGCCGGGCCGTCGATCGGTTCGGGCACGCCATCTCTCCGCTGCAGCCCGGCGAGATCGATCAGGGGCAGTTCGACCGGATCCTCGACGTGCTCGCCGTCGACGGCTGCGCGATGTTGGTCGACCGAGCCGTGTGGCAACGGATCGGCCTCTACGACGAACGGCTCGGCGTGGACGACGTCGATCTGTGTTGGCGCGTCCGTATCGCCGGTTGGCCGGTGTTGATGACACCGCGTGCCCGCGTCCAACACGGACCGGCGCACGACGACGTGGATCCGGACGATGACGACACGCGGAGCCCTCGGTACGTCCAGGACCGAAACGCCCTTGCCTCGGTTCTCAAGAACTACAGCCTGCCGTCGCTGCTGTGGGTGCTGCCCGTCGGCACGCTGCTGACCCTCCTGCGACTCCTGTATCTGTCTGTTGGACGGCGATTCGAGGAGGCGTTCGAGCTCCTGGCCGCGCTCGGCTGGAACGTGACGCACCTCGGCGGAACGCTGCGCCGAAGGCGTGAGACGCAGCGCGCGCGGTCCGTTCGCGATCATGCGCTGACCCGCTACACGGCCTCTGCCGGGCTGCATCTGCCGCGGTGGTTCCAGAGCGCCGAGCGGATCTTGGAGGAGCAGCGCGAGTTCGGAGAGGAGGACGCTGGACGGCCCGCCGCACAGCGTCTGCGCCATCGGACCGCATCGTTCGTTTCGGAGCACCCCGTCGTGGTCGGGGCATTCATCGGGGCGGTCGTGTGGGGATTCGCCGCACGCGCGCTCGTGTCGCCGAACCCGTTGGTCGGCGCCGTGCTGCCGGTGTTCCCGTCGGCGCCCGGTGGGTTCTTGTCCGAGCTCGTCTCCGGCTACCGCACGACCGCGCTCGGTGGCACCGCGGCGGCGAGCCCGGCGCTCGCCGCGCTCGGCGGCATCTCCTACGTCTCGTTCGTGAACACCACGCTGGCGCAGAAGCTGATCGTGATCGTCGGGCCGGCGCTCGCGACGGTGCTGTGCTACCGCGCCGTCGTTCGCCGAACGGGCAAGCCCGGCGCGGCGGTCGTCGCCGCCGCGACGTACGCCTCGTCCGCCTTGATGTTGTGGTCGGTCTCGGAGGGGCGCGTCCCACAGCTCTTCCTCATGGCCGTGATGCCGCCGCTCGTGGAGCGGATGGAGGCCGCGTTCGCGCGCGCCGAGCCGTCGGACGGACGCGTCCGATTCGCGGCCGGGCTGGCGGTGACGATCGCCGTGGGCGCTGCGTTCGTCCCGGGCGCCGCGCTGGCGGTTGGGCTCCTCGGGCTTGCCGGGTTGCTCCTTGCGCCCGGCCGGATCCGCGGGCTGATGCTCGCGGCCGCGGCGACCGTCGCTGCGGCGATCCTGCTGTTCCCGTTCATGCCGACCGTCACGGCCCTCGGGGGCCGCGGCCTGTGGTCGGGCGTCGGCCAGTTGAGCGCGTGGAAGCTCCTGCGGTTCTCGCTCGGCCATGCGCCGGGGGACTGGACGCCGGCGCTCGTGCTGCCCGTCGCGGCGCTGTTGGGGCTCGCACTCGCGCGCGGCGACCGCCGGGGGCCCGCGGCGCGAACCGGGGTCGTGGGCGTGGTGGCGCTCGCCCTCGCGTGGCTCAGCGGAGCCGGCTATCTCCCGGTGTGGGCGTCGAACGCGCCCGTCTACACGATCGTTGCCGCGGTTTGCGCGGCCTTCGTGCTCGGCGACGGGCTCGCGTCGGCCTTCGGCGGGCTCGAACGCACCTCGTTCGGGTTCCGGCAGATCGGGAGCGTGCTGCTCGCGGGCGTGCTCGCGATCGGGCTGTTCCTGCAGGCGCTCGCGGCGATGGCCGCGACGTGGGGGATCGGCGGCCCAGACCGGATCCCGCCGTCGTGGGCTGTGCTGTCGTCGGCCACCCACGGGGCCTACAACGTCGTGTGGCTGGCGAACCGAGACGGGCAGCCGTTCCCCGCGCCCGGCGGCGACCCGGCGGGCGTGGTCGCCGCGGGCGACGCAACCGCCGCCTACACGCTCACGGATCGAAGCGGCGCGCCGGCGATCGACACCGCCCGCCCGCTGACCGGTGGCGGCGTCGATCCGCTCGAGGCGACGCTCGAGGAGATCTTGTCCGGCACGACCGTGCACGGCGGCGCGTTGCTCGCGCCGTTCGGTGTCCGGTTCGTCGTCGTGCCCGAGGAGCGGTTGAGTCCGGCCGCCGAGAACGGGGTGCGATCGCAGGTCGACCTCGAGCCGGTGCCGTCCGCGGGCCTGTCGATCTGGCGCAACACCGAGGCGATCCCGCCCGCCGCCGTCCTGCAGACCGATCAAGAGACGCTCGCGATCGCACGGTCCAACGACCTGGACGCCATCCAGCGCCTGCGCCCCGACGTCACCGGCACGCTCGAGGCGACCGAGGGCGGCTGGTTCGGCGCCGCCGGCGGCGGCGACCTTGCCACGGTCGCGACCGCCTACGACCCGTCGTGGGAGCTCGTCGGTCCGAACACGCCTCCCGAGCGGTCGTTCGGATGGGCGACCTCGTTCGCGGGCACGTCCGGCGACGTCCAGATCCGGTTCGGCGACCAGTTCCCCCGAATGCTCGAGATGTGGCTGCTGGCCGCGGTCTGGGCGGTGGCGCTGTGGGTGACGCGCAAGCCGGTGCGTCGGTGATGCGGGGCGGCCGGGGATGGCTCGCGATCGTGCTGGCGGCCCTTGTGGTCGTGGGCGCCGAGGCCGCGACCCGCCTCGGGCCCGCGACGCCGGCCGTCGCGACCGCGGGCACGGCCCCCTCGACCACCTGGCTCTGCCCGCACGGCGGCGGTCCCGGTTGGACGGCGACGATCGAGATCGCGAACCCGACGGGGGCGACGCTGGACGCGCGGCTCACTTCGTACGCGGATGGCCCGGTCGGCAAGCCGAGCGACGTCTCGGTGCCGCCCCACGGGGAGGTCCTGAAACAGGTCGATGCCTCGTCCAGAGCGGCGTCGACGCGGGTCGACGTCTTCGGCGGCTGGGCCGCCGTGGGCTGGGTGGTGTGGGGCGATGCGAAGGAGCCGGGGCTCGGCGCGGAGCCGTGCACGTCGACGCCCGGCTCGCGTTGGGATGTGGTCGACGCGGTGACCACCCAGAGCTCGCACTCCTTCTTGGTGGTGATGAACCCGTTCTCGATCGACGCCGTGATCGACGTGACCCTGTATCTGGCTGAGGAGCCGCCGGTCCGGAGCAACGCGTGGACCGACCTGACCGTGCCCGCCGGATCGGCGCTCGCCCTGCCCGTCGGATCGCAGAAGGTGGGGGCGCTCGGGCAGTCGATCGTCGGCGCCGAGGTGACGGCTGCGCGAGGCCGGATCGCGGTCGCGTCGTCGGTCGTGCGCGACGCCGGCGGGATCCGCTCGTCGCTGGCGGTGCCCGGGCAGGCCTCGCGCTGGGTGCTGCCGATCACCGGGGGAACCGGCGGCGCGACCCTCTC
>JBJMLQ010000152.1:0-3560 GCA_045805225.1 Actinomycetota bacterium | reverse complement strand
CCCCTGAGGTGCGCGCGAACACCTCGGTCGCCTCGAAGCCCGGGGTCTCGACGTAGCGGAACCCGTGCAGCCGCGCGATCTCGGCTGCTCGGTCGTACACCGCGCGCATGACGCCGCCGTCCGGCGGCAGCAGGTCGCGCGTGCCGCGGCTCGGCGCGAAGTCGCTCACCCGGCCTCCCGCAGGAACGGGTTCGAGGCGCGCTCGGCGCCGACGGTCGTCTCCGGGCCGTGCCCGGGCAGCACGCGTGTCGCGTCGGGCAACGTCAGGAACCGGATCAGCGATCGCCGCATGGCGGCCGGATCGGAGTTGGCGAAGTCCGAGCGGCCGATCGTGCCGGCGAACACGAGGTCGCCGGACAGCAGCACGACCTCGTCCTCGATCCGGAAGCACGATGAACCCGGCGTATGACCGGGCGTGTGCACCACCTCCAGGGTGAGCCCCGCGAGCCGAAGCACGTCGCCGTCGACCATGGTCCTTAGGTCGGCGACCGCGTCGAGCGCCGTTGCGCTCCCGCCGCCCCAGGCCGGATAGTCGCCGAACGCGGGAAGATCGTCCGGGTGGACGTAGACGGGCACCTCGCCGGCGAACGTCCCGGCTTCGCCCGCGTGATCGAAGTGGGCGTGGGTCAGCAGGACGGCCGCTGGCCGCTTGCCGGCCGCCTGGAGCAGGGCGTGCACCTCGTCGGGCTCGAACCCGGGGTCCACGACGACCGCCTCGTCGGCGCCGTCGGCGGACAACAGCCAGCAGTTGGTGCCGTACGGGTTGCGGTCGAAGACGTCCAGGTCCATGAAGCGGCCATGCTACCGGAGGCGCACACGCCGCCCGCTACGGCGCGCGGGTATCGAACAGCACCGTGAACGGGCCGTCGTTGAGGAGCTCGACGGCCATCTCCGCACCGAAGACACCTCGCCCGACCCGGACGCCGGCGGCCTCCAGCTGTACCGCGAGGTGCTCGACCAGCTCGGCCGCACGGCCGGGATCGGCGGCGCCGAGGAACGATGGCCGCCGGCCCTTGCGCGTGTCGGCGAACAACGTGAACTGCGACACCACCAGCGCCTCACCGCCGACGGCCGCGAGGTCGTCGTTCGTCTTGCCGTCGGCGTCGCGGAAGATCCGCAGCCCGACGATCTTGGTCGCGAGCTGCTCGGCGTCGGCCTCGGTGTCGTCGTGCCCGACGCCCACGAGCAGCAGATAGCCCGGCCCGATCGAGGAGACCTCTACCTCGTCGACCGCGACCGAGGCCCGGGCGACGCGCTGGAGCACGACCCGCACTAGGAGGGGACCACCCGGTACGCGTCGTACACGCCGTCGATCCGCTTGACCGCGGCGAGGAGCGACGACAGGTGGGTGATGTCGGCGAGCTCGAACGCGAAGCGCAAGCGGGTGATCCGGTCGCGACCCGTCGTGGAGTTCGCCGACAGGATGTTCACATGCTGGTCGGAGAGCACCGTCGCGATGTCGGAAAGCAAGCGGGTGCGGTCAAGCGCCTCGACCTGGATCGCCACCACGAACGACGTCGGCTTGCCGCCGGACCATGACACGTCGATCATCCGCTCGGGCTCGCGCCGGAGCGTCTTCACGTTGGGACAGTCGGCCCGGTGGACGCTCACGCCCTGGCCGCGCGTGACGAACCCGACGATGTCGTCGCCGGGCACCGGGGTGCAACATCTGCCGAGCCGGACCCACACGTCGGGCAGGCCCTTCACCATCACGCCCTGCGCCACGTGGTCGGGCCGCGCGATCTTGACCGGCCGCGCGAGCGGGACGTCGTCGGTGACGTCCTCGTCGCTCGTGCCGGTGATCAACCGCGCGAGCCGCGCGACCACCGATTGCGGCGAAACGTGCCCGTCGCCGACCGCGACGTACAACGCGTCCAGGTCGGGATACTTGAGGTCGGCGGCGATCTGCTCCATCGCGTCCTCGGTCGCGAGCCGCTTGAACGGCAGGTTCTGCTTTCGCATCTGGCGCTGGAGGAGGTCGCGTCCCTGGTCGAGGGCGTCCTCGCGGCGGCCGCGCGCGAACCATTGCCGGATCTTGTTGCGGGCCCGCGGCGTGGCGACGAACTGCAGCCAATCCTGACTCGGCCCCTCCCCCTGCGCCTTCGAGGTGAGAACCTCGACGGAGTCTCCGGTCCGGAGCTCGTAGTCCAAGGGCACGAGCTTCCCGTTCACCTTCGCGCCGATCGTGCGGTGCCCGACCTCGGTGTGGACCGTGTAGGCGAAGTCGACCGGCGTCGCACCCTGCGGGAGGTTCGTCACGTCGCCCTTCGGCGTGAACACGAAGACGCGGCCGCCCGACAGGTCGATGCGCAGACCCTCCATGAACTCACGGGGGTCGGCCATGTCCTTGAGCCACTCCATCATCTGGCCGAGCCAGGCGAGGTCCGCGTCCTCCTTCTGCTTGCCCTCCTTGTAGCGCCAGTGCGCGGCGATCCCGTACTGGGCCGTGCGGTGCATGTCGCGCGTCCGGATCTGGATCTCGATCGGGCGTCCCTCGGGACCGACCACCGTGGTGTGCAACGACTGGTACATGTTCGCCTTGGGCATCGCGACGTAGTCCTTGAAGCGGCCCGGCACCGGCTTCCACAGCGCGTGGACGGCGCCCAGCGCGGCGTAGCAGTCCTTCATCGACTCGACCTGGATGCGGATGCCGACGAGGTCGTAGATCTCCTCGAAGTCCTTGCCGCGGATGACCATCTTTTCGTAGATCGAATACAGGTGCTTCGGGCGGCCGTCGACGTCGGCCTTGATGCCGAGCTCCTTCAGCTTCTGGCGAAGGGTCTCGGTGAGATCCTTGATCCGGCGGGTGCGCTCGTCACGACGCGTCTCGACCAGCTGGGCGATCTCCTTGTACGGCCCGGGGTGCAGGGTCTTGAAGGCGAGGTCCTCGAGCTCCCACTTGACCTCCTGGACGCCGAGGCGGTTCGCGAGGGGCGCGTAGATCTCGAGGGTCTCGGTGGCGATGCGACGCTGCTTCGCCGGTGCGAGGGCGCTCAGTGTGCGCATGTTGTGCAGCCGGTCGGCGAGCTTGATCAGCAGGACGCGGATGTCGCCCGCCATCGCGACGATCATCTTGCGGACGTTCTCGGCCTGCGCGAGCTCGCGCGTCTGGAATTGGAGCTTGTCGAGCTTCGTCAGGCCGTCGACGATCTGGGCGACGTCCTCGCCGAACTCGGTGCGGATCGTGTCGAGCGAGACCGTCGTGTCCTCGACGGTGTCGTGCAACAGGCCCGCCTCGAGCGTCGTCGTGTCGAGCCGCATGTCGGCGAGGATCTGCGCCACCGCCAGCGGATGCTCGATGAAGGGCTCCCCCGACAGGCGCCGCTGCCCGGCGTGGGCAGCTTCGGCGGTTTGGTACGCAGCCTCGAGCGCCTTCAGGTCGCCCTTCGGGTTGTAGCTGCGGACCTTCCGTTGGAGGGCGTCGAACCCGGTCGGCTCGACGCGTACGTCTTCCTGACTGTCCACGGCTGACGTGCCAGTGTACGCCGAGCGTCCCGGCGTCCGACCTCAGTACTGCAGGAGCGTATGCAGCTGGTAGCCGTCGAGCTTGTCGCGGCCGT
>JBJMLQ010000151.1:0-22021 GCA_045805225.1 Actinomycetota bacterium | reverse complement strand
TGATCGACATCCGCATGCCCGAGATGGACGGGTTGGAGGCGGCGCGAGAGCTCCGCGATCACCACCCGAACGTCGGCGTGATCATGCTGACCGCCTACGACGACCGGCAGTTCGTGGTCGAGGCGGTGCGCAGCGGCGCCCGCGGCTACGTGCTCAAGGCCCGGGATGCCGAGCATCTGATCCAGACGGTGCGGCTGGTGGCCGGCGGCAACATGGTGATCGACCCGCAGCTCGTGGTCGCGCTGGCCGAGGAGCTCTCCACGGCCAAGGAACGAGACCGCAAGGCCGAGACGCTCACCGCGCGTGAGATCGAGGTCCTGCAGCTCCTGGCCTTCGGGCACACCAACCGCGACATCGCCGAACGTCTCTACATCTCCCCCGATACCGTGAAGACCCACCTCGAGCACATCTTCGAGAAGCTCGGCGCCTCGGACCGCACCGCGGCCGTCGCCGAGGCGCTCCGCCGCCGCCTGATCGAGTAGCCGCCGCCCGGTCTAGTCCGTCCGGCGGAGGCGGTTCCAGCCCACGGGTGATGGAGCCGCGACGCGCCAGCGGCCATGATGGGCGGACCCATGGAAGCCGTTCCATCCCCACGGCGCATGATCCCGGTGCTCGTCGCACTGGCGGTCGTCTGTCTGCTCGCCCTGTTGTTGGCGGAGCCCGGCACGACGTCGTCCTCCGTCGCGCGCGCGCTGACCGCGGGAGCGTCGTTCGTCCTGGCCGGCATCACGGTCGTCGCGGCCGCCCGGTCCCGTTCCTGGCCCGGACAGCGCGCGCTCGGGACGGCGCTCGTTGTCGTCGGCGCCATGGCGATGCTGTTCGGGCTCATCGGCGCTGCGACCGACCGTGCGTTCGAGCCGCACGCGATCGACATCTTGCTGCTCGTGATCTTGGTGCCGTTCATCGTCGCCGCCCGTGATGAGTTCGCGGCGCATTTCGATGCACCGTACCGGCGCGAGGTGGTCGCGGACGTCGGCGTGCTCGCCCTATCGCTCGCCGCGATCGCATACATCGTCATCGTGCCGCCGAACGCCGACGCCGACGCGGCGATCTCGGCCGCGACGTTCGCGGTCCTCGGCGGCACGATCATCGGCGTGTTCGGGGCGTTGGCGCTGTGGGTTCCTGCGCGCTCGCACCTGCTCGCCTTCGCGGGCTTCGGTGCGGTCGCGTTGGTCACGATCTGGTTCGGGCATGCGTGGGCCGGCGGCACGTCCCAGGCCGCGTCCGGGTGGATCTCGGTCGTGTACGTGCTCGCACCGCCCGCCATCGCGTGCATGTTCCTGCTCGTTGCGCACGATCGCGAGCGCATCGGGATCCGCGCGCCCGTCACGGTGGTCCGTCCGGTGTTGACCAGCATCACGGTGATCGCCGCGAGCGGCGCCCTGTCGCTGGTCGCGATCATGGACGACGAGCGCGGGATCTCCGGCGTGCAGGCGACCGTGATCCTGATGCTGCTCGGCACCGCCATCGCGTTGCGGATCTTGATCAATCAGCTCGCGAGCGCCCAGGCATACACGAGCCTTCGGACGGCGGTCGCCGACAGCGACGCCGCGCTGCGCGACATGGACGCCGCGCTCGAGCGCGTCCGCGAAGCGAACGAGTCCCTGACGAGCTCCGAAGAACATCTGCGGTTGGTGTTCGAGGCCGCCGTCGACGGGTTCGTCGAGGTCGACCATCAGGGCGTGATCATCCGCGCGAACGACGCGTTCGCCCGGATGATCTCCACCGATGCCGGAGCGCTCACCGGCCTGCCGTGGACCGCATTGGCGACCGTCGTCGACGGGGCCGACGCGAGCTTCGCGCAGCTGCTGAAGGGTACGCACGCAACGATCGAGCGCAGCGACGGTCAGGTGCTGCACCTCGAGTCGACCGCCTCGCAGATCCCGACGGACCCGCCTCGGACCCTGCTGCTGGTGCGCGACGTCACCGCCGGCAAGGTCGCCGACCAGACGATCCGGTCGCTGTTCCACTTCTTGCAGGATCGCGACGAGGACCGAACGCGGCTGTCGCGGCGGCTGAACGCAGCGATCGAGCAGGAGCGGAACAAGATCGCGCGCGACCTGCACGACGGGCCGGTCCAGGGCGTCTCGGCCGCCTCGCTCAGCCTCGAGGCGGCGCTGCTGATGATCAAGTCCGGCGACGTCGAGCGCGGCACCGAGGTGCTCGTGAAGATCCGCCAGGAGCTCGCCGGCGAGGCGGACGCGCTGCGGCAGTTGATGGCGGGGCTGCGGCCGCCGGTGCTCGAGGAGCGCGGCCTGATGCCGGCGCTCCGCGAGACGGTCGCTCGGTTCGAGAACGACACCGGCATCGTGTCGTCGTTCGAGGGCGACCTGAAGCGGCCGGTCCCTCGCGACGTCGAGACCCTCGCGTACCGGATCGTCCAGGAGTCGCTGACGAACATCGGCAAGCACGCGAGCGCGACGACGGTGATGGTTCACCTCGACACCGACGACAACCACCTCCGCGTCGAGGTCGAAGACGACGGCCAAGGGTTCGAGACCGCCCGGGCGCGCGACTACCTGCGCGCCGGCCGCGTCGGCCTGGCGTCGATGCGCGAGCGGGTCGAGCTCGCGAGCGGCACGTTCAACCTGCGGTCGAGCCCCGGACGCGGCACCGTCATCACCGCGCTGATCCCGTTGGACGAGTCGCTGTTGGCGGCGCCCGCGATCTAGCCCGCGCCGCCGCGGCTCATGGAGGCGAGGGCGTCGGCGTTCCCGTCGGCGACGGCGACTCTGTCGGGGATGGCGACTCCGTCGGGCTCGGGCTGTGCGTCGGTTTCGGCGTCCCGGTCGGCGACGGGGTCGGAGACGTCGTGGGCGGCGCGACGGTCGGTGAGGGCGTCGGTGACGCCACCGACGCCGAGGGGCCGATCGAATGCGCGCTGTCGAACGTCGCCACGGGGAACGGCTGCGGCGGCAGTCCCTGCATCGCGTTCAGCATGAACGTGTGCCAGATCTCGGCGGGGATCGTGCCGCCGTAGACCGACGGGACGCCCTCGATGTTCTCGAGCGGCGTCGTGTCGTTGTCGGGCCAGCCCATCCACACGCACGTGACGATCTGCACCGTGTAGCCGCAGAACCAGGCGTCGACGTTGTCGTTGGCGGTGCCCGTCTTGCCCGCGACCGGCCACGTGCCGAGCTGCGCTGCGGTCCCGGTCCCCTCCCGTACGACGCCCTCCAGGGCGTTCGTCACGAGGTTCGCGTCGTTCGCGTCGAGGACGCGCGTCCCGGGCGAGGCGACCGAGTCGTCGATCTGCCCGTTGCTGGTCTTGACCTGCAGCAGGGGCGTCGCCCAGTGGCGAACGCCCTGATCGGCGAGCGTCGCATACGCGTTCGTCATCTCGAGCGGCCTGACGCCGACGGAACCGAGCGTGATCGAGCACGTCTTCGGCAGGTGCGACGTGATGCCGAGCGCGTGCGCCATGTTGACGACAGGGCCGGGCCCGAGCTGCGCGATCACCTGCGCGAAGATCGTGTTGACCGAGTGCGCCGTCGCTCCGAACAGGGTGAACGTGCCGGCCTCGCCGTCGCCCGCGTTCACCGGATGCCAGATCCCGTCGGGCTGATTCGGATCGGGGCATTGCGGGATGCCGAGCGTCGACGGGCCGTACCAGTACGCGTTCGGGTCATAGCCCGCCTGCATCGCCGCCGCAAGCGTGAACGCCTTGAAGGCCGAGCCCGATTGGCGGCCGGACCCCCCCACGCCGGTCGCATAGTTGAACTGGCTCTTGTCCCAATCGCGGCCGCCAGCCATCGCGAGGATCTGGCCCGTTCGCGGATCCATCGCCACGAGCGCCGCGGCGGGGTCGTGCTGCTGATCGGGCAACGCCTGCTTGATCGCGTCCTCGGCGTCGGCCTGCAGCCCGAGATCGAGCGTCGTGGTGACACGCATGCCGCCCGCATAGACCTGCGCTTCTCCGTACTTCTGGAAGAGCGTCTGACGAACGTACTCGGCGAAATACTCCGACTGCCCCGGCGCGACGAGGCGCTCGGTCTGATCCGCGATCGTGCCGCAGCATCTCTGCGCTTTGAGACGCGTGTCCTCGGCTTTGGAGATGTAGCCGTACTGCGCCATCTGATCGAGGGCGTAGTTGCGCCGGTACCAGTTGTCGCTCGGCCGGTCGATCGGGTCGTACAGGTCCGGGGCGTGCAGCACGCCGGCGAGCGATGCCGACTCCAAGACCGTCAGCTCGCTCGCCGGCTTGCCGAAGTAGGTGCGGGCGGCGGCCTCGACCCCGTAGGCGCCGTGGCCGAAGTAGACGGTATTGAGGTACGTCGTGAGGATCTGGTCCTTGCTCGCCGTCTGCTCGAGCTTGATCGCGAGCAACCCCTCGCGGATCTTCTCCTCGATCGTGCGCGGAGGCAGGGTGTAGCTCTGGACGCCGTCGGCGTCGGTCGTGTACGAGCCGGCGTACACGTTCTTGACGAGCTGTTCGGTGATCGTCGAGGCTCCCTGGACGGTCTCGCGCTTGATCAGGTCGGTGAACGCGGCGCGCAACATCCCGCCGACGTCGACGCCCGGATGGTTGTAGAAGTCGTGATCCTCAGTGGCGATCACGGCATCGATCAGGTGCGGCGAGATCTCGGACTTCGACACGAGCGTCCGGTCCACGGACCCGTGCAGCGTGGTCAACACGTGCCCGTTTCGGTCATAGAGGTAGGTCGTCTGGATCGGCGGCAGGGCTTCCGGCAACTTGATCCGCGCGTACGCGATGTAGAGCCCGATCCCGGCGAAGAGCATCAGCACGAAGGGCGTGAGCAGGACGAGGAGCCACCAGCGCCGGCGAAGGAACGACTTCTTGGCCGGCGCGCTCGAGCCCTTCCGGGAACCGCCCGCCGTGGCCGGGCCGGTGCTCCCACGGCCCGAAGCGGCGGCCTTCCCGGCGTTCCCTTTCGAAGCGGGACGCCTGGGCGCGTGCTTGGGGGTGTATCGGTCTCCGGTGGAGGCCGACGGGCGGTCGCGCGACACGGTCGCCGATGCTAGCAAGGGGTTCGGGGCGCCGCGGCCTCGCGGCTATGACGTCTGCGTGCTGGTTGCTCAGCCCGCGGCGCGGCGGCGGGCCGTGAAGGCCTCCCGCAGGTGGTTCCACTGACAGACCCGGCAGACCTCGACCACGTAACAGCATGCGCCCTGGTTGGCGGCGGCCATCCGCAGACCGGTATCGATCGACCAGACCCGGCCGTTGTCGTGCTTCAGCGCGTCGCCGTAGACATAGGCGAGCAGGACGAGCTTGTCCTTGCCGCACACCGGGCAGTCGACGCGCGTGGGCTCGCCGACGTACTTCGCGGCGCGCATCAGCTCCGGGTGCGCGTCGCACAGGTCGTTGACCGACTGGAGGCCGCGCTGCGAGTCGCGAAGGATGGCGCGCTTGGCCAACGTGTAGTCGATCACGTTGAGCTCGGCGCGCCGGGAGCGCCCCAGCGGTCGGCGTGCGGGCTTCTTCGCCATGGTTCGGCGATGGTACACCCGCGCCCGGACAGGGGGCAGGGGCCGAACGTACCCTCCTGCGTATGAGCGAGACACGAGAGCAGACGACCGAGGTGCGGGTGATCCACGAGGGCGAACGAGCCTGGGCAGACCTCGTGGACCCGCCGGGCACGCTAGGGACGGGCGGCGCCGAGGCGGAGACGTTCACCAGCCCCGACGGTGCCTTGCAGACCGGCTTTTGGCGTCGGGAGCCCGACACGTGGTCGTTCGAACGGCCCTACGACGAGGTCGCGCTGATCCTCGCCGGCGAGGCAGAGATCGAGACCGACGGACGGGTCCTCGCCGTGCGAGCGGGCGACCTCCTGGTTACGCCGAAGGGGTCGGCGGGTACGTGGCGCATCAAGGAAACGATCGTCAAGTTCTTCGCGATCTACGACCGCCGATAGGAGCGAACGCACGAGCGATCCGTACGGCTCGCTGAACCCGCGGACCGACCGCGACGACGAGCTGCCGTTGCTCGTCGAGGCGGGCTCGGGTCGAGTGCTGCTGCGAGGCCTCCGCAAGCGCTGCCCGCGCTGCGGCGCGCGCGCGATCTGGCAGACGTGGTTCACGCCGAAACCGCTGTGTCCGGTGTGCGATCTGCGCTTCGAGGCCGAAGAGGGCGGGTTCCTCGGCGCGATGGTGATCAACTACACCTTCGCGTGCGCGTTCTGGATCGCGGCGATGGTGGTGACGATGATCCTGACCGTGCCGTTCATCCCGGTCGTGCCGGTGATCGCGGGGAGCATCGCGATCCTCGGCGGACTGCCGGTGTGGTTCTATCCCAGGTCGAAGCTGCTGTGGGCTGCGGTTGAGTTCCTCACCGCGCGGAGCGAACCGGGGTACCGGACGCCGACGGCACGCGACTCGCGGGCGCGCAACCTCGAATAGCGCTACCTGGTGGCGAGCGGGATGCTGCGGATGCCGGTGAACGAGCCTGATCGCAGCGGCTCGTCGTCGATCGCCGCGTCCGTGTATCCGGCGGCGAGGACCGTATCCAGGATCGCCCTCCGGGCGTCGTCGCTCGTATGTGCGCGGGCGAGGTCGTCGTCGGCGAGCTCGACCTTGCCGAGGCCGCCGAGATGACGCACGCGCAGATCGCGATAGCCGAGCGCTTTGATCGCCGACTCTGCACGATCGATCTGCGCGAGCGTCGCGGGGTCGACCGCTGTCCCGTACGGTAGGCGCGAGGCGAGACACGGCATGGCGGGCTTGTCGGCGCTCGGGATCCGCAGCTGCGTCGCCGTGTTGCGGACATCCCGCTTGCGGAAGCCGGCCTCCACGAGCGGATGGCGCACCGCGTGCTCGGCCGCGGCTCGGAGCCCGGGACGCCAGTCGCCCAGGTCGTCGACGTTCGCGCCGGAGAAGGTCACGGCGAAGCCCTCGTTGTGTGCGAGGACCGCCAGACGGTCGTAGAGCTCGGACTTGCAGTGGTAGCAGCGATCGGCGGCGTTGCGCCGGTAGCCGTCGCGGGCGAGCTCATCCGTCGAGATCGCTCGGTGCGCGATGCCGACGGCCGCGGCGACCGCGCGCGCGCCGTCGAGCTCGCCGGTCGCGAGGGCCGGCGAGACGGCCGTCACGGCGAGCGCGCGCTCCCCGAGCACCCGAGCGGCGGCGGCGGCGACCAGCGAGGAGTCGACGCCTCCGGAGAACGCGACCAGCGCGCTCGGCGCGCTCGCGATCGTGGCCTCGAGATCATCGAGCGCGGGCATCGAGCTCCTGCGTCTGCGTGGCCGCGGCGAGGGCCTCGGCCCAGATCTGCTTGACCGGCCTGCCGGTCAAGGCGGCGACTGCGGCGCAATCGTCGTGCTCGGGGGCGACGTTCACAACCCGGCCCTCGAGCAGGCCGATCTTGACACGGACCGAGTGCCCGCCGATGTCAACCTCGCGGATGGCACGATCGAGCTCGTAGCGCTCGAGGCGTTGCACGCGAACCCCGAGCGTCGAGGAGTGCGCAAGAAGTGTCTCGGCGAGCTTCCGTTCGTTCGCCGGCCGGCCGAGGACGCTGAGCATGACGCCGGGGCGGCCCTTCTTCATGTGGATGGGGACCGTCCAGGCGTCGATGGCGCCGGCGGCCGTGCACGCCCCGAGGACGTCGGGCACGAGCTCGGGAACGAGGTCATCGACGTTGGCCTGGAGCAACACGACCGTCGTGTCACCGCGCGGCTCGGTCACGGCGTCGCCGATCGTGACGCGGACGAGGTTGGGGCGATCCGGGTGTTCGCGGCTGCCGACGCCGGTGCCCGTCGTGCGGAGCACCATCGCAGGAAGCTCGCCCCACGCGTCGGCGGCCGTCACCACGATGGCGGCGCCGGTCGGCGTGACGAGCTCGCCGGCCGTCTCGACGCCGACGACCGGAACCCCGGTGAGCAACGCCATCGTCGCCGGCGCCGGGAGCGGCATCGTGCCGTGATCCATCTCGCCGATCCCACGCCCGAGCGGGATGGGCGCACAGACCAGTCGTTCGATATCGAGGGCGTCGAGCAGCGCGAAGGCGCCGCAGATGTCGACCAGCGTGTCGTCGTCACCCAACTCGTGCAGGACCACGGCGCTCGGATCGATGCCGTGAACCGCGGCCTCGGCGGCGATCAACCGGTCGAGCGCGGCGAGCGCGTCCGTGCGAACGCGAGGAGCCAGCCGCGAGGCGACGACGAGCGCGCGCATCTCGGCGGCCGCGCGACCCGACCCCTTGTTGGTGCGGACCTCGACGTGGGTCGATCGGAGCCCGCCGCGCACCGGCCGGGAGACGTCGATCGCAACGCCCACGAGCCCGAGCGCGGCGATCGTGTCATCGAGCGCCTGCGTCGGCGCCCCTGCGTCGAGCAGCGCGGCGAGCAGCATGTCGCCCGCAAGGCCGCCGATCGGATCGACGTGGGCGACCCCGGTCACGACGTGCGCACCTCGGCGCGGCGCGCGATCCGTGCGGCGACCGATCCCGCGCCGAGGCCGTCGTCGATGCCGACGACGGCCAGGCCGTCGGCGCACGAGACGAGCATCGCGTTGAGCGCGGTCTCGCCGCCGTGCGCCGAGCCGTACCCGACGCTCGTCGGCACGCCGATCACGGGGCAGGCGGCCAGGCCGCCGATCACGCTGGCAAGCGCGCCGTCCATCCCCGCCACCACGACGACGACGTCGGCTCGGTCGAGGTCCGGGATCACGGGCGCGAGGCGATGCAGGCCTGCGACGCCCACGTCCTCGTGCACCGTGACGGTCGTCCCGAGGAGGTCGGCCCGGATCCGGGCCTCGTGGACCACCGGCCCGTCGGAGGTACCGGCGGAAACGATCAGCACGTGCCCGCGCTTGTCGATCGGCTCGCGCTCCGCCCACACGGCGCGGGCACGCTCGTCCTCCTGCGACTCCGGGAGCACCTCGCGCACGGCCGCCCGCATCGGCTGGTCTGCCCGCGTCACGAGCACGCTGGACGCGCCGGCCTCCGCGAGCGCGAGCGCGATCCGTGCGGCCTGGTCGGGCGTCTTGCCGGAACCGAGGATCACCTCGGGCGCGCCCTGCCGGAGCTCGCGATGCGTGTCGACGCGCGCGAAGCCGAGATCGCGGTACGGCAGGTCCACGAGCCGGTCCGCCGCGTCCTTCGGGGCGACGCCGTGGTCGGCGACGGCGGCGAGCAGCTCTTCCAGCTGACGGCGCGAGGTCATGCGGGCGAGTCTACGCCGGAGCTCACTGCGGCTTCCTTCTACGGAAGAGCGACGACAGCTCGCGCTCGCGCCTGGACGGCGAGGGACCCCGGCACCAGCAACAATCCGGTGAACGTCCTGCGCACGGTGACGACGGCCTCGGCCGCGCCGGGCGCGCAGGAACAGTCGACGAGCGCGACGCCGTTGTCCTCGGCGAACCGCGTCGCGGTGGCCGCGGGGTCGCCCGTTCCCAGAGCGAGGTCTTGCGCAGCGGCGAGTGCGGCCGCGTCGGCAGCCGCCTCCGCGTGCGATCGCTCGACCAGAACACGGCCGACGTCTGCGACCCCCATCGTGCACACGAGCGCGATGCAGATCGCGGCGGCGCACACGACCGAGACGGACCCGCGCTCTGCCGCCGTGTGGCTCATCCGAACTCCTGACGCATCACCGCAGACGCGTGCAGCTGAACCGACGTGCCGACGAGCCACCCGATGAACGGCACGCGCATCGGATCCTCGTAGACGATCGAGACCGTCACCGGAGCGCCCTGACTTCCCGTGCGGTCGACGCCGACCGCCATCGACGCCGCGTCGAGGCCCGGCGATGCCGCGACGGCGGCGTCGCGGATCGCGGTCTCGTCCGGCTCGACGGCGGCGGCGCGCGCTCCCGCGCGCGCCGCCGCCTCGACCAGCGCTCGATCCCGCGCGAGCACGCCGACCTGGACGAGGCCCAGGGTCACGGCGAACACCAGCGGCAGCACCAACGCGAACTCCACCGCCGCCGACCCGCGCGACGATCGATCAGGCGGAAGACGCATCCCCGATCACGGTGTCGATGATCTGATCGAAGAACGCCGGCAGCTTGCCCGACGAGTGCGCCCACGTGATCAACACCACCGCGACGGCGGCCGCCGCCAAGATCACCAACGCGTACTCCGACGTGGTCTGCCCCTCTTCCCGCCGGATCGCTCCGACGGTGCGCAGGTACAGACGAACGAGATACGACATCTGCTCACCTCCTCTCAGTCGATGGAACGCACGGTGGTGATGAGGACCGGCACCACCGTGAGGAGGAGGAAGGCAGGGAGGATCAGGAACACCAGGGGGAACAGCATCTTCACCGGCGCCGTGCGCGCACGCTCGAGCGTCGCTGCCCGCCGGGCGTCGCGCACCGCCGCGGCCAGCTCGCGCGTCGCGTCGCGCAGCGGAACCCCGAGCGCCTCCGTCCGCGCCAACACCGCGACCGTCCGAGCGAGATCCGGGTCGCCGGTCTCGGCGACATGCCCGGCGAGCGCCTCGCGCCAGGGCACGCCGAGGTCGACCGACCGCATGACGTCGCCGAGGTCCTCGCCGAGCGGCCCCTGCAGGCACGACACCGCCTGGCGGAACGACGCCTCGGCCGACAGGCCCGCCGTCGACCCGGCGGCGAGGAGATCCAACAGCTGCGGGACATCGGCGTGCAGCGCATCCCGACGCGCGCGTCGGTCGCGCCGGGTGCGGCGCCGCCTTGTCGGTTCGACCGCCGCGGCACCCAGAAGCGACGGCGGGATTTTTCCGGCGCTGCGTACGCCCGCGCACGCCGCGACGATCGAGCCTGCGGCGAGCAGACCGGAGACGAACGCCGCACTCACTCGACCACCAGCAACTTCCGGATCCAGACGAACGCGCCGAGCTCGAGCAGCAGTCCGAAGACGACGCAGGCGATCCCGACGACGGTGGACATCGCGCCCTCGATGTCGCGGCGCGACGTGAGCCACAGGAACGCGAAGAAGCCGACCGGGAGGAGCCCGAGGATCCATGCCGACATCCGGGCCTGCGCGGTGAGCGACCGAACCTCGCGCGCGATGCTGACGCGGTCCCTGATCGCGCCGACGACCTGGTCCAGCACGACGGGCAGATCGCCGCCGCTGCGGCGATGGAGCTCCAGCGCGCCGACGACGAGCTCGACGTTCGCGCTTGGCCGGGCCGACGACCACGACCTGAGCGCCCGGTCGAGCGCGATCCCCGTGTCGAGCTGCTCCACGATGTGCGTGAGCTCGTCACGCACCGGCGGCGCCGCCTCCGTTGCCGCGTACCGGATCGCCTGCGTGAGCGAGGCGCCCGATCGCACCGCCGCCGCGAGCGCGCCGACCGCGTCGGCGAATCGTTCCTCGACGATGACCGGCGTGACGGCGAGGGCTCGCCGGCGCCTCACCGTGCGTACCACCGCGGTGACCACGAGCGCGATCGCGACCCCGGGCGCTCGCGCCACCGTCCACCCGACGAGAGCGGCCGTCCCGAACACGAGCAGATCTTTCCGGCCGATGGACGGCACGCCGATCGTCGCCGGCGCAGGCAGTTCGAGCCGGGCGCTGATGATCGCCCGGCGCGCGAGGTACGCGCCGATGCCCAAACACCATGCCGCGAGTGGCATCCCCACGATCGCCACGGGATTCAGCGGTCGACCCCGACGTCGAACAAGGCGTCCGGCAGCGACTCTCCGCGAGACCGCAAGGTGTGCACGATGGTGGGCACATAACCCGTGGCCTCGAACGTGCCCTCACCGGCGCGGGGCTGGAACCGGAACACGGGCTCGACAACCGCCTCGCCCTCGCGCGTTCCCTCGACGGCGGCGATCTCCCACACGATCCGACGGCCGTCGCGCAACCGTGCGAGTTGCACGATGACGTCGAGCGCGGCCGCGACCTGCCCTCGGACATGCGCCGCGGGCAGATCGACGTCGGACATCATCGCCATCGTCTCGAGTCGCCACAGGACATGGCGGGCGGAGTTCGCGTGCGCCGTCGACAGCGACCCCTCGTGACCGGTGTTCATCGCCTGCAACATGTCGAGGGCCTCGCCCCCGCGCACCTCACCGACGATGATCCGGTCCGGGCGCATCCGAAGCGCGTTGCGAACCAGGTCGCGCACCGACACCTCGCCGCGACCCTCCACGTTGGCCGGGCGCGCCTCGAGCGACACGACATGCGGGTTGGCCAGACGCAGCTCCGCGGCATCCTCGATCGTGATCACGCGTTCGTCGTCACGGATCGCGGTCGTGAGGATGCCCAACATGGTGGTCTTGCCGCTTCCGGCTCCACCCGAGACGACGAGGTTGGCGCGCCCGCGCACGCACGACAGGAGGAACCGCATCATCCGGGGACCGACCGACGCCCGCTCGACCAGGAGCGCGGGGGTGATGGGCGCGGGCGAGAACTTGCGGATCGTGAGCGTCGGACCGCGGAGCGAGAGGGGCGGCACGATCGCATGGACCCGCGAACCGTCCGGTAGTCGAGCGTCCACCCATGGTGACGCGTGATCGACCCGGAGGCCCAAGGGCCCCACGATGCGTTCGATCAGATGCATGACCGGCTCCTCCCCCTCGAATAGCCGATCACGCACCCTTTCGATGCGCCCCTCTCGCTCCACGAATACGTCGTCGGGTCCGTTGACCATCACCTCGGTCACGGTCGGGTCCTTCAACAGCGACTCGATCGGTCCGAACCCGACGACATCGTCGGAGACCTCGTTCACGATGCGGTTGAGCTCCCGCTGCGGCAGCAACGCGCCGCGCTGGCGGAGCAGGTCGAGCGCCTCGTCGCGCACCCGTACCCGGCGTTCTGCAGGCGGCGCGCTCGCGAGCCCCTGTGCGTCGATCCGCACGCGTAGCTGATCGCGCACCTCTCGGCGAAGCGTGCGGAGCGTGTCAGCGGCCACGGCCGCCTCCCGTCCTGCGGACCGACCTCGAGACGATCAGGACGTGATCGGGCTGTACGACGGATTGGTCGTTCGCACCGTCCCGTTCGCTTCGAACAGCACCAGGAACGTGCGGGCTCGGTAGAGCGCGCCGGCGTCCACCCACTCCGCCGCCGTGAGACACGAGCCACCCGGCGAGGAGGACGGGACGGCGGTGAACCCGCAGGAGCGGCTCACGAGCGTCGACCACGTGATGCCGTCGATCGAGGACTGCAGCGACACGGAGATGTTCATCTGCACCAGCTTGGTCGAGCCGTCGTAGTAGCCCCGCCCCTTCGCGGCCACCTGCCAATCGGCGCTCCGGACATAGCACGCGGACTGATGTCCGCCCGTCTTGGTGGTCTTCCACGCGCTGCACGACGTCCCGACGTTGGCCTGCGCCGGTGTCGCGATCGCCACCGTCGCGACGATCACGACGGCGGTTGCGATCTGACGTATCCGCACCTGTTCCCCCTTCCGGTTCGTGGGCCCGGGGTCGGAGGGGGCGCCGCTGGGCGCGGCCGAGCACCTGATCGATGAGGGAGAGGATGTCGAGGCCCGTCACGCGGCACCTCGCAGTTCTGCGGCCGAGGCGAGCAGCCGCTCGCTCAGCCGCATGACGGCCCGAGCCGCACGCGCACGCGGCGGCAGCAACCGGCCGTGATCTTGCAGACGAGGAACCGAGGCGTCGAGGGGCACGATCGCGTCCGGCGCGCGGCCGAACACGCGCTCGACATCGGCCGGCACGACCTCACCGCGAGTCGCCCGGTTGACGACGAACGACGTTCGGTCCTCCACGGCGTCGGGAGCGAGTCGCGCCAGCGTCCGCACCGTTGCGCGGAACGACGCGATGTCGAGCGCGAGGACCTCGATGACCGCGTCGGCGGCCCGCAGCGCGGTGCGGGTGACGGGGTCGGTGCCAAGGGCAGTGTGCAGGACGACCACGTCGGCGGAAGCGGCTGCGAGATCGATCACCCGCGCCACCGACCGCTCGTCCGGGGCCGGTGCGTCCGGCGGAGTGGCTACGATCACGCCGAACCCCTCGTGATGCTCGAAGACCACGTCGGTGAACGAGCCCGGCGTCATCTCGTCGACGACATCGCACAGCTCGGAGACCGGGTGTAGTCCCTCGGTGCCTTCGCCGAGCCCGAGCGCGGTCGCGACGTCGCCGCCGAAGGGATCGACATCGATCAGCACCACCGATCTGCCGTTCGAGGCCGCAGCGCGCGCCAGGTGCGTCGCGAGGAAGGTGCAGCCCGCGCCGCCACGCGAGGCGTGGGTCGCCAGCACCGTCGCGCGCCGCTCGAGATGCTTGGCGCCGACGGCGAACCCGTTCACGTGCTCCATCAACCGGTCGCGCTCCTCGGGCCAGACCGTGAACCCGCGGACGCCGGCCGCGATCGCCGCGCGAAGCGCGGCGATCGACTCCCGGCTGGCGATCGCGACGCACGGGGTACCCGTGGGCACGGCGCCGGCGAACCGAGGCTCGGCGATCACCAGATCGGGTTCGAGTTGCGTGACGGCGTCGACGATCTGTCGCTCACCGTCGGCGGTCGCGACGACCCGCACGGCGCCGCTTCGGTCGAGGAAGTGCAGGACTTCGTCGAGCACCTCCGGCGCTTCGATCGCGAGGACCACGCGCGTCGACCGTTCCATCCCCGTCCCTTCTTCACCGAACGCGCGCGGGACGCGCAGCGTTATCGCTCGAGGAAGCTTCAGGGGGTGGTCGGTGCGGACGAACCGCGCCGACGGGAGGAACGCTACCGGCGCGCCGATGCGCTGTTGATCCCCAGACCGACCCATCTCGCGTTCTTGTCGGGGGATGTGCGCGTGCGGTCGGTCACACCGACGCGACGGCTGCGGACTCAACGCCTCGGGACGAACCGCGGCCCGGGGCGAAGCCCCGGGCCGCAGGAAGGGTGAACCGAGCGCGAGGCTCAGCCAAGGCTCACGTCGTCTTCATGAGTCCCTTCACCGCGTCAACCTTCGCGCTGTCGCCGGCGGACCGGACGATCAGCTTCAGCGACCGCGACACCCCAGACGGGGTGGTGTTCTTCGCGGACACCGTGATCACGACGGTGCGCTCGCCGCCGGCCGGCACCGACACGAAGTAGGTGCCTTTGGTGACGTCGTTCTTGATCACCTTGCCGCCGCTCGAGTAGCTGATCGTGAACCCGTGCCCGGTGTGCGACCCGACCAGGAAGAACGTGTCCGCGGTGCCGGAGTCGTTCTGCACCTTCACGAAGAAGTGCCTCGTGCCGCCGGGCGCCATCGCGGTCGCCTTCGTCTGATTCCCGCCGCTGCTGTTGTAGATGCCGTTCCCGGCGAAACCCGCGGCCTTGTGCTTCGAGATCAGAAGGTCGGGGCGGTAGTTCGCCGGGCTCGCACCGGTGAGCTTCCGCACGGTGATCGGGACGAGCCGCTCGATCTTGGTGCCGTCGCCGAGCTGACCGCCGTGGCTGTCGATCGGAGCGAGGCCGTGGACGCCGTGGTTCGCGCCGAAGCACTGCACCGCGCCGCCGGTCGTGGTCAGGCACGTCATGCCCGCCTTCTTGAAGCCGCCGGCGGAGATCTGGGCCACGCCGGAGCCCGACTTGTACACCGTGACGGGTGTGTGCCGGTCCGTCGTCGTCCCGTCGCCGAGCTCGCCGGACTCGTTGGCGCCCCAGCACATCGCGGCGCCGCCGTTCGTCACGGCACATGTGTGGTTGAACCCTGCGGAGATCGAGTCAACGTTCGACAGGCCGCTCACCGCGACCGGCAGCTTGCGCTGCGTCGTCGTCCCGTCGCCGAGCTCGCCGGTGCCGTTGTTGCCCCAGCACTTGACCGTGCCGCCGGTCAGCAGCGCACAGGTCTGGTCGTAACCCGCCGAGACCTGCGCGACGCCCGACAGGCCGCTCACGGCCACCGGCTTGAGGCGGTCGGTCCGCGAACCGTCGCCGAGCTCGCCGAACTTGTTGTCGCCCCAGCACACGACCGTGTTCGCCGCCGTCAGCGCGCAGGTGTGATCCCAGCCGGCCGAGATCTGCGTCACCGGACCCGGCAGCCCCTTCACGTCGACGGGCGTGCGGCGCGTGGTGCGCGTGCCGTCGCCGAGCTGGCCGCTGCCGTTGTAGCCCCAGCACTTGACGTTGCCGGCGACCAGCGCGCAGCCGGAATCGAACCCGAGCGAGATCTGGTCGACGCCGGTGTTGAGGCCCTGCACGCCGACGGGCTCCAGGCGCTTCATCAACGAGCCGTCACCCAGTTCGCCGTCACCGTTGTGGCCCCAGCACTTCACGCCGCCGCTGTTCGTCAGCGCGCACGTGTGGTCCCACGCTGCCTGAACGTCCTGGATGCCGGTGTTGAGCCCGTTGACGGCGGTGGGGACGCGCCGGTCGGTACGGGTGCCGTCGCCCACCATGCCGACGTCGTTGTAGCCCCAGCACAACGCGGCGTCGGCGGCGGTCCGCACGCAGGCGGTGACCGCGCCGGCGGACACGGCGGCAACGTTGGTGGCTTGCGACGCAGGCGCCGCGAGGATGAGAACGCCCGCTACCAAGCCGAGCGCCGTGACGATGCGGGCCAGAGACGACCCGATCCGGGGGGTTGTGAAGCGCATGATGCCTGTTCCTCCTCTATGTGAGCCGAGCCCGGCGACCCCGTCCGTGATGCTCGCTACCCGCGGTCGCGTGGAACCCACACCCTAGCTGCGGGGTTCGCATAGGGACAAGGGCGTGCGCGCGGCTCGCGACCGTCGGCCTAGGACCTTCGCCTCGTCCCCGGGTCGGCCGGAACCTCCGGGAACCACGGGGCGCCGGAAGCGGTCATGCGCGCATGCCCCTGGCTAGCCTGACGACGATGACCGCACGGGCGACGGTGCGCCGACGACGGCTCGCGTTCGGCGCGATGCTTGCCATCGCGCTCGTCGGCGGCACCGTCGCGATCGCCCGGTCGGACCGAGGCGAAGCCACGCGCCCGGCCTCGAGCGCCTCGGGCCACACGGTCACCGACCCCGGGTCCGCATCGACCGCCACCGACGCGTCGGCACGCATGCCCGGTGCCTGGCTCGCGTGGATCACCGGCTCGCTTCCTACCGATGTTTCCGCCGAAGCCGACGCCACGCCCGCGCTCGGCACCACCGTTGTCGTCGCGGGCGACACCCGATGGATGACCATGTCGCACGACGCCACCGGCGCGGTGGTCGACGATCCAACGCCGCCGTACGAGATCCCCATCGACGCCTTCTCCGTCGATCCGGCCGGCTACGCGCCGTTCGTGCCACCGGACGCGCGCGATGACGTCACCTCCGCGCTGCGGTCCGGGAAAGCCGTACTCGGGACGTCGAGCGCGCGCCTGCGTCACCTCGGCGTCGGCGGCTCGATGACGTTCGGCACACGGACGGTCACGGTCGGCGCGGTGGTGCCCGATGCGGTGGCGGGGTGGAGCGAGATGCTCGTGTCGCGCGCCGTCGGCCGGTCGCTCGGGATCGTTGACGACCGGTACATGCTCGCCCTGCCGCCCGGAAACATGACGCTCCCGCGGTTCGCCTCGATCATGCACCGGATCATCCCGGGCGCCGCGATCCGCATGGTGCCCCCCGGTGGTTCCACCTACATGCGGATCGCCTCCGGCGTGAACCCGCCGATCGTGATGAAGGAGATGTTCGGCGAGTTCGCCGCGTATCCCCGAAGCGACGACCCGGCCTATCTCAACGTGGATCCAGCGTGGTACCAGGCGAACATCGTCACGCGGACCGTCCCGATCTTGGGGCCGGTGACGTGCAACCGCCGTTTGTTCCCCATGCTGATCGGCGCGCTCACCGACGTGGAGCGGGCCGGGCTCGGCAACGAGCTCAACGTCTACTCGGGGTGCTACGCGGCGCGGACGGTCGCCCGGAGCCCGACGGCCCCGCCGTCCCAGCACGCCTACGGCGCCGCGATCGATATCGACGCGCCACAGAACCCGTACGGCGCAGCGCCGACCATGGACCCGCGCATCGTGCGCATCTTCCAGCGATGGGGATTCCTTTGGGGCGGGACGTTCCTCACGCCCGATGGGATGCACTTCGAGTACGGCTCGCGACCGACCGCCGGCTCGAGCGGCGGATAGCCCGGTGTCCGGGCGGGGCGGTAGGCTCGGCCGATGGCGGTGGTCACGCTTCGTGCACCATTGAAGGACCTCGCCGGGGGCAACCGCGATCTCGAGATCGCGGGCGGCACGGTCGGCGACGTCCTACGGGAGCTCGAGTCGACGTGGCCCAAGACCACCGGCTGGATCCTCGATGAACACGGCGCGGTGCGCCGCCATGTGAACGTGTTCCGGAACGGCGAGCGCGTCGACGAAACGACGGCGCTCGCCAACGATGATCATCTCCAGGTGCTTCCGTCGATCACGGGGGGAACGTGATGCCCGAGCTGCTGATAGGGACCAAGAAGGGGCTGTTCGTGGTGTCCGGCGACGAGCCCCGCTCGTACCGGATCGTCACGCGCGCGTTCGCCGGTGATGTCGTCGAATACGCGATCCGCGACCGGCGAACGGGACGCTATTTCGCGTCCGTCACATCCGGGTTCTACGGCCCGCGGCTGATGTTCACCGACGATCCGTCGAGGGACTGGACGCAGGCGTCGGGCATCGCGTTCGCCGACAGCGACGACGTGTCCCTCGAGCGGATCTGGAAGGTCAAGCCGGGGGAGGCCGACGGTCAGCTGTGGGCCGGCACCGACCCGGCGGCGCTGTGGGAGTCCCGCGACGGCGGCGAGACCTGGTCACGGAACGAAGCGCTTTGGAAGGAGCGGATCGCCGGCGACTGGCAGCCCGGGCTCGGCGGCCTGGCGTTGCATTCCATCTGCCCGTGGCCCGGCGATCCGATGAAGCTCGCCATCGGCATCTCGGCGGCGGGTGTCTGGATCACCGACGACGGCGGCCAGTCCTGGCGCACGGGCTATACCGGGCTGGTCCCCGAATACATGCCCGAGGAGGCGCGAGCCGACACGAACGTGCTCTGCGTCCACAACATGCACCGGGCGACGGCGCGGCCGGAGCGGCTGTTCATGCAGTTCCACGGTGGCGTGTACCGCAGCGACGACGAGGGCGAGACCTGGAGCGACATCCGGCAGGGGCTCCCGTCGCCGTTCGGGTTCCCGCTCGTAACCGACCCCGCTGATCCCGACAGCGCGTTCCTGATCCCGATGACCGGCGCCGAGGACCGCGTCGTGCCGGGCGGCATGCTCGGCGTGTACGGGACGCGCGACGGCGGCGCGACGTGGTCGCGTCACGGCGACGGCCTGCCGACCGACGCGTACGTCACGATCCTGCGTCAGGCGCTCGACCGGAACGGCGAGGGCGACGGGATGGGCCTGTTCTTCGGCGCGACGTCGGGAGAGGTCTTCGGATCGACCGACGCCGGTCGATCGTGGTTCACGGTCGCCCCTCGGCTCGCGCCCGTCACGAGTGTGCGGGTGGCCTGAGCCGGTGATTACCCCGTGTCAGACCACGGTCCTATGGTGAAACACATGGGAGACGTCATCTCGCTCCAGACCTACCGCGACGATGTCGTCGCCCCTCGCGTCATGCTGAGCCGTCTCGACGAGGCGGTCGCCAAGCTCGATCCCTTGGTTCGGGCTCGCGCCTCGGCTCTGTCCCCCACCGTCGAGCGCGAGCTCCGCGCGATCGCGATCGCGGTCAATGCCGGCCGTCCGCATCAGGCGGCCCGGCGCGCCGAGCGGCTCGCGGGGCTGCTTCAGCACCCGGCCTCGGGCTAGCGCCCTCCCGGCCGGCTCCGGGCGCGGCCGTACACTCGCCCACTGTCATGGATGCGCTCGAACGTCGCGCGCTCACCCGCGGCGTGGTGACGTTCATCGTCGTCACGCTGATCGGATCGACCATCGTGTGGCTCGGCGGCCGCAGCGAGGCAGGCTCTTCAGCCCCGACGTCCGCCACCGGACCGTCCCCGAGTGTGTCGGCGGCGGTGCCGACGCCCGAGGCGTGGCTCGCGTGGGTACCGGGCGGGCTTCCGTCGGGCTTCGGCGATCTCGTGAGCACCGTGCCCGACGTCACCGCCACGACGACCGCCACCGCCGACATCGCGTGGATGACGGCCTCGCTCGACGCGAACGGCGACGGCGTCGACCAGCCGGAGCCACCGATGATGATCCCGATGGACACGACGGGCGTCGACCCGACGTTCGCGACGTTCCTGCCCGAGCCGGAACGCCAGCTCGTGCAGAACCTCCGGCCCGGGCAGGGCATCTTGCCCGAGTCCGAAGCGAACCTCCGTGGCCTCGGCGCCGGCGCGACGCTGCTGTTCCGCGGCGGCCAGAAGGTAGCCATCGTCGGCACCCTGCCCGATGCGCTGATGGGCGCGTACGAGCTGCTCGTCCCGCGAGACACAGCTGTCAAGATCGGCGTGACGACGGAACGCTATGTCTTGTTCCACGTCAAGGCGAACGCGACCCTCACCGCCGACGACCTGATCCCGGCGTTCGCGGACCTGCTCCCCGTCCAGACGCCTTACCCGGCCGTCGAGGTGCGCGCGCCCGGCGACACCGCGTACCTGCGCGCGAACGACCGCGTGATGCCGCCGCTGTTCCTGAAGCAAACGTTCGGCGAGTTCCAGGCGCATCCCGACACGACCGAT
This sequence comes from Actinomycetota bacterium, assembly GCA_045805225.1. Classification (GTDB taxonomy): domain Bacteria; phylum Actinomycetota; class UBA4738; order UBA4738; family HRBIN12; genus AC-51. The sequence goes on along the minus strand of JBJMLQ010000151.1, from coordinate 1,592 downwards.
CCGCGCCACATCGTGATCGAGCCGCGGTGGGTGCAGGACCACATCCAGTCCGCGACGCTGCCCGTGCTGGGGTCGATCACGTGCAACGCCGACGTCCTGCCGCTGTTGAAGCGTGCGATCCACGCGATCGCTGCGACCGGAGCGGCGTCGGCCATCACGGATGTTGGATCCTGCTTCGATCCGGTGTGGTCGGTGCACGATCCCTCGGGGCCGCTCACGCCCGCCGATTGGGGCGTCTCGATCGAGCTCGATCCGTCGTCCAACCCGCCCGGCGAGCAACCGACGATGCCCAAGGCGATCGTGCAGCAGATGTACAAGGTCGGCTTCGGGTGGGGGGGCAACGACGCCTACCCGCAAGGCGCGCTCTTCCGCTATCGAACGGTCAGCGCGGCGCGCGACTGAACGGACCGATCACCGAACGCGTCGACCGCAGGTGAGGTACAGAGCGAGGGGAGCAGGTATCAAGCGCTGTCCGCACGTGTCCCTGGAGCCGGGTTCGTACGCCCCGGGTCCTGGGACATGCCTCCCGCGGCATGACTCGCGCGTGGGTTCTGCTCCCCTCGCGGGCGCCTTTCGGCCTCCCATACGACCGTACACCCGAACCCTGCGACGCGCTACCCCGGCCCCACCATGATCACGCGACGACGCGTCGTTCGCGCGCGCGGATCGACACCCACACGAGCACACCCGCGACCGCGGCGGCGCCGACGGCGGCTGCGGCGACGCCGGCGCGTTTCGGCGGCACGGCCTCGGCGATGCGCGACCGCAGCCGTACGGGGTTGCGGAAGTTGCGGATCTCCCACCCACGATCCTCGGCGATGTGCCGCAGGTCGCGGTCCGGGTTGACCGCGACCGGGTGGCCGACGGCCTCGAGCATCGGCACGTCGGTCACCGAGTCGGAGTACGCGAACGAGGTTTCGAGGTTGACGCGTGCACGGCTCGCCAACGATCGGATCGCCTCGGCCTTGTGTTCGCCGTAGGCGTAGAACTCGAGCTCGCCCGTGTAGCGGTTGTCGGCTCCGACCTGCGCGCGCGTCGCGATCACCCCCGAGACGCCGAAGTGCCGCGCGAGCGGACGCACGACCTCTTCGGGCGACGACGACACGATGTAGATGCGCCGTCCCGCCGACTGATGCTCGGCGATGAGATCGAGCGCCTCTTGATAGACGAACGGGTCGATCACCTCGAGCATCACGTCGTGCACCAGTCGCTCGACCTGCGTGCGGTCCCAGCCCTTCGTCAGCTGGAGCATGCCCTCCTTGAGCTTGTCCATCCGCGACTCGTCGGCGCCGATCAACAGGTACACGAGCTGGGCGTACGCGCCGCGCATGAGCTGGCCGCGCGAGACCATGCCGGCGCGGTACAACGGCCGCCCGAGGGCGAGTGACGACGACCGGCTGATGATCGTCTTGTCGAGGTCGAAGAACGCGGCTTCCATCGTCGTCCAATCGTAGGTCACGCATCCGACGGACCGAGAAGGTCATCGGTCGGTTGGACCCTCGGCCTAACCCGGCCCGACCAGCGGCCCGGCAGATAGCCTTGGCGCCGGAGGCGTCAGGGTTCCTGGTGGGCCTCGCGGTCTTCAAAACCGT
>JBJMLQ010000150.1:0-8402 GCA_045805225.1 Actinomycetota bacterium | reverse complement strand
GCAGCGCGATCTTCCCGCCGTGGCACATGTTCGCGACCATCTCGTGCAGCGCGTCCGGATCTCCGCTCATCTCCAGCCCGACGTCGAAGCCCTCCTTCATGTCGAGCTCGCGCTGAACGTCGGCCACACGGGTGGAACGCACGTCGATGGCGAGCGTCGCCCCCAGCCGCTTCGCGAGCTCCAGCCGGAAGGGGTTCACGTCGGTCACCACCACGTAGCGCACGCCGGCGTGCTGCGCGACCGCGCACGCCATCAACCCGATCGGCCCCGCACCCGTGATCAACACGTCCTCTCCGAGGACGGGGAACGTCAGCGCCGAGTGCACCGCGTTGCCGAAGGGGTCGAAGATCGCGGCCACGTCACGGTCGATCGCCGGGTCGTGATGCCAGACGTTCGTCATCGGCAGCGCGACGTACTCCGCGAACGCCCCCGGCCGGTCGACCCCGACGCTCGACGTGTTCGCGCACAGGTGCCGCCGGCCGGCGAGGCAGTTCCGGCACCGGCCGCAGACCACGTGCCCTTCCCCGCTGACGAGCTCTCCGGGGTGGAAGTCGCTGACGTTCGATCCGACGGAGACGACCTCACCGACGAATTCGTGGCCGATCACGAGCGGCGGCCGAACGGCCTGTTGCGCCCATTCGTTCCAGTCGAAGATGTGCAGGTCGGTGCCGCAGATGCCGGTTCGATCGACGCGGATCAGCACGTCGTTGATCCCGATCTCGGGCTCGGGCACCTGCGTGAGGGTCAGCCCCGGACCCGGCGCCTCCTTCGTGAGGGCGTCCATCATGCCAGTCTGCCACGCTCCTGCGACCCGGATCGGCGAGGTGGCGCGACCGGGTGCTCGCATGTGAAACTCGCCGGCGAGGGCTGAGGCCGGCTGTCGAAGGCCCGTGATCCGAGAGCGGCCGTGAGCGGCCTGGGGGTGGGAGGAACGCGATGCGGCGATGGATCGTGATCGGCATCACCGTGGCGATCGGGGTGAGCGGTCTCGCGACGAAAGCGGCGGCGGCGGCCACCCCGCCGACCAACGGCCGGATCCTGTTCGTGCAGGACACGAAGGACTGCGACGACTGCATCCTCAAGTCGGTCGAGCCCGACGGCACCGGCACGCTTCGCTTGCCCGGCAGCGCCGGCCGCTACTCACCCGACGGCTCGCGGATCGCGGCGGGGACGGAGACCGCCGACGGCAGGATCGCCGCGTTGGTGATGAACGCCGACGGCTCCGACGTCACCCCGCTCACGCCGCCCGGGACGTTGAACGCCGGATGCTCGACATGGGCGCCGGACGGGCGAACGCTCCTGTGCGAGGTGTGGGACGACGTCCATCCCGCGCATCTGCCCGGTCTGTTCACGATGGATAGCGACGGGTCGGACCTCACGCGCCTCACGACCAACACGCTGGGTGGTCACGACATCCCCACCGACTACTCGCCCGACGGCAGCCAGGTCCTGTTCCTTCGGGAGGATCCCAACCACGGCCGCCACACGCTCGCGCTGTTCGTCGCGAACGCCGACGGCAGCGGCGCGCACCGGATCTCGCCCTACCTGAACGACTCCGCGTGCTGCCAGGCCCGGTGGTCACCCGACGGGTCACGCATCCTCTTCGCGTCGCAGGGCAGGCTCCGGACGATCACGCCCGACGGCACGTCGATGAAGACGATCAAGTTCGACACCGGCGCACAGTTCTATTTCGAGGCGGCGCCCACCTGGTCGCCCGACGGCACCCACGTCGCGTTCGTGATGTTCACGTCGAACACCGGCGAGTTCGACCTGTACACGATCGCCGCCGACGGCTCCGGCCTGACGCAGCTCACCGACACCCACCGCGAGGAAGGGTTCCCGGACTGGGGCACGGCGCCCTAGCGTCCGCACAGCAAGGAACGCCGGAGACGCCGGCAGGACGACTCGACGCACCGGGTGGAGGCGTCTCGGCGGATGGTCACGCGCATCGGAGGTCGTTCGCCCTGCCTCGGCGTCTCATCTCCGTGCCAACGTGGAGGCACGAGCAGAAAGGCGGCCTCGCGATGCAGACGAAGACTCGCAACGACGTCGTAACGACGGCTCCCACGGCGGTTGGCACCAAGGAGACCGGGCGCACCCGACTCGCCGGCGCCCTCATGGCGCTCACGGGCATCGGCGTCCTGATGGCGATCATCACGGACGAGACGCTCTATCCGGCGGCGCGTCACTACACCACGTTCGCGAACACGATCAGCGACCTGGGCGGCACGGTTCCACCCAACTCCTACATGGTCCAGCCGAACCGCGCCATCTTCATCGCGACGATGGCGGTCGCGGGCACCTTGGTGCTTGCGTCGACGTACCTACTGTGGCCATCGATCGCGCCGCGACGGATCTCGATCGGCCTGCTGGTGTTCGGCGTGTCGCTCATCGGACTCGCCGTGTTCCCGGGCAACGTCGCCACGTGGCACCCGTGGATCGCCCTCGCGTGCTTCGTGTCGGGCTCGATCACGGCGATCATGTCGCGCAAGGTCCTGCACGGGCCGGCGTCGTCCTTCGCCGTCGCGCTGGGCGTGATCGCGCTCGTAGCCACGGTCGCCGGTTCGGAGGCCTTCGAAGGCATGGGACCACAGGCGTGGATCGGGATCGGCGGGGTCGAGCGCTGGATCGCGTATCCGGTGCTGATGTGGCTCGTGATGCTCGGGACCGTGATGATGACCCACCACGACCAGCGCTCATGAACGGGCTGCGGTCGACCAGATCGAACCGCTAGGCGTACGAGCGCCGGATCCTCAGCGGACTCACAGCCGGAGCGAAGCGCGCGCTCAGGTCGGTGCTGTCAGCTGAACCTCGAGAGATCGACCGAAGGGCACGATCCGCGAGGAGGTACCGGCGATGTCCGACCAGAAGGTCCCGACGAGGAACGCGGGCGGTACCGGCCGAGGCGCGCAAGCGTTCGCCGGTGTCGCGGGCGCGGTCGCATGCCTTGGGATCGGCTGGGCCGTCGGCGTCCGCTCGGCTCCTGCCCGTCCGGTGCCCGCTCCGGTCGCCGCGCCCATCACGCAACCGCTCGTGCCGGGGTTGCCCTCGCGATCGGACGAGGGTGACGACGGCGGCCAATGGGGCACCGTCCCCGGTTCAGGTCTCACCCCCGCCCAACCCGGAACCGGCATCGCGCCCCCGACCACCGGAAGCGGCCCCAGCGCCGTTGCCTCGACGTCGAGCGCCCTCGCCCCGGCCACGACGACCGCCCCGACGACGACGAGCGCGGGGGGCCCCACGGCGAACAGCGTGCGGCTCACGTCCACGAACCCAACCGGCGGCGGAGGTCAGCGGTGAAGCGCCGTCGGCACGCCGCCTCCCGTGCGCGAAAGGTGACCGCGGCGTTGAGCGTGTTCGCGTTCGTCGCGATCGGCCGGGCGATCGATCTCGCGGCGGGGGCCGCGAGCACGACCCCAGCCGGCGTCGTCGCGCAGGCCGGCGCGACGTCTCCTTCTCTGGCGTCGGTCACCAAGCGGTCGGCGGCCGCGCCCGGCGCATCCATCACGACCCAGGCGGTGACCAGCACGCATGCGAGCTGATGCGCGCTTCCGAGCGATGGGCACGGACGTCCACCTGATCGCCGTCGCGAGGTCGATCCGAACCGCGTCGGCTGCCGTCGATCGCGGCCGCGAGCGGATCGAGCAGCTCGAGGCGCTGTGGAGCAGGTTCCGTCCGACGAGCGAGGTCAGCCTGATGAACGCGATGGCCGGCATGCCGGTCCGCGTCTCGCCCGAGACGATCGCGCTCGTCGAGCGCGCGCTCGACGGTGTCCGGCTCACGGGCGGCCGCTTCGACCCGACGGTCCTCGGCGCCGTGGTGCGTGCCGGGTACGACCGCACCTACGCCGAGATCGATCCCGACGCAGTGCCCGACGACGGTCGGGAGCTCGGCGCCACGCGGATCGAGATCGATCCGGACGCGCTCCTCGTTCGACTTCCCGGCCGTGTCGGCTTCGACCCCGGCGGGATCGGGAAGGGGCTCGCGGCCGACATCGTCAGCCACGAGCTGGCCGACCGCGTGGCCGGCATCTGCGTGAACATCGGCGGCGACCTCCGGGTGCACGGCGAGTCGCCGGACGGTCCGGCGTGGGGCGTCGAGGTCGAAGATCCGTTCGGTGGCGACCCCCGGGGCGTCCTCTCGCTCGCCGACGGGGCGGTCGCGACGAGCGCGCGCACCCGGCGGGTCCTCCGCGACGGCGGTCACCACCTGATCGATCCCGCGACCGGGCTCCCGTCCGTGGGCGGGCTCGCGAGCGTCACCGCGATCGCAGGCCAAGGATGGATGGCCGAGGTGCTCGCGAAGGCGTCGTTCCTGGCCGGTGCGGATGAAGGGTGCGGTGTGCTTGAGGCCGCCGGCGTCGACGGCGTGCTCGTGCTCGACGGCGGCACCGAACGCCGGACCCGCGGCTACCGCCGGTTCCGGGGCGCGGAGGCGGCATGAACCTGACGTGGGACATCGCACGAGCGGGCGGTCTCGTCGCGTGGGGCCTTGCGACGGCATCGGTGGTGTGGGGTCTCGCGATCTCGACGCGGCTGTCGAAGAAGCGGCCCTGGCCGGCGTGGTTCCTCGACATGCACCGGTTCCTCGGCGGGCTCGCGGTGGTCTTCACGGTCGTGCACGTGGGAGCGGTGCTCCTCGACTCGTACACGCACTTCAGCCTGGCCGCCGTGCTCGTGCCGTTCGCGGCGACCTGGCACCCGGCCGCCGTCGCGTGGGGGATCGTGGCGTTCTACGTGCTGCTCGCGGTCGAGGTGACGTCGCTGCTCAAGCAGCGGATCGGCCGAACGTGGTGGCGCCGGACGCACTACCTCTCGTTCGCGCTGTTCGCGTTCGCAACGGTCCACGCCGTGATGGCCGGAACCGACACGCGCTCGGGCCTCGTCTTGGCGGCCCTCGCTGCGTTCTCGATCCCCGTGTTCGCGCTGGCGGGCATGCGACTCGGTGGACCACCGGTGCAGGCCCGGGCGCCGCGGACGGCGGAAACGCCAGCCAAACGCCGCGCGATGGAACCCCGACCGGATCTGCCACGCGAGGCCGCCCTCGAGTAGCGCCCGGGCCGTGCCTGGACGGGACGCCGGCGACCGCGGAAGGCCGTCGTGGTCGGCAGGCCCCGGCGAACTCCCCGACGACGACCTCACCATGGTCATCGCCCCGCGCACGCGTCGAGCCGTCGTTCTAAGGTCGAGGGCGGCGGCGGACGGCGACGGCGCCCCGGGGAGGGTCTGTGCACACGTTCCAGCGGAGGCGCGACGACGCGATCGCCATCGTGGTCGGCGGCATCATCATCGTGACCTGCGGCCTGATCGCGCATAGCGGCACGGTCGGCACGCTCGAGGCGAGCGTCTTCCGAGCGATCAACGGCCTCCCCGATGCCCTGTCCCCCGTCATGACCAAGGTCCAGCTGCTGGGGATCCTCGCGGTCGGCCCGGCGTTCGCGATCGTCGCCCTGGTGCTTCGAAAGTGGCGGCTGGCCATCGCCGGGATCCTCGTCACGGTGGGCAAGCTCCTCGCCGAGCGATCCGTGTGGCACTTCGTCCAGCGTGAGCGGCCCGGCGTCACGATCGCGGACGCCATCGTTCGAGGCGACACCGCGACCACCGGTCTGTCGTTCGTGTCGGGGCACGTCGTCCTGTTGGTCGGCCTGGCGGTCGTCGTCGAGCCGTACCTGCGAGGCAGATGGCGCATCGTCCCGTGGCTGGTCGTGGCGCTCGTCATCTTCGCGCGCGTCTACCTGGGCGCCCACGCGCCACTCGACGTCCTCGGGGGATTCGGCCTGGGCCTCGTCGTGGGCGGGCTCGTGAACCTGATCGTGGGCGTCCCGCGCGAGGCCGAAGAGCCCAGGGCGGCTGTCGCCGAACTCTGAGAGCATCACCGGGTGCCTGAGGAGCGCCTGGATCCGCTCACGAACCACCGGCGGGCGTTGATCTATTCCTTCTTATTGCTCCTCGCGATGCTCCTGATCTTCCTCGGCGTCGGGAAACACCCGGGCGAGCCGGGCACAACGACTACGTGGGCGTGGATCGGGCACTTCGACGGCCACGTGTACGACTGGGTGCAGCTGCACCGGTACGGCGTGGTCACGGCCATCGCGAAGGCGCTCAACTTCATCGGCAGTGGCTTGATCACGATCCCTCTTCGGATCGCGGTCGCGCTGTATCTCGCGTTCCGCCGTCGCTGGCGCTACTTCGCGGCGTGGGTCGTGACGTGGATCGTCGCGGAAACGGCGCTGACCGCGGCGAAGGCATGGTTCGGTCGCACGCGGCCGCCGTTGAGCCTCGTTCCCACGACCGGGCCGTCGTTCCCGTCGGGGCACGCGGTCGCCACGGCCTCGATCGCGGTCGCGCTCGTCCTTGCGCTGATGCACGCGGGTCCCGAGCGGCGGAAGTGGGAGGTGCTCGCCGCCGCCGCCGCGTTCGTCATGGCGCTGTCACGCGTGTACCTGAACGCGCACTGGTTCTCCGATACCGTCGCGGGCGTGCTGCTCGGCACCGGGATCGCGCTCGGCGCCACGGCGCTGATCAGCGAGATCCTGCACCTGGCGGGCAAGGGCTCCGAGGTGGAGGCGGACCCGGTCGCGCCCGTCTGACCGATCGTGCAAGGATCGCCGGAAGGAGAACCGGTGGAGCAGCGGGAAGAGAGCAAGCTCGGGTTCCACTCCTATCGACGGCCGACGGGCGCGCCACCACCGCTGCCGAAGTCGATCGGGTTCACGGGGTGGGCGTGGCTGCTCGTCACGTTCGTCGTCGTGGGGCTCGGCAGCCTGTGGCTGCACTTCGCCCTCAGCGCGCTGCATTGGGTCGACGGGTTCATCACCGACCTGGTGGTCGACCTGCGGATGGGCTGGCTCGACGGCACGACCCGGTTCATCAACACGACGGCGTCGACCGGCGGCATCGCCGTGCTCGGCGCGGCGGTGATCCTCGCGACGATGTGGTTCCGTCGTTGGCGCCACGTGATCATCTGCCTCGTCGGCATCGCGGCGGTCGAGGTCGCCGCCGGTGGCTTCTACCTGGTGGCCGATCGGCCGCGTCCGTTCGGTGTCGTGCCGATCGCGGGGTGGGAGGGCTACTCCTCGCCGTCGATGCCGCTCGCCGGCCTCGCGACCGTCGGGGTCAGCGCGATCTACATGCTCGTGGTGCAGGGCCGTCCGCGCTACCTCGCGAAGTGGGTCCTCGCCGGCGTGCTCGTCGTCTCGAGCCTCGGCCGCATCTACCTGGGTGTCGACCACGCGACCGACGACCTGTTCGGTGCGATGGTCGGCGTGTCGATCCTGGTGGCGGCGTTCCGCATGTTCGCGCCGAACGAGGTGTTCCCGGTCCAGTACGGCAAGCGCGGCAAGTCGGCGCACCTCGATGTGCGCGGGAAGCGCGGTGCCGCGATCCGCGCCGCGATGAAGGAGCAGCTCGGCCTCACCGTCACGAACATCAAGCCGGTGGGACTCGAGGCGTCGGGCGGCTCGACGCCGCTGCGGATCACCGCCACCGATGAGAGCGGCACGCAGGTCGCGCTGTTCGCGAAGCTGTACGCGAAGAGCCATGTGCGTGCCGACCGCTGGTACAAGCTCGGGCGGACGATGCTCTACGGCCGCCTCGAAGACGAGACGCCGTTCGGAACCGTGCGCCGGTTCGTCGAGTACGAGGACTACACGCTGCGGCTGCTCGGCGAGTACGGCTTCCCGACGCCGAAGGCGCTCGGTGTGATCGAGATCACGCCCGAGCGCGAGTACATGATCGCGATGGAGTTCTTCGAGGACGCGGTCGAGATCGGCGAGGCCGAGGTCGACGACACGATCATCGACGAGGGGCTCCAGCTGATCCGCGACATGTGGGACCTCGGCCTGGCGCACCGCGACATCAAGCCGGCCAACCTGATGGTGCAGGACGGGCACCTGAAGGTGATCGACGTGTTCTTCGTGCAGGTGCGACCGTCGGCCTGGCGACAGGCCGTCGACCTCGGGAACATGATGCTGGTGCTGGCCCTGCGCTCGGACGCCGATCGTGTCTACACGCGTGCGCTGGAGTACTTCACGCCCGATGACCTGTCCGAGGCCTTCGCCGCGACGCGGGGCGTCGCGAGCCCCACCCAGCTCCGTCAATCGATGAAGCAGGACGGGCGGGACCTGCTGTCGCATTTCCGGGAGCTCGCGCCCGCCCGCAAACCGATCGCCATCCAGCGATGGAGCTTCCGCCGGGTCGCGCTGATCGCAGGCGCGATCGCGGTCGTCGCCATCTCGTTGTCGTTCGCGATCCCGCTGTTCTTCCCGACGCGCGGAGCGGTGCTGCCGGCCAACTGCGACTCGGAACGGACGATGATCACGTTCGCGCAGGCCGTGCCGACCGCCACGAAGATCCCCTGCGTGTCGAACCTGCCCGTGGGATGGGGAACGCCCGTCGCCCAGG
>JBJMLQ010000149.1:0-15737 GCA_045805225.1 Actinomycetota bacterium | reverse complement strand
TCCGCGGCCGACCCGGTGGCGGCCGCTCGCATCGACCCCGCGAACGTCCGAAGGACGATCCGGGCGCTCGAGGTCTCCACGATCACGGGCGCGCCGTTCAGCGACTTCGCGGCAGCGTGGGACGTGTACGAGCCGACGCGCGTGCGGGTCGCCGGCATCCGGCTCGCGATCGGGGCGCTGGACGCGCGGGTGCGCGCCCGCATCGCGCGGATGCTCGAGACGGGCTGGATCGACGAAGTCCGCGACCTGCGGGAGCGCGGCTTCGGCGCGTGGCTGACGTCGAGCCAAGCGATCGGCTACGCCGAGCTCGCCGAGCACCTCGACGATAGGCTTGCCCTGGACGAGGCGATGGAACGCACCGTGAAGCGCACGAAGGAGCTTGCACGCCGTCAGATGGCGTGGTTCCGGCGCGACCCGCGCGTACGGTGGTTCGATGCCGGCGAGGACGGGGCCGTCGAGATCGTCGACGAGGTCACCGCGTACCTGGAGGCTGCGTGACGCGCGGGCTGTCGATCGCGAAATACCAGGCGAGCGGGAACGACTTCCTCATCGTCGACGCGCTCGAGACGCCGCCCCCGCCGCTCGACGTGCCGGCTCTGTGCGATCGCTGGTTCGGCGTGGGAGCGGACGGCGTCGTCGTGGTGGGTCGGGGGAGTGCGGCCGCGTTCTCGTTCGCGCTGACCAATGCCGACGGTACGGCCGCCGAGATGTCCGGCAACGGGATGCGATGCGTCGGCGCCTGGCTCCGCGATACGGAGCGGGTCGGTCACGGCGCGTCGTTCGACGTCGAGACCCCCGCTGGGGTCAAGCACGTCTGGCTGACGCTTGACGGCGCGACCGTCGCGATGGGTCAGCCGAACTTCACGAAGGCGGCGATCCCGATGCGCGGTCCGGCCTGGGAGACGTTCCAAGATCAGCCCTTCGACGCCGGCGACGGCAGGACGATGCGCGCGACCGCGCTCAGCATGGGCAACCCGCATCTCGTGCTGTTCACCGACGAAGACCCCGAGCGCTATCACCTCGAGCATATGGGGCCGGTCCTCGAGCACCACGAGCTGTTCCCCGAACGGACGAACGTGGAGTTCGCGCGGATCACGGAAGAGGGCGTGATCGATGTGCGGGTATGGGAGCGCGGCGTCGGCGAGACGCTCGCGTGCGGCACCGGCGCGTGTGCGGTCGCCGTCGCCGCCAACGAGCAGGGGAACGCGCCCGCCGAGGTCGTCGTCCGGTTCCGCGGCGGGCGGCTGCACGTGGAACGCCGAACGGACGGCGAGGTGCTGCTCGGCGGTCCGGTCCAGCACGTGTTCGATGCGGTCGTCGACCTCGACGAGCTCGACGCGTGAGCCGGGCTCGCCTCGGCTGCCGACAGCCGTGACCCTCGGCCCCGAGGCTCGCGGTACGCTCACGGCGATGACGGGCAGGTCGGCGCGGCCGCGCTCGCATGCATCGACGACATCGCCGTTCCTCGCGCACGAGGGATAGCCAAGGAGAGATGGCCGAGGAGAGTTTGGTGGTCCACCTGTCACCCCGGCTCCGCGGCGTGGAGCCGTATCCGTTCGAAGCGCTCGACCGTCGCAAGGCCGAGGCGCTCGACGCTGGCCGGACGATCGTCGACTTCGGCGTGGGCGACCCGCGCGAGGAGACGCCCGCGATCGTTCGGGACGCGCTCGCCGCCGCCATCGCACCGATCTCGTCGTACCCGCGGGCCGCCGGGCTGCCGCCGCTGCGGCGGGCGATCGCGGCGTGGGCGCAGCATCGGTACGGCGCCGCCCTCGACGCCGACACACAGATCCTCCCGACGCTCGGCTCGAAGGAGCTCGTGTTCTCGCTCGCACAAGCGGTGCTCGACCCGGCCGCGGGCAAAGACCTCGTGCTCACGACGGCGCCCGGGTACCCGATCCCCGAGAGGGGCGCGCGGTACGCCGGCGCCGCCGTCGTGCGTCTGCCGCTCACCGAGGCGAACCGGTTCCTGCCGGACCTCGACGCGGTGTCCGACGATGTGTGGCGCCGCGCGGCGGTCCTGTGGGTGAACTACCCCAACAATCCGACGGGCGCGGTGGCGCCGCTGTCGTTCTTCGAGGCCGCGGCGGAGCGGTGCCGGGCGCATGACGTCCTACTCGCCTCGGACGAGGCGTACAGCGAGCTCTGGTTCGGCGACGACCCGCCGGCCGGCGCGCTCCAGCTCGGCGATCCGACCAACGTCATCCTGCTCCAGACGCTCAGCAAGCGGTCGTCGATGACCGGATACCGCAGCGGCTTCGCCGCGGGCGACCCCGAGCTGATCGGCGCCCTGCAGCGCCTGCGTCCGGCCGTCGGCGTCACCCCACAGGAGTTCGTCCAGCGCGCGAGCATCGTGGCGTGGGGCGACGAGCGCCACGTTGAGGACAACCGGGCACGGTATGCGGCCAAGCGGGCCGTCTTCCTCGAGCTGTTCGGGCGGCACGGCCTGCATGTCGCCGGGAGCGAGGCGACCTTCTACCTGTGGGTCGCGGTGCCGAGCGGCCGCACGTCGCTCGACTGGGCGCTCGAGCTGCTCGATCGCGCCGATGTGGTCGTCGCGCCCGGCTCGTTCTTCGGACCGGAGGGCGAGGGGTTCGTCCGCATCGCGATGGTGCCGACCCTCGCCGAATGCGAGCGCGCCGCCGCCGCGCTCGAGCAGATCTTCGCGGAAGTGACCGCGTGATCGCCGACCTCGAACAGCGGGTGGTGGCCACGTGGGCGGCCGCGCAAGACGACCCCGGCGCGACCCTCGACGTCGAGGCGATCGAGGCGACGATCGACGGCCTCGACCGCGGCGAGCTGCGCGTCGCCGAGCCGGACGGCGTCGGTCCGTGGCGCGTCCACGTCTGGGTCAAGCAGGCCGTGCTGCTCTACTTCCGCGTGCGCGGGCTCGAGACCACCGACGTCGGCCCGTTCGAGTACCACGACAAGGTTCCTCTCAAGCGCGGGTTCGCCGACGACGGAGTCCGCGTGGTGCCCCCCGCCACCGTGCGCTACGGGGCGCACGTCGAGCGGGGCGCGGTCCTGATGCCGAGCTACGTCAACATCGGCGCATGGGTCGGCGCCGGCACGATGGTGGACACGTGGGCCACCGTCGGGTCGTGCGCCCAGATCGGGCGCGACGTCCATCTCGCCGGCGGCGTCGGGATCGGCGGCGTCCTCGAACCGGTGCAAGCGGCGCCCGTGGTGATCGAGGACGGCGCGTTCATCGGCTCACGGTGCATCGTGGTCGAGGGCGTGCACGTGGGCGCTCGCGCCGTGCTCGGCGCGGGCGTCGTCCTGACCGCGAACACGCCGGTGATCGATCCGCGCGGCGAGGAGCCCGTGGAACACCGCGGAAGCGTGCCGGCCGGCGCGATCGTCGTGCCGGGTTCGCGATCGAAGGCGTTCCCCGCCGGCACCTACGGGATGCCGTGCGGCCTGATCATCGGTGAACGCACCGACGCGACCGACGACAAGGTCGCGCTGAACGAGCTGCTCCGCGACGCCGGCTCATCGATGGGGTGACGGCGATGCCCGACCGGCCCGACACCCGCATCCTCGAATCGCCGATCGCGGCGACGTGGCGGTCGATCCAGCACGAGAAGGCGATCCTGGTCGGCATCGGCCCCGGGATCGCCGAGGACGACCTCGACGAGCTCGCGGCCCTTGCCGACTCAGCCGGCGCCGAGCCCGTCGGCAGGATCGTCCAGAGCAGGAACGAACCGGACCCGCAGCTGTGGATCGGCAAGGGCAAGGTCGAGGAGCTCCACCAGCTGCTGCACGCGACGGGCGCGCGGTTGGTGGTCTTCGACCAGGAGCTGACGCCGGGACACCTGCGTGCGCTTGAGGCTCGGCTCGACGTGAAGGTCGTCGACCGCACCGCGCTCATCCTCGACATCTTCGCCCTGCACGCGCACACGCGCGAGGGCAAGGCGCAGGTCGAGCTCGCGCAGCTCAACTATCTCCTGCCGCGCCTGCGCGGCTGGGGCGAGGCGATGAGCCGGCTCGGCGGCGGGATCGGCACGCGCGGCCCCGGCGAGACGAAGCTCGAGTCCGACCGCCAGCACATCCGCCGCCGGATCACGAAGCTCCGGCGTGACGTGAAGGACATGCAGCGTTCGCGTGACACGCAGCGCGCGAGCCGCCAGCGGTCGAACGTCCCGCAGGTCGCGATCGGCGGTTACACGAACGCGGGCAAGTCCTCGCTGATGCGACGGCTGACCGGCGCCGACGTCATCGTCGCGAACCAGTTGTTCGCGACGCTGGACCCGACCACGCGCCGGATCGCGCTCCCCGGCGGACGCAAAGCCACCATCTCCGACACCGTCGGCTTCGTGTCCAAGCTGCCGCATGACCTGGTCGACGCGTTCCGCTCGACGTTGGAGGAGGTCACGCTCTCGGACATGATCGTGCACGTCGCCGACGCGTCGTCCTCGGCGGTCGACGAGCAGATCGAGGCGGTGCGGCGGGTGCTCGACGACATCGGCGCCTCGAACATGCCGGAGGTGCTCGCGCTGAACAAGATCGATCTGCTGCCGGGATCTCGTCGTGCGAGGCTGGCGCTCCGGTACCCGGGCTCGGTTCCGGTCTCGGCGGTGACGGGCGAGGGCGTCGACGGGCTGCTGGAAGCGATCGGCACCGCCGTGCCGACGCCGCCGGTCGACGTCCGGGCGCTGATCCCGTGGGACCGCGGCGACCTCGTCGCGATGCTCTACCGCGACGCCGAGGTGTTGAGCGCCGACGCCGAGCCCGACGGGACGCGGTTGCACGCGCGCGTCGGGCTCCGCGAGCTCGCCGCGATACGCCCGTTCAGCAACGGGATCACAGGGGCGCCGATCCAAGAGCCGGACGGCGCGGGCGACTAAGCGAGCGGCGATCCGATCGACCACAGCGCTGCGTCGTCCCACGGCGGCACGATCACCGTGTCTGGGTTCTGGCCGCGTTCGTCGGCGACGCGAGAGGCGAGCAGCTGCAGTCGGACGGTCAGCGGGATCTGCGCGAGAACCGACGGCAGGTCCGTCGGCTCGGGCAGCCGCGTGACGCGCAGGCCGGCACCCGTCGCGGCCTTCGCGATCCCTTCGACCAAGCCGTCCTCGTCGCCGAAGGTGAGCGCGAGCAGGTGGTCGTCGCTCGTGAGCGGCACCGCCGTCCCGTGCAGGAAGAACTCCGCGTCGTGGCCTTCGGCCAGGACCCGGGCGCCCTCGCGCACCTTCAGGGCTCCTTCCTTGGCGGTCACGGACGCGTGGCCGGCGCCGATGATCTGCAGCGATCGGCGCGGGACCGGCACCTGCTCGGTCCCGGGAGCCGCGAGGGCCGCTCGGACGGCGTCGGGCACCGCGTGCAACGCCTCGGTGGTGATGGAGTCGGCGCCCATCTCCGAGGCGATCATCGCCAACACGAGCAGCGCCGTCGTGTAGCTGACGGTGTAGGTCTCGGACGTCTCCTTCGGGACGGTCTCGATCACGTCGTTCATCCCGATCCCCTCGCGGGCGATCGTGACGGTCTGGATCGCGGCCGCGAAGGCGAGCGCGCGGGCCGACAGCGCGTAGGAGGTCTCGCCGGTGTGGCTCACCACGACGACGCCGTCCTTCGGCCCGACGATCGGCGCGTTCTTGACGAACTGCATCGAGGACACCGCGTGGGCGGAGCGCCCGGCGTCCTGCAGCATCGCCGCACCGAGGTGCGCGGCGTGCTGGCTGGTGCCGGTGCCGACCATCCAGATCCGGCGGACCCGATGCAGCGCCTCGGCGGCGGCGTGCACCTCTTGGCGGACAGAGCCCGACGTCAGGAGCCGCTGGAGCTCGTCCGGCTGCGAGGCGATCTGGTGGGCGAGGTTGCTGCTGCCGGCCTGCGTCATGTGGGCTCCTCGTGCGCGGTGGCTCGGGAGCCTAGCCGAAGCTCACAGCTTGCGGAGGACGGCGACAACCTTGCCCGCGATGCGTCCGCCGATCATCTCGAACGGGGACATGGTGGGGTTCTCCGGGATGAGCATCACCCGCGGGCCGTCGTGGCCGAGGCGCTTGACGGTGGCCTCGTCCTCGCCCGGACCGGGCAGCACGGCGGCCACGATGTCGCCGTCATCCGCCGCTTGCTGCGAGCGAACGACGACGAGGTCGCCGTCCAAGATCGCCGCCTCGATCATCGAGTCGCCGGTGACGCGCAGGGCGAAGTGGTCGCCCGATGACGTGAAGTCCGCCGGCACCGCGACGTAGTCCTCGACCTGCTCCGTGGCCAGGACCGGAGCGCCCGCCGCGATCCGCCCGAGGACCGGGATCGTCGTTCCCGCCGCCCTCGCCTCGTCGGTGGCCAGGGTCATCGCGCGCGGCTTGGTCGGGTCCTTGTGGAGCAGGCCCATCCGTTCGAGGTTCGCGAGCTGCGCGTGGACCGACGAGGACGAGGTGAGACCGACGGCCTCGCCGATCTCGCGCACGGTGGGCGGGTACCCGCGCTCGCGCACGGTCTCACCGATGAAGTCGAGGATGCGCTGCTGGCGAGCGGTGATGTCAGACACGGTTCCTACCCTCCTGTCGTGGCCCGATCACGGCTGGAACCCATGGGCCGCAAGGTAGCACCGGTTCCGAGGGAGTGCAAACATATGTTCGACCAACCGCTTGACACCGA
Source organism: Actinomycetota bacterium (assembly GCA_045805225.1). Lineage (GTDB taxonomy): Bacteria > Actinomycetota > UBA4738 > UBA4738 > HRBIN12 > AC-51. The sequence goes on along the minus strand of JBJMLQ010000149.1, from coordinate 9,134 downwards.
ACACGCGTTCGGCCATCGTGCTGCCATGGAGCGAACGTACGTTCGTCGGCGCCGCACCGTCGCCGTGCTCGCCACGGCCTTGGTCGCGGTCCTTATGAGCCCGCTGGCGGCGGGCGCCGTCCGACGGGGGGAACCGTCGGCGCCCGCCGCACAGCCGGTTTCAGAGCAGGTGGTGGTCGTCCGGTCCGGCGACACCCTGTGGTCGATCGCCCGGCGGGTCCGTCCGGGCGACGATCCGCGTGAGGTCGCTGCGGAGGTCGCCGCCGCAAACGGGGTGCAGCCCGGGGCGCTGACCGTCGGTGCGTCGCTCGTCGTGCCCCTCGGTTGACGGCCCGCTCGTGCCCGCTCTAGGGTTCGCGCCGCCACAACATCTTGTGGCTCCTGACGATGCGGTGTCCCTGGTGTGGTGTCGACGACGATCGCGTGGTGGATTCGCGCGCGGCCGACGCCGGCCAGGCGATCCGCCGCCGGCGGCACTGCACGTCGTGCGCCCGCCGGTTCACGACCTACGAGCGCATCGAGGACGTCGGCCTGGTGTTGATCAAGCGCGACGGCTCGCGCGAGCCGTGGGACCGCGACAAGCTCGAGGCGGGTATCCGCAAGGCGCTCACGGGGCGGCCGGTGACGAACGTCCAGATCGACCAGATGCTCGATCGGATCGAGGCGCGGGTTCGCAAGAAGGGCCCCGAGGTTGCCTCCAGCGTCGTCGGCGCGGCGGCCCTCGGCGCCATGCAACGGACCGACGAGGTCGGCTATCTCCGTTACGCGAGCGTCTACAAGGACTTCCAGGTCGCCGGCGACTTCGAGCGGGAGCTCGGCCTTCTCCTCGAGAAGAAAGAGCCCGCCAAACGGCGCAAGGGCTAGTCCCGCCGGGCTATCGCGCGGCGTCGACCGATCGTTCGCCGGAGACCCTGGGATACTAGATGTTGTGGTCGGGGAAAAGGTTCGCCACTACCCCTTGACGTCGCGGGGTGCGCGGTCCATCATGCGCGGGCTGCGAGTTACACGGTTGTAACTCTCCACATCGGTTCCACAGGTTGTCCACCGGACGGGGCCGCGCGGAGGGGTACCGAGGACGTCGAGGGGAAGGCAAGGAGGGGATCCAGTTGGTCATCCGCGAGGGGGACGTCGAGGTCATCCGTGAGGGCTTGACCTTTACGCGCTACTTCACCACCGAGGGCATCCACCCGTTCGACCAGGTCGAATGGGAGACCCGCGACGCCGTGATCCCGAACTTCAAGGAGGGCGGCAACGCCTTCGAGCAGCGCGACGTCGAGTTCCCCGTCTCGTGGTCCCAGAACGCGACCAACATCGTCGCCCAGAAGTACTTCCGTGGCACTCTCGGCACGCCCCAGCGCGAATCCTCCGTTCGCCAGCTGGTCGGGCGCGTCGTCGACACGATCACGGGCTGGGGCACGAAGAACCGCTACTTCGCCACCGAGCACGACGCCCGTGTCTTCGCCGAAGAGCTCGCCCACCTGCTGGTCAACCAGAAGGCCGCCTTCAACTCCCCGGTCTGGTTCAACGTCGGCGTGCCCGATACGCCGCAGCAGTGCAGCGCGTGCTTCATCCTGGCCGTCGACGACCACATGAGCTCGATCCTCAACTGGTACGTCGAAGAGGGCACGATCTTCAAGGGCGGCTCGGGCTCCGGCATCAACCTCAGCAAGATCCGGTCCTCGAAGGAGCCACTCGCCGGCGGCGGCACCGCGAGCGGCCCGGTCAGCTTCATGCGCGGCGCCGACGCGAGCGCGGGCACGATCAAGTCCGGCGGCAAGACCCGCCGCGCCGCCAAGATGGTGATCCTCAACGTCGACCACCCCGACGTCCGCGAGTTCATCTGGTGCAAGGCGACGGAGGAGCGGAAGGCGCGGGCGCTCCGCGACGCCGGGTTCGACATGGACCTCGACGGGCGCGACAGCTACTCGATCCAGTATCAGAACGCGAACAACTCGGTGCGCGTCACCGACGAGTTCATGCAGGCCTTCGAGAACGACGCCGACTGGCGCCTGAAGGCAGTGAAGACCGACGAGACGATCGACACGGTCCGGGCGCGCGAGCTGATGCGTGAGATCGCACAGGCGGCCTGGGAGTGCGCCGACCCGGGGATGCAGTACGACACGACGATCAACGAGTGGCACACCTGCCCGGCGTCGGGCCGGATCAACGGCTCGAACCCGTGCTCGGAGTACATGCACCTGGACAACTCCGCGTGCAACCTCGCGAGCCTGAACCTGATGACGTTCCTCGACGCCGAGGGCAACTTCGACGTCGCGAGCTTCCGCCACGCGGTCGAGATCGTCTTCACCGCGCAGGAGATCCTGGTCGGGGAGTCCGACTATCCGACCGAGAAGATCGGCGAGAACGCCAAGGCCTATCGGCAGCTCGGGCTCGGCTACGCGAACCTCGGCGCGCTGTTGATGGCGCGCGGGCTGCCGTACGACTCCGAGCAGGGCCGTGCGTGGGCGGGCGCGATCACGTCGCTGATGACGGGATGGGCGTACCGCACCAGCGCGCACATCAGCGAGGTCACCGGTCCGTTCGACGGGTACGCGCCGAACGCCGACGCGATGCTCCGCGTGATCCGCAAGCACCGGGCGGCTGCCGACGACATCGACGCCGAGCTCGTGCCCGAGGCGATGCTGACCGCGGCCAAGCAGTCGTGGGACGAGGCCGTCGCCCTCGGCGAGCTGTACGGCTACCGCAACGCGCAGGCGAGCGTCCTCGCTCCGACCGGCACGATCGGTCTCATGATGGACTGCGACACGACCGGCATCGAGCCCGAGCTCGCGCTCGTCAAGACGAAGAAGCTCGTGGGCGGCGGCACGATGCAGTTCGTCAACCAGACCGTGCCGCGCGCGCTCGCGAAGCTCGGGTACGCGCCCGATCAGGTCGAGGACGTCGTCGCCTACATCGCGGAGCACAACTCGGTGGTCGAGGCGCCGCACCTCCGCGAGGAGCACTACCCGGTCTTCGACACGGCGATGGGCGACCAGCCGATCCACTACATGGGCCACGTGCGGATGATGGCCGCGGCCCAGCCCTTCATCTCGGGCGCGATCTCCAAGACGGTGAACATGCCGGAAGAGGCTAGCGTCGAAGAGGTGGAGCAGCTGTTCATCGAGAGCTGGAAGCTCGGCCTCAAGGCCGTCGCGATCTACCGCGACAACTGCAAGGTCGCGCAGCCACTGTCGGCCGACAAGAAGAAGACGGCGACCGTGGAGCCGGCCGAGCTGGCGACCCCGGTGCGCAAGCGCTTGCCCATGTCACGTCCGTCGATCACGACGTCGTTCCAGGTCGGTGACGCCGAGGGGTACATCACGGCGGGTTCCTATCCCGACGATGGCCTCGGCGAGATCTTCCTCAAGACCTCCAAGCAAGGCTCGACGCTGTCGGGCGTGATGGACGCGTTCGCGATCGCGGTCTCCCTCGGTCTGCAGTACGGCGTGCCGTTGGACGCCTACGTCTCGAAGTTCATCAACACGAAGTTCGAGCCGAGCGGGATGACCAACGACCCGGACATCCGGTTCGCGAGCTCGCTCGTGGACTACGTGTTCCGGCGACTCGCGATCGACCACTTGCCGGCGGAGGTTCGCGAGGGACTCGGGATCCGTTCGATCGAGGAGCGCAAGCTCGAGACGCAGGCGAAGGTGGCTGAGCTGGATGCCGGGCCGGCGGTCGCGAGTGAGCCGGCGGCCGTCGAGGCCCCACCGACGTTGCCGCCGCAGCGGATCGAGATCACCGACAAGCCGACGGCCAAGGTCCTCGACGCGCCGCTCTGCTATCAGTGCGGCTCGAAGATGCAGCCCGCGGGCTCGTGCTACGTCTGCGGGAGTTGCGGCTCCACCAGCGGTTGCTCGTAGACTGCGGCGGTTCGGACGACCGACCACGGGCCGGGGGTTCGCCCCCGGCCCGCTGCGTTCCCACGACGGAGGTGCGAGGGTGGGGGACAACTCCGCGAAGCTGCTGCGGCTGCATCACGTGCAGCTGGCGATGCCGACCGGCGAGGAAGAAGCCGCTGTGCGGTTCTACGGCGCGATCCTCGGCCTCACGCAGGTGGAGAAGCCCCCGGAGCTCGCGCCGCGCGGCGGCGTCTGGTTCCGCGACGGTGACCTCGAGGTGCATCTGGGCGTCGAGGAGCCCGAGTTCATGCCGGCCCGCAAGGCGCACCCCGCGTTCCTCGTGCGCAATCTCGCGACGCTTCGCGAGCGCATCGAGACCGCCGGGTATCGCGTCACGGACGACGTGCCGCTGGAAGGGTTCCACCGATGCCATGTGCGCGATCCGTTCGGCAATCGGATCGAGTTGGTCGAGCCGGTCTCGTCGTGACCGCGCTGCCGTTCAGACAGCTCCGGCCCGAGGCTGCGCTGCCTTCGGCGCAACATCCGGGAGACGCAGGGCTCGACCTATGCTCGGCGGTCGACGCCGTCGTCGAGCCGGGTGAGCGCGTCATGATCCCGACGGGCGTGGCGGTCGCGATCCCCGAGGGACACGCGGGGCTCGTCTTGCCGCGGAGCGGGCTCGCGTCGAAGCACGGCCTCACGATGGCCAACTCGCCCGGGCTCATCGACGCCGGCTACCGCGGCGAGCTGATCTGCGCAGCGGTCAACCTCGATCGGGAGCACGCGGTGAAGATCGTGGCCGGCGACCGGATCGCGCAGCTCGTGATCGTCGCGGTGCCGAGCGTCGAACCCAGATGGGTCGATGAGCTTCCCGGAAGCACCCGGGGCGAGAGCGGCTTCGGGTCCACCGGCTCTCGCTAGGCGATGAACGCGGCGAGCGCCGCTGCCTCTTGCTCGACCTCTCGGCGGACGGTTCTCGGCAACGGCTCGAACGGTGAGGGCGTGACGCGCCCGCCCTCGGATCGCCACGTCCCCGCGACCTGCCCGTCGACCAGGAACGTGCCGATCGACTGCGGTGTCTTCGTGCTGAAGATGAGCGGCCGGTATCGCTCCGGAAGGATCTGCGTGCGCCGCGCGTGCACGAGCATCGTCCCGTCGAACGTCGGCAGGAAGCGAACCGGCGCCGAGATGTCGGCCGGGGGCAGCGGCGCGCCGCGCACGTCGAGCAGCTTGTCGCCGTTGTCTGTCTCGAATGTGCGGAGCGGCAGTCGCTCCGTCACCTCGTCGATCGTGGTCAGCGGGAGCCCCGTGAACGTCGCGACGTCGGAACGGGACGCGGGTCCGAACGCAGCGAGGTACCGTCGGATCAGCAACGCCCGTCCTTCGTCTGCGTTCGAGTCGCTCGGGCCGACCCACTCCTCGGCGAGCCCGTAGAGGTCCGCCCGGCGGTTCTCCCACGTGCCCGAGGGGGGAACGCGCACCAACGGCGTCCAGAACCCCACGCCGACGAAGTCGCTCGCCGAGATCCCGAGCGACTCGAGGATCTCCTTCTTGCGTTTCGGGCCGTGGGCGAGCAGCGACCGACCACGCGCATCGATCGCACGGAGTCGATCCTCCTCGGGTCGTCGCTTCGTCGCGCGGAACCACCATTCGCGCAGGGGTTCGTCGATGGCCGTCGTGATCGGCCAGAAGTCACGGCGCGAGACGAGGTGGATCGTTGCGCGCATCAGCGTCGCTTGGATCACGGCCCGCCGTTCGAGCGCGTGGGTCAGGTCTGCACGGTGGAATCCGTCCAGACGCGTCCACAGCCCGATGTAGCCGCTCGGCGCGTACTGGTCCTGCAGGCCGCACATCCGCTCGAGGGCGCGGGGGATCGGCAGCCGAACCCGTTCCAATAGGAGTTGGCGCGCAAGGAGCGCGCGGTTGAGCTCCGGCTGTGTCAGCACGCGCTGAGACGGCATCCGCGCGAGTGTAGGCGTGGCCTCGCCCGTTGAAGGGTGGTTCGTTCGCTCCTAAGATGGGGTGTACGCGGACGTGGCTCAGTTGGTAGAGCACCACCTTGCCAAGGTGGGGGTCGCGGGTTCGAATCCCGTCGTCCGCTCCACGAACGTCCGGGGGCTCCTGGCCTCTTGTCGGATGTCCGCCGCAAGCGCATGCTTCATCTCCTTATGCGACGCGATCCGGACGATGCGGCTCGCGAGGCGGCCGAGCGGGCACGCCACCTCCAGGAGCGGGCGGATGCTCTCCTGTTCCTGGCGCAGGAAACGCGGCGGGAGAGCAAGGACGGGGTCGAGCGGTCGCGTCGCACGATGCGCATCACGATAAAGCGCCGCCTCGGTTAGACCGAACCGTTATCCGGCCCGAACGAGCTGACTTGGGCGTAGCACCGCTGTCGCCATGCCCGCGTCGATCCGTGATGAAGACGTCCGCGGTCCGCTTCGCGGCACGGGAGCGTGAGGGGCGCGAACGCTCCGCGTCCGATGCGTTCGGCGTCGACTGACTCCACCGGGCGTCGTATCTTCGAGGTCGAAAAGTGATGCTCGGGAACCCTTCATGAATGCTTCTCCGCCGTTCGCCATCCGCTTCGATGCGGAGGGAGTCGCATGGCTCTCCGGCGAGCTCGATCTGGCAACCGCCGCCTCCTTCTCCGAAGCGCTCAAAGCGGGTCTCGACGGCCATCAACCCGTGCTGGATTGCTCGGATCTCACGTTTATCGACTCTTCAGGCATCCGTGCCGTCGTGCAGTTGGCGAAGATGAGCGCGCAGGCCGTCGTACTCAGGAACCTTCCTCCGAACGTGCGCAAGGTGCTCGGTATCGCCGGCGTCGACGAAACGATGGGCGTGCGTTTCGACCTTCGTGGTTGAGCGAGCGATCCCAGCGTCCCATCTGTCGGTTGTCGCCCTCTCTGGCTGAGCCGCATCGTGCGAGATGGAGCGCTATCCGGCTCCGCATCTAATCTTTCTATCGTGCAGCCATCGGATGAGACACCACGGACGACCCAGCTCCTCGCCGAGAGATGGGCGACCCTGTTCTGCACCATCCAGCGACGGAAGGCTCGAGGCGAGGCGCTGAAGTTCACCGGCGCCTTCCTCCTGGCAGGCGCGTGGATCACGTTCGTGCTCCTGGCCAAAGGGACCACCGACTTCCAGGCAAGCGATCTGCTGATCCCGGGCATCATCACCGCGATAGCGATGGGGATCGGTGCCCTCGGCTTCTCTCGCGAGAGGCGCGCGACCGGCGAGTTGCGTGAGGCGACCGCCCGGCTTGCGCGCGAGCTGGACGCGAGGCCGACGCCGCTCGCGGAAGCAGAACAGCCGGCGACGAAGCCGCGGTCGTTCCAATAGTGCGCTCGAGCCTAACGCTCAATCCTTGACCGTGACCGCCATGTCGGATCGTCGAGCCGCCCATGCGAACACCGCCGGATTCACGGTGATGGAAAGGAGCGCCACGGCGACGATCACCTGAAACGCCTCCTCTGGAAGGAGGCCGAGGGCCGTGGCCGTCGTCGCGAGGATGAATGAGAACTCGCCAATCTGCGCGAGCCCCGCGGCGACCACGAGGCCGGTCGCGGCCGAGCGGCGGAACAGCAACGTGAGCCCGAGCGCAGCGACCGACTTCCCGATAACGACTATCCCCAGCACCACCGCGATCTCGACGGGATGGTCACGGATGACGGCCGGGTCCAGCAGCATCCCAACCGACACGAAGAACAGCACCGTGAAGACGTCGGTCAGGCCGACCACCTGTTCGCCGCTCTTGCGGCCGACCGGCGACTCACTCAGGACGGCGCCGGCGAGGAACGCACCGAGCGCGAGAGAGATGTCGAACACCACCGCGGCCGCGTAGGCGATGCCCAGGGCGACCGCGACCACGGCGAGCGTGAAGAGCTCCCGTGACCCGTCGCGCTCGACGCGCGCGAGCACCCACGGCAACAGCCGCGCGCCGATGATCAGCATCACCGCCGTCAGTGCTCCCGCATTGACAAGCGCCAGCGCCACATCGCCGACGTACTCCGAGGCGCTGCGGTTGGAGGCAAGAACGGGAAGCAGCACGAGGACGACGACCGTGACGAGGTCTTCGACGATCAACCAGCCGATCGCCACGTGGCCCGGCTCGGACGCCGTCATATCGCGATGTTCAAGGGCGCGGATCAGCACGACCGTGCTCGCGACCGACACCGCGACGCCGAGAACGATCGACGCGCGCAGATCCCAGCCGAACGCGATGCCTGCAGCCGCACCGAGGCCGGTTGCGACGGCGATCTGCCCGAGCGCGCCCGGCACGGCGATCCGGTAGACCGACACCAGATCGCCGATGCTGAAGTGCAGACCCACGCCGAACATCAGCAGCGCGACGCCGATCTCCGCGAGCTCGAGCGCGATGTGCGGGTCGGCGGTCAGCCCGGGCGTGAACGGCCCGATCGCGACGCCCGCCAAGAGGTACCCAACGATCGCCGGGACACCGAGCTGCCGTGCTACGAAACCTGCCACGAACGCAGCCGACAGTGCGATCGCGAGGGTCGAGATGAGCGCCGTGCCGTGGGTCTCCACGGTTCCTCCTCTGGTGAGGGGTGGCACCTGATGCTACGGGAGCGAAGCGCTACGAGCCGTCGGCATCACTGCCGCGCTGCTGATCGTCGATGAGACGTCGGAGCGTGAAGTTCTTCGAACGATCGGCCGGCGGCCGTCCGATCCGCGGGTCCGACGCCCAATCGCAGGCGCCGCACACGAATGCGGTGACGTCGCCGTAGATGCGGATCTGGCGTGTCGTTTCACGGATCTCGTCCGAACCGCACTCGGGACAGGTCGACGGCTTGTCCACGTTCGGATCATAGGGCGGCATCGGCCGCAGTCCTGGATGCGAGAGCAGCCGAGTAGACTGTCCCGCGGCCCGGGGAACCCGGGCTTTCGTACGGCGGGGTGGCCGAGTGGTTAGGCAGTGGCCTGCAAAGCCGCGCACACCGGTTCGATTCCGGTCCCCGCCTCTTGCGGAGGTAGCATGCGCCACACCACGGGCGGTTAGCTCAGGGGGAGAGCGCTTCCTTGACACGGAAGAGGTCAGAGGTTCAAATCCTCTACCGCCCACGAACGAAAGATCTGTGGGCTGCGCGCTTCGCCCGTCACTGCGGTCGCCGCACGCCGATCCAGTAGATAACGTTCGGATTCGCGCTCCGAAGGTTGCCGATATACCCTGCGCCGATGCCACTCACGTTCCGGATCCCGAAGACGTCGCCCGAGTTGAGCCGTCGCCGGGCCGTGTACCTGGCGCGCGAGATGGCGCTTGAAGAGGGA
>JBJMLQ010000148.1:0-3067 GCA_045805225.1 Actinomycetota bacterium | reverse complement strand
CGCTCAGCGTACCGCCGCTGCGCGCTAGGGAGCCAGGGCCGCCGCGAGCGCCTCGAGGCTCTCGAGGTTGTGCCCCGACAGGAACACGTCGACGCTCGGGAGGGCGGCCGCCATCCCGCGGGCCAGCGGCTCGTACCGCGGGGAGCCCTTGAGCGGGTTCGCCCAGACCACGCGGTACGCGAGCCGGCGCAGCCGGGCCATCTGGGCGCGCAACAGCTCCGGATCGCCGCGCTCGAGGCCGTCGGAGCAGAGCACGACCACCGCGCCACGAAGCGCCGCCCGTTGGCTCCACCCGTCGAGCAGGCTCTTCAGCGACTCACCGATCCGCGTGCCGCCCTCCCAGTCCGCGACGATCCGCCCGATCTCATGCATCGCGCGGTCGGGGTCCTTGGCCCGGAGCACGCGCGTCACCCGCGTCAGCCGCGTGCCGAAACAGAAGACCTCAACCCGCCGGCCCGCAGCCATCGCCGCGTAGCCGAACTGCAGCAGCGCGCGTGAGTACGGCGCCATCGAACCCGACACGTCGAGGATCAACACGAGCGGCCGGGTCCGCGTCCGCCGCGAGCGCCACGCGCGGTCGAACGGCTCGCCTTGCGTCCGCAACGACCGGCGGAGGGTGCGGCGTACGTCGAGCGTCGTGCCCTTGTTCGCGGACCGCATCCGGCGGGTGCGCTCGATCGGCACGTGAACGCGAAGCTCGCGGATCAGCTTCGCGACGCGCTGGCGTTCTTCCTCGTTCAGGTACGCGAACGACTTCGATCGCAAGATCTCCACCGCGGACGCGACGAGCCGAAGTGCCGGATCCTCACCATCGGCGGGCTCGTCGTCGTCGTCGGTCCGGTGCCACATCGCGGCCGCCGACATCCCCTCGCCGTCGGCGAGCGCGTCGTCGCCGGGTTCGAGCGCCTCCGGGTCGGGCGGCAGATCGAGGTCGAACGACAACTCGTCGCCCTCGTCGAGACGGAGCGACCGGAACCACGCGTCGAACGTCGCCTCGAACGTGTCGAGGTCGGCGCGGCTCGCGACCATCGTGGAGCGAGCGGTCCAGTACAGCGACGTCCGGTCGGTCAGGCCGATCGCGGCCACGCCGCGCACGAACGTGAGGATCCGGCCGGTTCCGACGGGCAGGCCCCGCGCGCGCAGGTCGCGGCCGAGCGCGACGAGCGGCGGCAGGGGTCCGTCAGCCATCCTCCCCGACCACCTCGGCCAGGCGCGGCGCCACCAGCGCCTGGTCCTCGTGATCCTTGACGACGGCGCCGAGCGTGTCGGCGGCGATCGCCGCATCGAGCCGTTCCGCACCGAGGAACGCGAGCGCGTTCGCCCAGTCGATCGTCTCGGCGACCCCGGGGACCTTCGCAAGGTCCAGCGCGCGCAGGCGCTCGACCGCACCGGCCACATCACGCGCCAGCGTGGCACCGACCTGCGGGGCGCGCGCCTGCACGATCGCGATCTCTCGGTCCAGATCCGGGTGATCGATCCAGTGGTACAGGCACCGGCGCTTCAGGGCGTCGTGCAGCTCCCTCGTGCGGTTGGACGTCACGACGACGGCGGGCGGGGTCTCGGCGGCGACCCGTCCGACCTCCGGGATCGTGACGGCGAACTCCGACAAGATCTCGAGCAGGAACGCCTCGAACTCGTCGTCGGCCCGGTCGAGCTCGTCGACCAGCAGCACGGCGCGGTCGCCTCGGCGGATCGCCGAGAGCAAGGGCCGCTCCACGAGGAACTCCGGCCCGAACAGGTCCTGTACATCCGTGTCGGCCTCGCTCGCATCCATCGCACGCACGGCGATCAGCTGTCGCGAGTAGTTCCACTCGTAGAGCGCCTGCGAGGCGTCGATGCCCTCGTAGCACTGCAACCGGATCAGCTCGCGGTCGAGGAGCTCGGCGAGCACCTTCGCGACCTCGGTCTTGCCGACGCCGGCCTCACCCTCGAGCAGGAGCGGCTTGCCGAGCGACAGCGAGAGGTAGATCGCCGTCGACAGGCCCCGGTCGGCGAGGTAGGCGTGGGCGCCGAGCGCGGTGGTGAGATCGTCGACGCTTCCGGGGATCGGTTGCATCCGCGCAGCCTACCGGCACGCGCGCGGTGCGTGCCTACTCGGGCGGACGCGGCATGCCCGGGACGACCGGCGGGGCCGTGATCCCGCGCTCGCTCATCCGCCCGACGACCTTGGCGCGAAGCAGCCGCTCGACGTCGACGCGATGGCTCGGCTCCGTCTCGACGGCGATGCGCATGATCTGCGCTGCGTTCGTGAGCTGCGTCACGCCGAGCACCTGCGGCGGTTGCCGGAGCCACACGTCGAGCGGGGGCTGTGACGCCACCTCGTCGACGAGTTCCTCCAGCACGGTGCGAACGTGGTCCGGGTCCTCGTTCAGGGCGACGGGCACGTCCACCACCGCGCGGCCCCATCCCCGGGTTCGGTTGTTCGTCACCTCGATGAGGCCGTTGGGCACCGTCGAGAGCGTGCCGTCGTATTGGCGCACCGACGTCGTTCGCAGGTTCAGCGTCTCGATCGTGCCGGACACGGTGCCCGCCGATGTGGTCAGGTCGACCGTGTCGCCGACGTCGTACTGCCCTTCGATGAAGATGAACAGCCCGCTCAGCGCGTCGCGCACGATCGTCTGCGCGCCGAACCCGACCGCGATCCCGACGATGCCCGCGGACGCGATGATCGGTGTGATGTCGACACCCAGATCCTTCAGGAGCGTCAGCACGAACACGAACCACGCGATCACGATCACGACGCCGGACAGCAGGCCGATCACGGTCGCGACGCGTCGTCTGCGTCGCCCCTCGGCGTCGTCCCCGCCGCCGCGGGTGCGCCGCCGATAGTGCCGCGACCACCGACGGCCGATGACGGTGAGCAGCACCGCGACGACGATCGTCGCACCCAGGTCCCACTTGTGGAGCTGGAACCAGTCCAACGTGAATGGGGCGGCGGGCTCGGTGTCGGTCGCGGCGAGCGCCAACACCCCCCGAAGGAGCAGCATGGGGCGACCCTAGCAGCGGTCGGACGCCGTTCGGCCCGTCACGCCATCGCTTCGTCGAGGGCGCGGCGGGTGAGAACCTT
>JBJMLQ010000147.1:0-6103 GCA_045805225.1 Actinomycetota bacterium | reverse complement strand
GCGGTCGAGTTGTGCCGGGAGCTCGGGATCGGCGACGAGCTGATCCAACCCCGCGCGTCGGGCTCCTACCTATGGACCGAACGTGGGCTCGTGCCGTACCCGACCGGCACCGCGTTCGGGATCCCGGGTGACCTCGGCGATGCCTTCCGGTGGCCCGGCCTGTCGCGGGCCGGGCGCATGCGCGCGCTCCGAGACCTGATCGGGCGTAAGCGCCGGGCCGACGCTGACGAGTCGCTCGGCGCGCTTCTTCGACGACGGCTCGGCGACGAGGCGACCGACCGGGCGATCGCGCCGCTGCTCGCAGGGCTGTACGCGGGCGACGTCGACGCGCTGTCCGTTCGGGCGACGTTCCCCGAGCTCCAGGGGTGGGAGCGGGCGCAGGGTTCGTTGCTGCGTGGGGCACAAGCCGCGGCGCGCCGTCCCAAGGGCGACGCCGGCCCGATGTTCCTGCGCCCGCGAGACGGCGTCGAGCGGTTGATCCAGGCGCTGGTCGCCGAGGTCGGCGACGCGTCGCTGCGCACCTCGACCCCCGCGTCGAAGATCGAGCACGCCGACGGGGCCTGGCGCGTACGCACCGCCGACGGGCCGGTCGATGCGCGCGTGGTGATCCTCACCGTCGACGCGCCCGCCGCTGCACGGCTCGTGCCGCCCGGTGCCGCGTCGGCCGAGCTCGCGCGGATCCCGTTCGTGTCCACCGGCGTGGTCGTGCTCGTCTATCCGGAGGGCACGGGCTCGGCCCTCCCGGAGGGGTCGGGGTTCGTCGTGCCGCGCGGTGCCGCGCCGATGACCGCGAGCACGTGGATCTCGAACAAATGGCCCGACCCGTCGTTCGGCGACCGCGCCGTCTTGCGGTGCTTCGTCGGCGCGGCGGGCGAGGAGGACATCCTCGACGCCGACGACGGCGCGCTGATCGAGGCGTGCGCCCGGCACCTCGCCGCCCTGGTGCCGTTGCCCGCGGCGCCCGAGGACGCCGCGGTCGTTCGGTGGCCGCGTGCGATGCCGCAGTATCTCGTCGGGCATCTGGAGCGAGCCGAGCGGATCCGGTATGAACTGCCGCCGGGTATCTTCGTGTGTGGACGGTCGCTCGACGGCGTCGGCGTTCCGGACTGCGTCCGCAGCGCCGGTGTGACGGCCGACGCGATCACGGCATATCTCGACCGGGAGGTCCACGCATGACCGACACGCTCTACGCCCTGTATCCCGTGTTCCGCGCCGACCCCGAGATCCGGTCGGCGTTCGGCGACCCCGAGGACCGTGCGCGCGCGACCCGCGAGGTCGAGGACCTGTTCAAGCGGCTCGGCGACGGCGTCACGTTGCGCGGGTCCTACTCGACGGTCGGGTTCCGCGCCGACGCCGACCTGTTGCTGTGGCTGGTCGGCCCGACCGCCGAGGACGTCCAGCACGCGCTCGTCGAGTTCCGTCGGACCGAGATCGCGACGTACCTCGATCTCACCTGGTCGTTCATGGGCGTGGTGAAGCCGGCGGAGTTCAGTCCCGATCACGCGCCCGCCTTCGTGAAGGGCGACCCGGCGCAGGACTACCTGTGCGTCTATCCGTTCGTGCGGACCGCGGACTGGTACCTGCTGCCGCCGGAGGAGCGCGCTGCCTTGCTGCGCGACCACGGCGGGACGGGTCGCGAGTTCCCCGAGGTGGTCGGCAACACCACGAGCGCGTTCGGCCTCGGCGACTGGGAGTGGATCCTCGCGTTCGAGTCGCCGAAGCTCGACTCGATCGTCGACGTGATCCGGCTGCTTCGCAACACCGAGGCGCGCCGGTTCACCAAGGTCGAGGTGCCGTTCGTCACCGGCATCCGCAAGCCGATCGCGGCCTGCATCGACGACTGCTGCTGACGCTCAGCCTGCGTCGAGGAGCTCGGCCAACCCCGTGATCACCGTGTGGCCGTTGGTCGAGGGCGCGAACCCTTCGAACGGGGTGGCCGTCGGCCGCTGGATCAAGCGGGTCTCGATCCCGATCGCCCGGGCACCGTCGCAGAATGGTGTCTGATCGTCGACGAACACGGCGTCGTCGGGCGTGACGCCCAGCGCGTCGAGCGCGGTGCGATAGATCTTGGCCTCGGGTTTGTGCGAACCGATCTCGCACGACAGCACGACCGCGTCGCACGCACGGTCCAGCCCGAGTCGCTCGACGGAGGCGCGCGTGCCCCACGAGCAGTTGCTCACGATCACGGTCGGGTGGCCGGCCTCGCGCATCCGCGCGAGCGTGGGCAGCACGTCGTCGTAGAGGTCGACCCGATCGCCGAACGCGGTCTCCGCCTCGAGCACGCGGTCCGCGAGCGCCGCGTCGAGGCCTGCCGCGTCCAAGATGGCCGCGACGTCGCCGGCCGGCGACTCGAACTCGCCGCGGTTGCGCGCCACGCGCGTTCGCTCGTAGGCCGTCCCGATCTCGTCTTGTGTGAGCCCGGTGATCGCGGCCAGCTCGTCTCGCCACGACGGCCAGTCGCCGTGGGCGAGCGTGTCGTACAGGTCCAGGAGGTATGCGGTCGGCATCGAGCGGTCAGCCTACGGGCCCCGGCCGTCAGTGCCGATACCCTGCGAGCCGAAGCACCCACCACGACTGGAGGCCTGGCATGGACGCACAGATCCACGGCACCGTTCTGCCCGTCCTGGAGCTCACGCTGAACCCGGGCGACACGATCGTCTCCGAGGCGGGCGAGATGTCCTGGATGTCGCAGTCGATCCAGATGACCACCACGACGCAGACCGCGGGCGCCAAGGGCGTCATGGGCGTGCTGAAGCGTGCGGTCGCGGGCGGCGGCATCTTCATGACCGAGTTCCGGTCGGACAACGGCGCCGGCTCGGTGTCGTTCGCGACGAAGATGCCGGGCCAGATCTTGCCCGTGCACGTCCAGCCGGGAGGCGAGCTGATGATCCAGCGCAGCGGCTTCCTCTGCGCGACCGAGGGCGTCGAGCTCACGGTCGGGTTCCAGAAGAAGCTCGGCGCCGGCATCTTCGGCGGCGAGGGGTTCCTGCTCCAGAAGCTCGGCGGCACGTGCGACGCGTGGGTCGAGCTCGACGGCGAGGTTCGGGTCATGGACCTCGCCCCCGGCGAGGTGCTCCGCGTGAACCCGGGCCATGTCGGGATGTTCCAGGCGCAGATGCCCTTCGACGTGCAGATGATGCCCGGCATCAAGAACAAGCTGTTCGGGGGAGAGGGGCTGTTCCTCGCGACGCTCACCGGCCCCGGCCGGGTCTGGCTGCAGACGCTGCCGATCGCGAACCTGGCGCACGCGCTCGAGCCCTACCTCCCGCAGCCGTCGGGCGACGATGACTCGAGCGGCGTGAAGATCGTCGGGAACCTGCTCGGCGGCAACTGACCGGCGCCAGGCCGACTCAGCCGAACAGGTCGGCGAGGTAGCCGTCGACGCTGGCGGTCCCCGTCGCGGCGGCCACGTCGTCCTCGCGCACGTCGATCGCGGGTGCACGCTCGTCCAGGTGCGCCCGCACATCGCCGGTGTCGAGGAAGCGTGAGACCACCGCGTACATGTGGACGTCGTCGCGGGGCTTCTGCCGCTTGTAGTACCGCTGGGGGTACGTGAGCGTGAGCTCGTCGCGTGCGCGGGTGAGCGCGACGTAGAGCAACCGGCGCTCCTCCTCGAGTTCGTCCTCGTCGCCGGTCGCCATGTCGGAGGGGATGCAGCCGTCGGTTGCGTGGATCACGTAGACGGCATCCCACTCGAGCCCCTTGGCCGAATGGATCGTCGACAAGATCAGGTAGTCCTCGTCGAGGCTCGGCGGCCCCGCGAGGTCGGTCGAGGCCGCGGGCGGGTCGAGCGTGAGCTCCGCGAGAAAGCGCCCGCGCCGCTCGTACCCGCGCGCGAGGAGCGCGAGCTGGTCGAGGTCGGCGATCCGCGCGACGGCGGAGGCGTACTTCCGAGCGATGACCGGCTCCAGGTAGGTGCGGATCCGCTCCAGCTGCGCGGCCGGCGACGCGACCTCCTCGTCGAGACAGCCGCTGAGCGCGCTCCGGAGCGCCTGGACGCCTTCGCCGCTGCCCTTCGGCACCTCGACGGGATGGTCAAGTAGGTTGACGACCGGCGCCGTGCCGCCCTCGCGGCGAACGCCGATCCGGTCCATCACCGCACGTGCGCTCGCCGGGCCCATGCCCTCAGGCAGCTGCAGCACGCGGAACCAGGCGACCTCGTCGTGCGGGTTCTCGAGCACGCGGAGCATCGCGAGCGCGTCCTTCACGTGGGCCGCCTCGAGGAACTTGAGGCCGCCGAACTTCACGAACGGGATGTTGCGGCGGAGCAGCTCGACCTCGAGCACGTCGGAGTGGTGCGCGGCGCGGAACAGCACCGCCTGGTGCTTGAGCGGTGTGCCGCGCTCTCGCGCCGCGAGCACGGCGCGGCAGACCGCGTCGGCCTGGCCCGGTTCGTCCAAACACGCCTGGAGCATCGGCGTGGCGCCGCCCGTGCGTTCGGTCCACAGCGACTTCTCGTGGCGTTGGGCGGACGATGCGATCACCGCGTTGGACAGGTCGAGGATCGGCGTCGTCGACCGGTAGTTGCGCTCGAGCTTCACGATCGTCGCGCCGGGGAACCGCTCGGGGAACGCGAGGATGTTATGGACCGTCGCTGCGCGGAACCCGTAGATCGCCTGCGCGTCGTCACCCACGACGGTCAGGTTGCGCGGCGTGCCGGTCGGCCGCATCGCCTCGAGGATGTCGGCCTGCACCGCATTCGTGTCCTGGTACTCGTCGACCAGGATGTGATCGAACATCGCGGCGACGTGCGGGCCGGTGGTCGGCGCGCTCGCGAGCGCCTTCCAGAACAGGAGGAGATCGTCGTAGTCGAGCGTCTGCTGTTCGCGCTTTCGCGCGGTGTACGCGCGGAAGATCTCGCGGATCCCTTCCACCTCGTCGATGCACCAGGGGTAGTGCCGTTCGAGGACGGTGTCGAGCTTCTCACCGGCGTTGACGACCCGCGAATGGATCTGCGCGAGCGTCTCCTTGCGCGGGAACCGCTTGGTTCGCGCGGCGTACCCGAGCTCGTCGCGGAGCAGGTTCATCACGTCGGCGCCGTCGGCCTGGTCAAGCACGGTGAAGGCCGGCGACAGGCCGAGCGCCTGCGCGTGGACCCGCAGCAGTCGGTTCCCGACCGCGTGGAAGGTGCCGCCCCAGATCCGGCCGGCTTCGCCGTGGCCGGCCCGTTCGGCTCGGTCGAGCATCTCGCGGGCGGCGCGGCGGCTGAAGGTGAGCAGCAGGATCCGGTCCGGCCGGGCGCCGCGCTCCAAGAGCGTCGTCACCCGTGCGGCGAGCGTGGTCGTCTTGCCCGTGCCCGCCCCGGCGATGATCAACAGCGGCCCCTCGCCGTGGGTCGCCGCGAGCCGTTGCTCGGGGTTGAGCTCATCTTCGAACATGCGTTCGAGGAGTGTACGCCTCGGGTCCGACCGGGTCGAGGAGCCCGACCACACGCCGGTCCTTCAGGACGACAGGCGGCGAAGCGCGCGGATCGCGGCCTCCCGGTCGGCCCCGAGCTGCGCCGCCCGCCGCAGGTACGCGTCCGCGGCGGTCGCGAGCGCCGCGTCGGCCGCCGAGGGCCGTTCGGGCAACCGATCGGCGACGAAGGTTCCCGCGCGGCCGCGTCCGTCGATCCAGCCGTCGTCCTCGAGCGCTCGGTACGCGCGGGCGACGGTGTTCGGCGCGAGCCCGAGATCGTCGGCGAGCACGCGCACCGGTGGGATGCGGTCACCCGGCAGGAGGCCACCGCGGTCGATCTGGCGTCGGATGGCCGCAGTCAGCTGCAGGTAGGGCGGACCCCCGTCGTCACGGATCCGGACGCGAAGCCGAGTCATGACGGGCGAGTATCGCAGCCACGGGTACGGTGTCCGGATGCGGATCCACGTCGTGCCCGGCGGCCCGATGCTCGTCGACGGCGTGCCGGTGGGGATCCTGCGTCATGACGGCGACGCGTATGTCGTCGAACCGCTCGCGGCGCGCGAGCCCTGTGCGCTGTGCCGATGTGGACGCTCGGGTTCGATGCCCTTCTGCGATCGAGAAGCGCCGTACGCGTGCTTCGACGAGGAGCCGGCCGACGGCCCGCAGCCCGGATAGTTCGGTTGAGAGTTTTGTTTGGATTGAGGGT
>JBJMLQ010000146.1:0-5578 GCA_045805225.1 Actinomycetota bacterium | reverse complement strand
GGTGACCGGGAGGAACACGATCCCGAGCACCGGCCAGATCCACGAGCCGCCGAACGCTCGGTCCCACAGTCCCGGCCGCCAGATCCAATACAGGACGGCCGCGAGCCTCGGCGCGAAGCCCGTCATCAAGATCAGCAGACAGCCCATCGGGCACCATCCTTCCAGAACGCAGGACCGCACGGCCCTCGACGCGAAGCGACCGAAGGTCACTCGGCGATACGGCCTGCGTGGCTACACTCCGTCGCGCCCGTTCTCCCTGCTGGAAGGCGGTTCCCGCGTGAAGGATCGATACGAGATCGTCGTGGTCGGCGGTGGCATCGTCGGCTGCTCGGTCCTGTATCACCTGGCGCTCCGCGGGAAGACCGACACGCTGCTTCTCGAGCGCGAGGAACTCACCGCGGGCTCGACCTGGCATGCCGCCGGCGGGTTCCACGCGATCAACGCCGACACGCGCGTCGCGGCGCTGCAGCTGTACACGATCTCGATGTACCCGACGATCCAGGACGAAAGTGGCGTCGACGTCGGCCTGAAGATGTCCGGCGGGCTCGAGCTCGCCGGAAGTCCCGAACGGTGGGAGTGGCTCCAGCAGGAGCTCGCGTGGCTCCGCGCGCAGGGACACGACGACGCGTACATCGTGTCGGCTGAGCAGGCCGCCGAGATGGTCCCGATCATCGAGCCGGACGGGATCTACGGCGCGCTGTTCGACCCCGACGAGGGGAACCTCGATCCGAACGGCGGCACGCGCGCCTACGCCGTCGCGTCGCGCACGCGCGGCGCCGAGATCGTCGAGCACAACCGGGTGCTCGCGCTCGAACGACTCCCCTCCGCCGCCTGGCGCGTCGAAACCGAACAGGGCCCGGTCGAGTGCGAGCACGTGATCAACGCCGGCGGCCTCTGGGCCCGCCGGATCGGCCGGATGGTCGGCGTCGACCACCCGCTCGTGCCGATGCCGCATCACTACCTCGTGACCGACGACGTTCCCGAGGTCGCCGCGATCGACGGGTTGATGCCCGCCGTGACCGACCTCGAGGGATTCACGTACTTACAGCGCGAGGGCAACGGCGTCCTGCTCGGTGTCTACGAACAGAACCCGCGCCACTGGGAGGTCGACGGCGCACCGTGGGACTTCGGCCGCACGCTGTTCCCCGAGGAGCTCGACCGGATCATGCCGGAGCTCTCGATCGGGTTCCGGCGATTCCCCGTGCTGCAGGAGACCGGGATCAAGCGGTGGGTGAACGGCGCGTTCACCTTCACGCCCGACGGGAACCCGCTCGTCGGACCCGTGGACGGCATCCCCGGCTATTGGGCTGCGTGCGGGATCATGGCCGGCTTCTCCCAAGGTGCCGGCGTCGGCCTCGCGCTCGCGAACTGGATCGTCGACGGCGACCCCGGCGTCGACGCGTTCGGGATGGACGTGGCGCGCTTCGGTGCCTTCGCGAGCGAGGACTCGTATCTGCGCGCGACGACCGCACAGTTCTACGCCCGCCGGTTCGTGATGGCGTTCCCGAACGAGGAGCTTCCGGCCGGCAGGCCGCTGAAGACGACGCCGTGCTACGAGGACTTCCTCGCTGCAAACGCGCGGTTCACCGTGAACTTCGGGCTGGAGGTGCCGCTGTATTTCGCGCCGAGCGCCGACTTCGAGGAGAACGAGACGCTCGATCGGTCGAACGCCGAGCCGATCGTCGCGAAGGAGGTCGCCGCGGTCCGGGAGGCGGCGGGCGCCTACGAGATCGCGCAGTACGCGCGGTACGAGGTGACGGGCGCGGGCGCCGAGGCGTGGCTCGATCACCTCGTCGCCGGCCGCGTCCCGTCCGTCGGTCGGATCCGCCTCACCCCGATGCTCAACCCGGCGGGACGGCTGATGGGCGACCTCACGATCGCGCGGATCGCCGAGGACCGCTTCTGGCTGACCGGCTCGTACTACCTGCGGCCGTGGCACATGCGCTGGTTCCACCACCAGGCGCCACCGAGCGACGTTGCGATCGTCGATATCACCGAGGACCACATGGGCTTCTCGGTGTCCGGGCCCGCCGCGCGCGAGATCGTCGCGAAGCTCACGCCCGAAGACCTCGCGACCGAGGCGTTCCCCTTCCTCGGTGTGCGCGAGATCGAGGTCGGAAGCACGCGCGCCGTCGTCGGTAGGATCTCGCTCACCGGCGAGCTCGGCTACGAGATCGTCGTGCTGCGCGACCGGCACCGCAGCTTGTGGGCGGAGCTCCAGGACGCCGGCGCGGGCGTCGGCCTGCGGCCGGTCGGTGACCGCGCGGTCGACTCGCTCCGGTTGGAGAAGGGGTACGGCATCTGGTCGGCCGAGTTCCGGCAGGAGAACACGCCGCGCGAGGCGGGTCTCGAGCGGTTCGTCGCGTTCGACAAGGGCGACTTCGTCGGGCGCGAGGCGGCGCTCCGCGACCGCGACGCCGGTCGGTCGCGTCGGCGCCTCGCGCTCCTCGGTGTCGACGCGGACAGGGCCGACGCCGCCCAGGACGACGGCGTCTGGGCCGGTGATCGGCTGGTCGGCCTCGTCACGTCCGGCGCCTACGGGCATCACGTCGGGATGAGCCTCGCGCTCGCGTACGTCGACGCCGACGTCCTGGACGCAGGCGAAGATCTGACCGTCTACGTGGTGGGCGTCGGGCACCGTGCGCGCGTGCTGCCCGAGATCCCCTACGACCCCGCCGGCGCGAAGCTTCGGGCATAGGGATACGGCGCCAACACCTCGGCGCCCTCGTCGGTGACGAGCACGACGTCGCCGAGCTTCACCCCGTGGTCCTCGCCCACCGCTCCCATATACGTCTCGACGACGAGCACCATCCCCGGCCGGATCACGCGGTCGGGGTTGCTCTGCACGTCCTCGGGATGGCACACGCTCGGGCTCTCCTCCTCCAGGCCGACGCTGTGCACCATGACCTCGTAACGCTGGGCGCGATACCGCTGCGGCACGACCGGTGCGGCGCCGGCCAGCTCTGCGCACGTCACGCCCGGCCGGATCAGCACGGTCATGCCCTGGACCCACTCCAACGCCGCGTCGTAGGTCGCACGCTGCGCCGGCGTCGGCGCCGCGTCGCCGCAGACAAAGGTGCGCGACACGCAGAAGAAGCATCCGCCGATCCCGACGGTGTCCGTGTCGATATAGACGAGATCCCCGTCGGCCACGACACGGTCGGTCGCCTCGGCGCGCCACGGGTTCGTGTTCGGGCCGGAGCACACCGTGTTGGTCGCGAGGTACTCGGCGCCGCGCGTCAGCACGCCGCCCGCATAGACGGCGAAGAGCTCACGCTCCGTCACGCCGGGTGCAAGTGCCGCCTCGAACTCGGCGAGGGCCTGCATGACGAGCGGGCCGTTCAGCCGGAACAACGCGATCTCCTCCGGCGTCTTCACTTCGCGCGCTTCCTGCGTGGCCGGCGACGAGTCGGCCAACGTCAACCCGGCGCGCTGAAGCGCGAGGAACCCCGGCGTCCCCAACCGGTCGACCGCGACCGGACCGTCGCCGATCCCGAGCTCCCGCAACGCATCCCCCGCGTCCGCCGCGAACCGGTCGGCGTGCAGCACCGCGTCGTCGTAGAACTCCCAGGCATGCATCGGCCGCACGTCGACGCCGCGAACCTGGTGCATCGAGTTGGGATGCTCGAACAGGATCGGTTGCCCCACGGCCGGCACGACCGCGCAGCGGGTGAACGTGCTCATCGACCAGATCGGCATGGTGATCGCCCCGGTCGCGTAGCGGACGTTCGGCTCGCTGAACAACAGGCACGCCTCGAGGCCGTGCGCTGCCATCGCCGCCTGCAGCCGGGCGAGGCGCCCCGTGCGCAGGGCGTCCTCATCGATCCGCGGGTCGAGCACGACCTGGAGCGTACTCATCGGGACTCGACCAGGAGTATGCGAACCACCCCTGAGACGGACGAACCCCCCGAACATCCGACACGGAGGCGGGAAGGTATCCGCGGGACGCCGGTATGGTGGCTACACGCCCCGCAGACGGTGCCGATACCCATGTCCACGTCCACTTCCACAACCACAGCCGTCCGGACCGACCAACCCGCGCCGACGCGAGTGCGCGGGCGCCGGTTCCTGCGGATCTTGGCCGCGCTCGGCGTGCTGCTCGCGGTCACGGCCGCCTCCATCGCGTTCGCACTTCGCGTGACGCCCGCGCGAACCGTCCATGCGCTCGGACAGACGGTCTCCGTGGGAACGGCGCCGCCTACCTGGCATCTCAAGGGGCCAGGCCAGGCGGTGCTGTTCGGTCAGACGATCCCGACCCAGGTCGACTTCTTCGGGCCGGTGCGGCCGCAGCTCACCCTCACCGACATCAGCCTGAACGAACAGGTCGCCGGCCTGTTCTCCCCCGGCCCGCACGCGTCCGTGGCGGAGACGCTCGGCGCGGCGCTGGCCAGCGGGTGGCGCTGGTACTTCGCGACGGAGATCTTGTTCGTCGCCCTCGCGGCCGTCGTGCTGCTCGGCGCGATCGCCGGGTGGCGGCGGTATCACGGGAAGAAGACCGTCGTGGTGATCGCCGGCGGCGTGCTGTTCGTGGAGGCGGTGAACCTCGCGCTGATCGGCGTGACGGCCGTCACCGCGCCGGCGATCCTGCGCGACGTGCGCAGCCTCGACGCGTTGGTCGGGCAGACGCAGACGGCGCCCGTCGCGGTCCAGCCGGGGCCGCCGCTGGCCGGCGTGCAGGCGCTCGTGCTCGGCGACTCCACCGCGGCAGGCCTCGGGGGGCCGCCGCTCGGCCATCCGTCGGGGTCCGACAGCGCGTGCGAGCGCAGCTCGATCGCGTTCGCGACGGTGCTCGCGCGCGTGAACGAGTGGAACGTCGACAACCTCGCGTGCAGCGGCGCCACGATCCCCGACGGCATCATCGGCCCGCAGTCCGAGGGCGGACGAACGCTGCCGCCGCAGCTCGCGGTCGCGAAACGCGCGCCGAACGCGCAAGCGGTGATCGTCTCGATCGGCGCGAACGACCTTCAGTGGAACACCCTGATCCGGCTCTGCGCCGCCGCCGACAGCTGCGACAACCGTGCGGTCACGGCGTACTTCCAACGGCGGCTCGCGACGTTCACGCGGGACTACCTCGGGTTGCTGTCACAGCTCGGCGCGCTTCCCGCCAGCCCGACGGTCATCATCAACCAGTACTACGTGCCGTTCGACCCGGCGCAGGACTGCCTCGCTTCGATCGGCCTCACTCCGGAAAAGGTCGGCAGCCTGCTCCAAGACCTGCAGGCGTTGAACGACGTGCTCGCGAACGGCGCCCAGACGTTCGGGTATCAAACGGTCCAGCCCGACTTCACCGGTCATGAGCTCTGCACGGACCAGTCCTACGTCCAGGGCCCGACGGATCCGGCGCCGTTGCATCCCAACGCGCGGGGACAGCTCGTGATCGCGCTCGCCGACGAGCGCGCGCTCCTCGGCGCGCCGTAGGGTTGGCGCCAACGACGCGAGGGGGTCTGATGCTGTATCACGTCTCGATCCATCGACCGAAGGCCGAGCACGAGCGAGATGTGATCGACTCGATGCACCGGTTCGGGGCCGCCGCGCAGACGCAGGACGGACTCCATGAGGTGCACACGTTGAAAGACCG
>JBJMLQ010000145.1:0-26574 GCA_045805225.1 Actinomycetota bacterium | reverse complement strand
GGACGCGGCCGCGTATCGCAACGGCGTCGTGTACGTCGGGTCGGACGAGTCACGCGTGTGGGCGTTCGACGCCGACACCGGCAATCGGCGGTGGGTCACCACCGTGTTCGGACGTGTGCGCTCGACGCCGGCCGTGACCGATCATCGCGTCTACGTCGGGACCGACCAAGGTCGTTTGATCGCGCTCGATCGCGGTACCGGCCATCAGATCTGGTCCTCGGCCGTCGTGAGTCCGGGCAACGGCTATGTGCGATGCGCGCCGGCGGTCGCGAACGGGCTCGTCGTCGTGAGCGTCGGGATGACCACCACGCCGATGGACGGGAAGCTTCGCGCGTTCCACACGACGGGCGGTGGCCTCGCGTGGACGGGCGAGATGGCCGATTACTCGACGTCCTCGCCCGCCTACGTCCACGGCATGTTCATCGCGGGCTCGTTCGATCATCGGCTGTACGCCTTCGGGGCCGACCGGGGAACGGAGCTCTGGACGTCGGGATGGTCCTCGAAGGGCGGGTTCTTCGATCGCGGCATCTCCGGCTCGCCGGCCGTCACCGGCGACAAGATCTACATCGGCGTCCGCGACGGCAAGCTCTACGCCCTCGGGCTTCCGTAGCCCCTAGCTCGCCGGGAAGCGCATGAACCCGGCGCGGACCAGCCCCGCCACCCGTGTGAACGAGCCGCCGACGACGACGCCGTTGGTGTCGGCGGCGAGTGACCAGATCGAGCCGTTCGTCGAGGGCCCCCAGCCATCGAGCGACCCGGTCGTTGCGTCGGCCGCGCCGATCTGACTGCGCTTGGCCCCGCCGAGCGAGGCGAAGTGCCCCCCGATGATCACGAGCCCGTTGAGGTACGTGCAGGCCTGGACGTCCCCGTCGGCCGTCATCTCCCACACGGCGGAGCCGTTCGGCTGGTAGGCGCGAAGCCTGCCGCCGGGGCCGCCCATCGCAGCGAAGACGTTCGTCCCGTCCGTCGACAGCTCGAACGTTCGGTACTTCGGGCTCTGCGTGGCGAAGGCGGCGATCGCCGCGCCCGAGGTGGGGTCGACGGCGGCGACGTGGTCCAGGGCGCTCCCGCCGACGTGGGTGAAGTCCCCGCCGACATAGATCCGGCCGCCGAGCGGCAGGATCGACCGCACCAGCCCGTCGGCTGCCGGGAGCCAGGTTCCATCGACGCTATCCGTCGAGATGCGGACCGCGCCGAGGTAGGGCCGCGGCTGGCCGCCGAGCTTCGTGAACTCCCCCCCGACGTACAGGAGGTCGCCGGCCGCCGCGAGCGAGCGCACGCGGTTGGACGCGCCGACGTGGAACGCCGTGACGACATCGCCGGTCGACGCGTCGATCGCCGCGAGCTTCTGCTCGCCGGCGCCGCCGACGTGCGTGAACGCGCCGCCCGCGTACACGACGGTGCCCGACGGGTCGACGGCGATCGCGTACACGGTGCCGTCTGCGCCGGGATCCCACGCCGTCGCCTGGCCCGTCGACACGTCGATCGCCCCGATGTGCGAGCGAAGGACCCCCCCGGCGCCCGTGAAGGCGCCCCCGATGAGCGCCTCTGCGTCGTCCGCGGAGCGGGCGATCGCGCGCGGAGCGTCGTTGGGGTCGGGCGTGAACGACGGGTCGACGGCCCCGGTCGACGTGTCGATCGATGCCAGCCGCCGCGCTCCCACGCCGCCGACCGACAGGAAGTTGCCGCCCGCCACGAGATGGGACCCGTCGGCCGACACGCTGAGAACCCCGACCGACCCGTCGGCGTCGGCGGCGAAGGCGGTCGCGTGGCCATCCGCGGTCGAGACGGCGCCCAGCCGAGCGCGTGCCTGCCCGTCGACCGTGGCGAACGCGCCCCCGACGAACAGCGTCGAGCCGCTCAGCGCGAGCGCGTTGACCGGCGCGTCGGCGCCCGTGCCGGTCCAGCCGGCGGCCGATCCGGTCGAGCCGTCGATCGCGCCGACGAAGTTCTGCCCGGTGTGTGCAAGGGTCGTGAAGTCGCCGCCCGCGTACACGTCGGTCGCATCGGCGGCGAGCGTCGCGACGGTGTCGCTGGCGCCCGGGTTCCACGACGTCAGCGAGCCGTCGGGAGCGACCGCTGCGATATGGCTCCGTCCGGCGCCGGCCACGCCGGTGAACGAGCCGCCGACGTAGACGGTCCCGTTCGGGCCGACGGCGAGCGCGGTGACGCTGCCACCTGTGACCGGCGTGGGCGCCCACGACGTGAGCTTCAGGTCGGCGGTCGTGAACGCGGCGAGGCCGTCTCGGGCGCTCGAGCCGATCGACGTGAACGTGCCGCCGACGTACAGGATCGATGCGTCGGGCGACAGCGCCATCGTCAAGACGGCGCCACCGACGGCCTTCGGGTTCCAGCCACTGACTGCGTCGGCGGCCGTCGTCGCGGCGAGACCGCCTCGTGCCTTCCCGCCGATGGCCGAGAACGAGCCGCCGAGGAACCAACCCCCGCCCGGGCGCGCGGCGACGGCGCGCACCAGTCCGGACACCGTCGGGAAGGAGGTGTCGCGCGTGCCGTCGGCCGTCGCGAGGGCGATCGCGTTGCCGGTTGCCGGTGAGAGCTCGGTGAAGTCACCGCCGAGATAGGTGACGGGTCCGGCCGGTACGGCGCTCCAGACCGTGCCGTTGGCGACCCACGTCTCGGCGGGGGTGGCTGCGGGCGCGGCGAGCGCAGGCGTGGCGGGAACCGCGACGAACACGGCGATCACGGCGAGGGCGAGGACGGTACGCATGAGTCGGAACTCCTTGGGCGTTGTCGGGGGACGCCGATATGGGGCAGCACGGTATCGCTCGGTTGCCGTCAAAGGCAAGGGTGCGTGCGGCATGCTCCCGACCGCGTTGGCGGTCGCGGCTACCCTGTCGCGGTGACCGACCGAGCCGGACCCCGCGAGCGACTCGGCCGCGCCGCGCCCCGGCCCGTGCGGGAGGCCGTGCGGAGCGCCGGCAGGGTCGTCGGGCGCGCCACGGCGGGCGCTCGGACGCTGCCGACGTTCCTCGTGATCGGGGCTCAGCGCGCGGGAACGACGACGCTCTACCACTATCTGACGCAGCATCCGCAGGTCCTCGGCGCGGTCGCGGACAAAGAGGTCCACTTCTTCGACCTGCGATACCCGAGCGGACTCGAGAGCTATCGCGGCGCCTTCCCGACGACGGCGTCGGCCAAGCGGGTGGCGCGGGCCCACGGCGCCGTGGCGATCGGCGAGGCGACGCCCTATTACCTGTTCCACCCGGCGGTGCCCGCGCGCGTCGCGGCCGACCTTCCGGACGTCCGGTTGATCGCGGTCCTGCGCGATCCGGTCTCACGGGCGTGGTCGCATCACCGCCACGAGGTCGAGCTCGGGTTCGAGGATCTGTCGTTCGAGGACGCCCTCGAGCACGAACCCGAGCGAACCGCGGGCGAGGCCGAGCGTCTGGCCGCCGATCCCCAGGCGACGTCGTTCGCCCATCAGCACTACACGTACGTCGCGCGCGGCCGATACGTCGAGCAGCTGGAACGTTGGTGGGACGTCGTGCCGCGCGAACGGTTGTTGCTCGTGCGGGCCGAGGATCTGCATCGTGATCCCGGCCCGACGTTCGACGCGATCTGCGCTCACCTCGGGATCGACGCATGGCGGCCGGCCGGATGGGGCACCTACAACGCATCGAAACCAGGCGGTATGGCACCCGACACGAAGGCGTCGCTGCGTGAGGCGTTCGCGCCGTGGAACGCGCGGCTGGCCGAGGAGACGGGAAGGGACTGGGCGTGGGGCGGCGTGCGGGACTGATACGCGACCGGAGCGCCGATCCAGACCTGACCTGGTTGATCGACGTCCTGTGGGGAAGCGAGGACGGGTCGGTGGCCGACCGACCGATGCCTGGCGGCACCGCATACGTGGTGGTCCCAGGGCCGCATCGGCCGCGCGCCATCCTGCCGGCGCGCGCCGACGCCGCACGCGCGGCGCTGATCGCCGGCGCCGGAACCAGATCTCGCGCGGCGCAGCGGGGCCGTGCCCTGGCCGCCCAGGCGGCACGGTTCGGGCTCCTTCGCCCGAGCCTGTTCGTGCGCGGCGACGACCCATTGCGGGCGAGCATCCGGGAGGCGCTCGGCGCCGACGTCGACTTCGCGTGCGCCGTCCGTGCGCCGGGTCCGTTCCGCAAGCCGGTGCTCCAGGTCGTTGCCGACGGCGAGCTGGTGGCCTACGCGAAGGTCGCGTGGAACGCCGTCACGGCCGCCAACGTCGCGGCCGAACATCGCGCGCTCCTTGCGCTCGAAGCCAACGCCGCATCGTCGCTCGGCGCACCCGCACCGATCACGGTGGTGGAGCACCGTGGATTCCCGGTGTTGTTGACGCGTCCGATGCCTCGCGAGCTGCGCCGCTTCGATGCGGGACGCGACGAGCTCGACCCCGCGATCACGCGGCTGATCGGTGAGCTCGGGGCGCCGTCGGCGGGCGGGGACCCGATCGCCGCGCGCCTGCGCTCTCGGTTGCGAGCGGCCTCCGGCGGATCCCTCGCCTCCGTTGCTTCGACCGTGGAACGGCTCCTGGACGCGATCGGCTCACGCGCGGCCGCGATCCCGGTGGGCGCCTGGCACGGGGACTGGTCGCCGTGGAACCTGGGGTGGGTCGGTTCCCGACTGTGGGCATGGGATTGGGAATACTGCCGCACCGACGTTCCGATCGGGTTGGATCTGCCGCACTTCGCGTTCCAGCGATCGTTCATCGGCGAGCGCCAGCCGCTCGCGCGCTCGTTCTCGCAGGCCCGCGCCACGACCGCCGAGGCGCTGTCGCGCCTCGGCTACGCCCCGGCCGACCGAGCGACGATCCACGCGGTGCACGTCGCGGAGATCGCGATCCGCTACCTCGAGGCCGACGCGATCGGCGTCGCACCGAACCCGCGCTTCGTCGAGGGCGCCGACGAGGCGATCGCCGCAGCGTCCGTCGAGCTCTAGGCGGGGGCCAGCGCCCGCGATGCCGTCTCCGGCGCCGGGACGACCCTGACGAACCCGAGCTCTTCACGCCAGGCCAGGGCGGCCGCCACCATGGCGATCGCGAGCCCCCACGGCAGCAGGTCGTAGTACGGCATCTGGATGATCGCGATGAAGATCGTCACCTCGCACCAGAACCGCAGGACCCGATCCCCGGGATGGCCCGTCGGCAATCGGCGTTTCGCGCGCCACCACGCCCACGCGAGCCAGCAGGTGAAGAACAGCAGTCCCGGCACGCCCTGCGACACCACGATCGTCCACAATTGCCCGTGCGTGCCGGCCGACAGGTTCCCTTCGACGAGCACCGGCGCGCCGTACCCGAGCACGGGCGAGGCGCGCACCAGCGAGATCGACTCGGCGTACAGCTCCGCACGGTGGGAATCGCCGTAGCCGTTGGCCAACCGCGTCTGCACGATCTCGCCGAGCGGCGTGACGAAGGCGAGGGCGCCGACCACGAGCCCGGCGACCGCGGCGACGCGCAGCCACTGCCCGTTGCGTCCGCGCGCCAGCCGGAACGTCGCGTACAGCATGCCGGCGGTTGCAGAGAGCCACGCTCCCCGGTTGAGCGAGAACACCAGCGGGAAGACGGAGAGCAGCAAGATGAACAGCATCGTGTCGCGCGCGACCTTGGTGCGCGCCTTCGCGACGGCGCACAAGGCGAAGGGCAGCGTCATCGCGTACACGGCGCCCCATTCGTTGGCATAGATGAACGGCGCCTTGGGTCGGTAGATCGGATACGCGGCGAACGCACGACCGGACGACGTCGAGGCCGACACCAGGTCGGACACGAACGGATCGCCGAGCATCTGCGGCGGCACGAGCCCCTTGGCCACCGTCGTGAACGAGATGTTGGGGATCACCATCCCGATCAGGCCGCCGATCACGGTGATCACGAACAGCGCGGCCATGATCCGCACGGCGGTGTCGGGACGGAGCCGGTCGCGGGGCGTGTTCAAGACGTACAGGAACAGCAGGCCGGCCGCGATGTACATCGAGCCGCGATACCCCGCGGCGAATCCTTGGCGGCCGTTGGTGAGCTCCGCGGCGGAGAACGCGCACCACAGCAGGAACAGCAGGTACAGTCCGAACCCCCGGGGCACCAGCAACCGTCTCCGCAGGATGATCGCGGCGGCGAGCGGCAGGAGGCAGAACGACAGCACCAGCCCGCTCACCCCGAGGACCCACCACACCGGCACCAGCGGGAACAGGACGATCAGCGGCCACGCCGCGGCAGGCCCGTGCCTGCGTTCGGGGCGGGGAGCGACGCCGGAGGCGGCGACGGCCCTCGAGGTGGCGACCATCGAGCGAGGGTAACAGCGCGCCGGTTTGCGGTCCTCCGACGAAGGGTACCCAACGCCGCGAGATGACCAACGTCCCCGGCAACGTTGCGACGCACGGCTCCCCCGGACAAGTTCAGCCGTTCGGCCCTTGCGCGTACTAGCCCGTTGGGCCTACCATGCATCACTCAGGCCAAGGGAGGACCCCCCATATGCGACGTGTAACCACCGTGATAGCACTCACCTTCGCCTCGCTCCTCGTGACTGCGGGCGCGGCGATGGCCCAGACATCCAGTTACCCGATCTCGCCGAGCGCGAGCACGACGGTCAAGGGCGCGAGCGGAACCAGCGGGGGTGGCACCGCGTTCACCGGTTCCTCGCAGATCCCGGTCGGCACCCTGATGATCGTCGCGCTGGTCGTGGCCGGCGTGGCCGCCCTGTTCGTGGCCCGTCGCCGGGCCGCCCGGTTCGCCGGCTGATCAGCCGAACACCGGTCGTGTCACATCGCGTAGCAGCCTGAGCGGAAGCGGCGCCTGGAACCGAACCTCGAGTGTCGTGGCGCTTGACGGCGCGCCGCGCCACGTCGCCGTCGCCCCGTCCACCGCCATCGGCGTGCTCGTCCAGACGATGTTCGTGCCTGCGGGCGCGTGGAGCGTGACCGTCACGTCGCTCGGACGGATCGTCGGCTGCGCCACAAGCGTGAGCTCGTACGTGCCGCCGCTGGAGTTGCCGCTCCACACGCCGGTCGATCGCCACGCGACCGACAACGTGCCGGTCGTGCCCGCCGGGATCGTCCGGTAGTCGCGGAGCCACGACACGCCGTTCTCCGACCCGTTGGTGAGGCCGATCTGTTGGCCGTCGCGCGTCGCGGACTGCAGCTCGCACGCCGCGTGACACCACACGGTCGTGAGCGGGATGTCGTCGCCCGCGTGCGCGCCGTGCAGGTACGGGCCGATCACGTACCGGGGTTCCCCGTGGGTCGGCGCGTCGTTCGCGATCGTGACGTTCGCGGTGCCGATCGCCTCGCCGTCGCCGCCCAGCTGCACGTCGTACGCGACCGTTCGGGTGGCGTAGTAGTCGATCTTGCTGCCGGACCCGTTGTTCACGGTCACGCCCATCACATCGCCCGGCGGGTCGACGAGCGCGCCGTCGACGCCGAGCGCCCCGAGGCCGGATTCGATCGCCGGGTTCGTGCTGTAGATCCGAAGATGCCCGCCGGCGACCGCGGTGGAGATCGCGCGCAGGCGCGCGATACCGTGCTCGTCCATGCCAAGGAACCGCGCGAAGACGGTCGCCGCCGCGGCGCCGAGGACGTCCTTGCGCTGGGTCGCGCCGGGGAAGGCCGTATAGGCGCGGTTCGTCGTCACATCCACGACGTTGTCGGCTGAGATCGATCCCGCGCCCGGCACGGAGATCGGTCCCGTGACCGCCAAGAGCGACTGCAGCGCGAACGGGTCGACGGCGAAGACGCCGTCGAGGTGTGCGCCCTCGCCGAGCGCGTAGTTGGCCAGGGCGGCGCGCGCCGCGGAAGGCACGTCGGGCGTCGCGTTCATGTTCTGCCACGAGCCCGCGCCGCCGTACTGGTCATAGTTCCTCGCGTAATCCTCGCTCGGGTCCTGCACCCGTCCGGCGGGGAAATCCCGGAGCGTCTGCGTCGGGCGGGCGCCGGAGACGCGGGCGCGACCGTGGTCGAGCGTCAAGATCGCGTAGGCGCCCCAGATGCCGCCGGTGCCGCGGAGCTCGGCCGGGTTCTGCGCCAAGACGAGATAGCGCTTCGGGCCGTCGGCGCCGCCGAACGACGGCGCGCCCTGCAGCAACGACGCCACACCGTCCAGGTCCGCGCTCAGGCGCTCGGCCTGCGCCTGCGCGTCCCAGCGCGCGCGCGCGATGACCCGGGGCATGAATGAATCCGGCGCGGCGGCGAGGGTCGCGGCCGCCTGCGCGGCATCGTCGTGCGCCGTGTCGACCGCGCCGGCCAGCGCCGCGTAGCGCGCGAGCGGCATGACGCCGGCGTGCGGCGCGAGGGACCCGACGCCGTCGGGAAGCTCGGCGAGCCCGTCGACGAGGCCTGCGCCCGCCGTCGACAAGAGCCTGCCGGCATCGGCGATCGACGCGGCCGCGTCGGCGCTGTTGCCGGCCAACGGGACGGCCCGCGCGACCGTGCCGATCGGGTCGTGCAGGCCGTCGGCGGCCGCCGCGAACGACGCCTCGGCCCGGTCCATCGACGTGCGGGCTTGGTCGAGGTCGCCCGCGAGCGCTGCGCGCTTGGCCGACTGGAGGGCGTCACGGCCGTCCGCGAGGTCCGATCGGGCGCCGAGCAAGGCGATCGCCTCGACCGCCACCACGAGGATGAGCACCACGACGACGCCGAGGACGACCCAACGCCAGCGGTGCCGGTGTGTTGGCCGCGTCAGCTCGCGCGGCTCTTCTTGCGGAGTCGGCTCCACCCGGTCGCGTGTCCGTTCGATGGCGCCTGCTGGGCGTAGACGTACTGCCCGTAATAGGCGTAGCCGGTGCCCTTGGCCTCCACGTTGTTCAGCACCGAGCCGAGGATGTTCGCGCCGACCTGGTCGAGCTGCGCGCGCGCGGCCACCACAGCGCCCCGCGGCGTCGACTGCTCGTTGGCGACGTAGAGGATCGCGTCGGCCATCGGCGCGACCACGAGCGCGTCGGCGACGGCGAGCACCGGCGGGCAGTCCACGATGATGAAGTCGACGACCTCGCGTTGGTTCGCGAGCAGCTCACGCATGGTCTCGGACTGCAGCAGCTCGGTCGGCTGGTCGGACACCTTGCCGCTGGACATGACCCAGAGGTTGTCGACCTTGCCGCTGCGAAGCGCCTCCCACGCTTTGCGGTCGCCCTCGAGCACCTCGGACAGACCGCGATCGTTGGCCGGCAGGCCGAAGAAGTCGTTCAGGCGCGGACGCCGGAGGTCCGCCGAGATCAGCACCACGCGCTTGTCGGCCTGCGCCAGCACGACGGCAAGGTTCGCCGCGGTCGTCGTCTTGCCTTCTCCCGAGATCGCCGACACGACCATCAGCGTCTTGTAGCCGTGCTCGGCGGCGGCGACGAGGATGCTCGTACGGAGCGTCCGGTACGCCTCGGCGGCCGGGCTGCGCGGCGCCTGCAAGGTCACGAGGTGCGCGCTTTCCTTGTCGCGCCACGATGGCACCTGGGGGATCATCGTGATCACCGGCGCGCCGATCGTCGTTTCGAGGTCGGCCCTTCCGCGGAGCCGGTCGTCCATCCGTTCCCGGATGAACGCGGCGATCAGCCCGATGAAGGCGCCGACGATCGCCGCGAGCGCGAGGTTCAGGAACAGATTGGGGCTCGTGGGCGATGTCGGCCGCGAGGCGTCGAGCAGGATCACGCCGGGGTCGATCTGCGTTGATCGGATCTGCGCGATCTGCGCCTGGAGCTGCGCTCGTGCCTGGGTGTTGCCCGGACCGGCGAGCGACTGCAGCCGCGTCGAAAGCGCGTCGGCCTGCGCGCTGATGATCCCTTGGGCGCCCTTGGTCGAGTTCTGCAGGTACGCGTTCGCGAACGCCTCGGCGCCGGCCTGAGCGACCGTGGGGTCGGTGTCTTCGAAATGGACCTGCAGCACGTCGGCGTCCTTCACCGCCGTGATGTCGAGGTGCTTCAGGAGCGTGACGGCGTCCATGCCGCCGGGGATGTTGGGAGCGGCGAGCTGCGCGACCGGCAGCGAATCGACGATCTGCTGCTCGTTCTCGATGTTGAGCGGCTGCGGCGTCGTCGTGCCCACCGTCGCGGTCCCGAGCGGCGACTTGACGAGCATCTCCGTCGTCGCCGTGTAGACCGGCGTCTGGGTGAACGTCCAGACCACCGCGATCGCCACCGCCACCGCGATGCAGGCGGCGATCAGGCGCCACCGGCGCGCGATCACGCGGCCGTAATCCCGCAGGTCCAAGAACGTCCCCTCGGGGGAGACGGGCGCCCACCCGGGCTGTTGGTGCGGCTGTTGCATCATGCGGATACTCCGGTCGACGGCTCCCCGGAGGGGGAAGGAGGCCTGGACATCGTCCAATGAGGCTACCCACCAAGCGCTCCACCGGCATCCGGCGTCGGGGGACCGACGAGCCGGCGTCAGCCCTAGGCCTCGCGGCGTCCGGGCGCGCCGAACCTCGCTGATACGCTCTGCCGGCCATGAAGGTCGCCTACCAGGGGGAACCCGGCGCCTACAGCGAGCGGGCGGTGCAGGCGACGTTCCCCGACGCGGAGTCGATGCCCTGCGACACGGTCCGCCTGGTCTTTTCTCGGGTCACGAGCGGGGAGGCGCCGTTCGGAGTGGTCCCGATGGAGAACTCGCAGGCCGGGTCCGTCAATGAGACCTACGATCTGTTGCAGCACACCACATTGCTTCGGATCGTCGGCGAGGTGGTCGTCCGCGTCGACCACGCGCTTCTGGGGGTCCCCGGCGCGCGGCTGGAGGGCATCCGCAGGGCGAAGTCGCACTGGCAGGCGCTCGCCCAATGTGAGGAATTCCTGGCATCGATGCGGATCGAGCCCGTGCCCGTTCACGACACGGCGGGCGCCGCCCGCCAGATCGCGGCGGCCGGCGACCAGGCGGAGGCCGCCATCGCGAGCGTTGCTGCCGCCGAGAACTTCGGGCTGAAGGTGCTCGCCGAACGGATCCAGACCGAGAAGGAGAACTTCACGAAGTTCGCGGTGCTCGGCACCGAGGACCCCGGGCTCGGCCCGGCGGACAAGACCTCGCTGGTGTGGGCGGTGCTGGACGAACCCGGATCGCTGCTCGGGTCGCTCGAGCCCTTCGCCAAGCGCGGGATCAACCTGCACAAGCTCGAGTCGCGGCCGCGCCGCGGCAAGCCGTTCGAGTACCTGATGTACGTCGACGTGATGGCGGGCACGGACGACCCCGCGCTCGAGGATGCGCTGCACGAGGTGGAACGGCACACATCGATGGTGCGCGTGCTCGGGACCTACCGATCGGCAACGGATCCCGTCTGACGCGGCGTCACGGTTCCGCGACACCTCGGGGCTACGATGCCGCGCATGGAGCCGAGCGCCCGCGATCATCTGTCGGTGTGGGCGGCCGGTGCGCTCGGGCTGATCGCGCTCCTCGGCCTGGTGATCGTCGCGGGTGCGTCGGCGCCGGCGCTTCCGGCGCTCGCAGCGCCGACGCCCGCGCAACCGCCCGACCAGCCCGTCGGCGGGATCACGACCTTCCGCGGGGACGCCACCCGCACCTGGTACGGACAGGGCCCTGTCCCGAGCGACCCGGTGACGCGATGGGTCTACCCGAGCGACGGCACCAAGATGTGCTCGATGTCGTCCGAAGGCGGCGCCGGCTCGCCGGTCAAGCAGTGGTGCGGCACGGGATGGACCGGTCAGCCGAACGTCGTGCCGTTGAAGGACGGGACCATGGAGATCCGCGAGGGCGCCTACGACGGGCACTACCACTTCCTCGATGCGGGCACCGGGCAGCCGGTGATGCCAGATCTCGTGACGCAGGATCTCGCGAAGGGCTCGGCCACCACCGACCCGGACGGCTACCCGCTGTATTACGCGGGCTCGCGCGACAACCACTTCCGCGTCGTGGCGATGGATCGGTCCACGCCGACCGTCCTGTGGGAGATCGACGCACACGACACGTCGCTGGCGCCGCATCCGATGTGGAACGACGACTGGGACGGCGCCGCGTTGATGGTCAACGACGTGTTGATCGAGGGCGGCGAGAACGGCTACCTGTACATCGTGCCGATGCACCGGGGCTACGACGCCCGGGGCCTCGTCACGGTGTCGCCCGACCGCCCGATCGTCGTCCCCGGCTTCGACGACCAGCTGCTCGCGGCGGTCGCGCAGCCCGGCGGCATCAACAGCGACGGCCTCGACACGCGCTACGACGTGTCGATCGAGAGCTCCGTCGCCTATCGCGACGGTGTCGTGTACGCCGCGAACTCCGGCGGCCTGGTCACGGGATGGGACATCTCCGACGTGCTGCACGGCGGCCGAAACGTCCACGAGGTGTTCCGGTTCTGGACCGGCGACGACACCGACGCCTCGGTCACGATCGACGACGATGGCTACCTGTACGTCGCGAGCGAGTACCAGCGCTTCGCCCCGACGTCGCAGCAGCTCGGGCAGCTGATGAAGCTCGATCCGCGCAACCCGGCCGACCCGGTCGTCTGGTCCCTCCCGGCCACGGAGCGCGGGTTCGAAGGGGCCGGCGGCAGCTGGTCCACGCCCGCGATCTACGGCGACACCGTGTACATGACGACGGCAGCGGGCCGCGTGCTCGCGATCGACCGTGCCAGCGGCACGATCATGTGGGAGCGGCAGATCGGGTCGCCCGCGATCGGGTCGCCGGTCGTGGTCGACGGCACGCTGTTGCAAGGTGACTGCTCGGGTCATCTCTACGCGTGGGACGTTTCCGACCCGAACGCGCAGCCGACGCTTGAGTGGAACCTCAACCTCGGTGATTGCGTCGAGTCGACGCCGGCCGTGTGGCACGGCTGGCTCTACATCGGGACCCGCGCCGGCTACATCTACGGCATCGCCGACGCGAACACACCGGCGCCGACGGCGACGGGCTAGCTCAGCGGCCGATGAAGCGCGCGTACTGCGACTGCAGCTCGGCGGTGCGCATCACGACGATCACGACCGAGATCGCGAGCAGCCCGGCGAGGCTCGCGACGAGCGCGACGGTGCGCGAGACCCGGGCACCGAACCCGTCGAGCGCGGCGTAGCCGGCGATCAGTCCGGCGACGAGCCCGCCCACGTGGGCCTGCCACGAGATCCCCGGGATCGTGAACGTGAAGACCATGTTGAGCACGATCAGCATCAGCATCCGCCGCATCCGGTTCGCGTAGAACGCGAGATGCCGTCGGCGGTAGTTGTACGCGAGGAACGCGCCGAACAACCCGAAGATCGCGCCCGACGCGCCGGCGCTCACCTGGAGCTGGAAGCCGCCCGGAACCGCCACGATCGGTGGCGTCAGCCAGTAGGCGATCGAGGACGCGAACCAGCCGGTCACGAGGAACAGCGCGAGGTACCGGATCCGCCCGAGCTCGGCCTCGACGACGTTGCCGATGATGTAGAGCGCGTACATGTTGAGCGCAAGGTGCAAGATCCCGAAGTGCAGGAACGCGTTCGTGAGCAGGCGCCAGTACTGGCCGTCGGCGACGCGGAACGGGTCCAGCGCGCCCTGCTGGATCAAGACGCGCTCCGTCGCGCCGGTGATCACCGAGCCCGCCCCGGACATCACGACGCCGACGATGTAGACGCCGACACAGATCGCGATGAGGACGTTCGTGATGGTGAACCCGGCGGCCGACGAGCCGATGCGGCGTCCGGGCTGGTGCACCTCCTGGCGTGACCCGCGCGCACAGTCGGGGCACTGATAGCCCACCGCGGCAGGACGCATGCAGTCCGGGCAGATGGGATCGCCGCAGCGCACACAGCGCAATCCGGTCTGCACGTCGGGATGCCGCTTGCACGCGACCGGTCCCTCTGTGCCGGCTGGCGGGGGAGGCAGCGACGGATCCATGGGGTCCATGCTACGGAGGCCCCGGAGGTTCGTGCGCATGGTCGTGGGGGTCGACGTGGACCGTCACGTCCGCCAAGCGCGGCACCTCGTGGAGCAACGCTTCTCGGACCGCCTCGGCGATCCGGTGGCCGCCCTCGACCGTGAGGGTGCCGTCGACCACGACGGTGAGGTCGGCCATGAGCCGGTGGCCACCCCATCGCGCGCGCGCGTCCTCGACGTGGGCGACGCCGTCAACCGCCCCGGCGACGGCCTCGATGAGCGCCAATGTCGACTCGTCGGTCCCGTCCAGCGCCCGGTGCAGCACCGCACGCGCGGCCGCCACCATCGTGAACCCGATCGGGACGGTGATCGCGAGCGCCACGATCGCGTCGGCTCGTTCGAACCCGGCGAGGACGCCGAGCGTCGCGATCACCACACCGAGCGAGGTCAGGCCGTCGGTTCGCGCATGCAGGCCGTCGGCAACCAACGCCGCCGAGCCGATCCGGCGGCCGACCCTGATCCGGTACTGCGCGACGATCTCGTTGCCGGCGAGGCCGAGGAGCCCCGC
Organism: Actinomycetota bacterium; assembly: GCA_045805225.1. Lineage (GTDB taxonomy): Bacteria > Actinomycetota > UBA4738 > UBA4738 > HRBIN12 > AC-51. The sequence goes on along the minus strand of JBJMLQ010000145.1, from coordinate 12,263 downwards.
GGCGAGCACCCAGCCCGCCGCCGTGAGCGGCTGCGGGTGGATCAGGCGCTGGATCGCCTCGATCACCGCGGCGAGCGCCGAGATCGCGATCAGCGCGACGATGACGAGCCCGGCGACGTCTTCTGCCCGGTGGTAGCCGTAGGGATAGCGGCGTGTCGGGCGCCGGCGGGCGAGCCGGAACGCGATCAGCAGCGGGATCGCCGTAAGGGCGTCGGTCGCGTTGTGGATGGTGTCGGCGAGCAGCGCCACCGAGCCCGAGACCACGACGATGGCGAGCTGCACGCCGGCGGTCGTGGCCAAGATCGCGAGGGAGATCCAGGTGGCGCGGGAACCGTCGCGCGTCGCCAGCGTGGCCGCGTCCGCGGGCCCGAAGTGCTCGTGGCCGTGGGAGTCGTGGTGGTCGTCGTCCGAGCTCACCGGGCGACCCGGTCGAGCTCTGCTTGAACCTCGTGCACGTCGAACAGCGGGCTCCATCGATCGACGATCTTCCCGTCGCGCCCGATCAGGAACAGCCACGGCTCGGTGAGATCGCCGTTCCGAAGCAGCCACTGCTTGGCCGCGGTGTTGATCTCGTGCTTCGCGTAGTCCTTGTAGATCTCGATGTGGATGTAGTCGGCGTCCGTCGGTCCCGTCTTCGCGATCTGCTCGAGCGCGTCGGTCGACGGTCCGCAGAACTCGCTCTGGCAGTACACAGGCGTGGAGAACAACGCGAGGATCGGTTTGTGCGCGGCGAGCGCGGCCGAGATCGTGTCCTGATGCAGCTCGGGGTCGGGCACCTTCGCTCCGCCCTGGGCGCGGGAGTCGATCGCCTCGGGATTCACGCTCGTTTCGGCCATCGTGAGGTTGGTCGTATCGAGCGCCTTCTGGCCGGGGGCCGGCAGCGCGGGCTTGTCCGACACGCCGAACTGCGTCGTCAGCGTCTGCGGTTGGCCGTCTTCGGTGAACGAGAGCGAGGCGGTCCAGACGCCGGTCGACGGGAACGTGACGTGCTCGAGCTGGTACACGCCCCGACCTTTCGACGGAGACGTCAACGTGGGACTCGATGCGACCGCGGTTCCCGGCGCCGGCACGTAGTGCGCCGTCCCTTGGATCGGCTGGCCGCCGTCGGCCGGCGCGAGCGACAGCGGGATCGAGCCACCGGTCAAGAGCTGGACCCCGTTGGCGCCGCTGTTGAAGACCCCGACCTGCACCCGTTGCGGGGTCCCGGCGTAGAGGTCGCTGCTCGCGACCTGGAGCGCGTAGGACGAGCCCGATGGGCTCGTGCCCGCCGTCGACGCCGAGTCGTTCGTGCACGCGACCGCCGCGAGGAACGCAAGGGCGAGGGCGAACACGGCCGGGCGGCGCACGCCCCCATGTTCTCGTATGCGCCCGTCGTCGTCCGGGACGCTCATATGGCGCCTTCGAACCGCAACAGGGTGGCTCGGCGGTCTTCCGATCCGCCGTAGGACCCGAGGCCGGCGCCGGAGGGGACGACCCGGTGACAAGGAACGAAGAGCTCGATCGGGCTCCGGGCGAGCGCCGATCCCGCCGCCCGGGCGGCGCCGGGACGGCCGGCCTTCGCCGCGACGTCGCCGTAGGTCCACAGCTCGCCGTACGCGATCGTCCGCGTGACCTCGAGCACCGCGCGCGCGAACGGTGTCCCCACCAGCCGAAGATCGGCCGGCGTGCGCATCGGCGCACGCCGGCCACCGAAGTACGCCTCGAGGTCGCGGGTGGCGGCGCGAAGCGCCGCCGCCCGCGACACCACCCCGAGCCGTCGCGCGAGGTCGTCCACGAGATCGCGCGGATCCCCGCCGCTGGTCGCCACGACCCCGTCGGTCGACACCACGACGGTGAACGGGCCGAACGGCGTCGGCACCGTCGTGTGGCGGAGCCTCAGATCGGCGGCCATGGGAACGGCCGGACGCCGGGCTCAGGCTCCGGGAACCGGCCCGCTTCGAGCAACCGGTCGATCCGGTCGGCGGTCGCCGCGACTTCCTCGGGCGCGAGCAAGGCGCCGAGCGTCGCCGCGATCTCGCCGCCGGCGCCGAGCTCGTCGCGTATGCGGGCGAAGTCCTCGACGGCGTCTGCAGGCAGCGGTTCGTCGACGAACGTCCAGATCACGGTGCGGAGCTTGGGTTCGACCGCGAAGCAGACCCCGTGGTCGATCACCCAGATCTCGCCGTCCTCGTCGAGCAGGCAGTGCCCGCCCTTGCGGTCGGCGTTGTTCACCGCCAGGTCGAACATCGCCACGCGCCGGAAGGTCTCGGCGTGCTCCACCTCCAGCGTGAAGAAGTGCTCGGCGGGGTCGAAGTTGATGAACCGCTGGACCGAGCCGGGGCCGAACGGGCCGTCACGCAGGACCGTCGGCGGCACGCGCGGCCACCCGAGCGCACGAGCCACCTCGAACGCAGCGACCTCTCGCCGGTGCAGCGTGCCGTCTGGGAAGTCCCACAGCGGCGCCTCCCCGCGCATCGGCTTGTACACCGCGAGCACGGTGTCGGCCGGGGTCGCGCAGCGCACGAGCAACGCCGCGTTGGATGATCCGGGGAGCGCGCCGAGGACCTCGATCTCGCCGGTGGCGAGCGCGGGCGGAACGCTCAGGCCCGCGGCGTTCGATGCCCGTTCGTGGCCGGGCACACGTGCCCCTCGGGGTCCATCGGGTTCCCGCAGAACTGGCATCGCGGCCGCCCGCGCGCGACCACCGTGGTGCCGTGCCGAGCGAGCGCCAGCATCTGCTCGCGGCTCGCCCACAGGGTGATCGATTCCGGCTCCTCCGGCAGGATCGAGCGCTCGTCGTCCTCATCGTCGACCTCGGGCACGAACTCGTCGATCTCGAGCAGGAACCGGTCCTGCTCGTCGTCGAAGCCGATCGACAGGCGCCCGACACGCCATCGTGGATCGACGGGCTCCTCGAGCGACAGCTCGTCGGGCTCGACGTCGTCGGGGATCGGCACGTCGGTCGCGAGCTCGAGCACCGAGCGGGCCAGCAGCTCCACCTGCTCCTTCTCGACGACCACGGTGACCAGCTGCTCGCCAGCGCGCGCCTGCAGGTAGAAGGTGCGCATCCCCGGCTCGCCGATCGCGTCGGCGGTGATGCGGTCGACCGCGCCCAGATCCATGCGGCCTATCCTCGCACCTTCGCGCTCCGGCGCCGGTCGGCGGTCTTGCTGGCCTCCCACGGCGCGATGTGCTCGGCGCGGAACCGCTCGAGCCCCCCGGTGTCGTTGACGAGCAGCACGTGCGGCCGCACGCCCCCGAGCAGCACGACCGAGACGGCGGCCGTATCGATCACGATCCGCTGGAAGTCGTCCAGCGGGGTGGCGAGGTAGTGGGCGAGCGCGATCCGGACGATGTCGCCGTGGGTCGCGATGGCGATCGACCCCTTGCGATGCCGGGCGGCCAGGCGGTCGATCGCGGTGACGACGCGCGCCTGCGCGTCCATGAACGCCTCGCCGCCGGGGAACTCGAAGTCGCTCGGCGTCTGTTGGACGACGCGCCACGCCTTCGTGCGGCGGAGCTGGGCGAGCGTGCGGCCGGTCCACGCGCCGGCGTCCATCTCCAGGAAGGCCTCGTCGGTGCGAACCGTGAGCCGCCGCGTCGCCGCGAGGGGCTCGACCGTCTGCACGCAGCGTTCCAGCGGGCTCGAGTAGATCGCCGACAGGCGGATGCCATCGAACCGCTGGACGAGCGCGTCGGCCTGCGCCAGGCCCCTCGCGTCGAGGTCGATGCCCGGCGTGCGCCCGTATAGGAGCCGCCCGGTCTGCCCGGTGAGCCCATGACGGACGAGGTACACGAGACCCATCGGCCCAGCCTACGGAGCGGACGGGAGGGTCGGCAGGCGCACCTCGAACACCGTGCCCTGGCCGAGCTCGCTCTCGACGGTGACCTCGCCCCCGTGGTTCTCGGTCACGTGCCGGACGATCGACAGGCCGAGCCCGGTGCCGCCGGTCTCGCGCGAGCGGGCGCGGTCCACCCGGTAGAACCGCTCGAAGATCCGCGGGAGTTCCCGTTGCGGGATCCCGATCCCGGTGTCGGCAACGCGAACGACGACGGCACCGTCTTCGGCGCGCACCGACACGTCGACGGAGCCTCCGTCCGGGGTGTAGCGCACGGCGTTGTCGATCAGGTTGCGCACCATCAGCGACAGGTCGCGGGACGAGCCACGGACCGCGGGCACCGGGCCGGCGTCGAGCGAGATCGTGACGCCGCGCATCGCGGCCGTGTCGCCGATCCGCTCCACCTCGTCGGCCGCCACGGTGTCCAGGCGGATCTGATCGTCCATCTCGCTGCCCGATTCGAGCCGAGACAGATCGAGCAGGTCGGCGACGATCCGCGACATGCGCACGGCCTCGCGCTCGAGCTGCTCGGTGAACCGCCGCGCCGCGGGCGGGTCGTCGATCGCACCGTCGCGAAGCGTCTCGGCCGCGGCGCGGATCGACGCGACCGGGGTCTTCAGCTCGTGCGAGGCGTTGGCGACGAAGTCTCGTCGGGCTCCGGTGAGGCGGCGAGCCTGCGTCACGTCTCGGATGACAACCAGGGTCGCGCCGTCGGCCCCGACGGGAAGGGCGGTCGCGCGGAGCCATCGGCTGGGTGAGCCAAGTTCCACCTCGGCGCGAGAGACGGTGCCTGAGCTCTTGGCGGTCTCGACCGCCCGCTGCAACCCGAGCGGATGCAGTTCCGTCGCGCGACTCGGGGCCGTGCCCAGCAGATCCGACAACGCCCGGTTCGCGTACACGCGGGTCCCCGAGGAGTCGAGGAGAAGCACCCCTTCTTCCATCGCGCCCAGGATCCGATCCTGCGCCCGGTCGCGCCGTGCCGACTCGCGCTCGATCTCCCGACGGCCCGTCGTCGCCTGCTCGACACGCCGTTGTGCGTCAGCGACTCGCCGGCGGATCACACTGCGGTCGATCGCCCACACGGTGAGCGCGCCGACGACGATCCCCAGGACGAACAGACCCGCGACCTGCGCCATCTCGCGCGAGTGTACGGGCGGGAGGGCGCCGCCGGGTGCCCCGTTCACCCGCCGTTCCGCGGGCGGCGGGTCTCGAGCCGCTCGTTCATCGAGCGTTCATGTGGTTGCCGACGAGCGGCCATCCGCGGTGCCTACGTTTCCATCGACGCGACGAGGAGGAGAGAGCAGGATGAGGATCCATCGGTTCGCACGGCCGGCGGTGATCGCGGCGGCCGCCGTCACGCTGGTGGCCGCGGCGTGCGGCAACACCTCGAGCTCGAGCGCGAGCGGCGGCAGCAACACGGGCGGCTTCCAGGGAACGGCTCTCAACGGCGCAGGATCGACCTTCGCTGCGCCGCTGTACCAACTCTGGTCGCAGTCGTTCCTGCAGAAGGAGCCCGACGCGCAGATCAACTACCAGGCCATCGGCTCGGGCGGCGGGATCGAGCAGTTCACCAGCCAAACAGTGGACTTCGGCGCGAGTGACGTGCCGCTGCAAAGCGACGAGATCACGAACCTGCCGAGCAGCAACTACATCCAGTTCCCGACCGCGCTCGGCGCCGTCGTGTTCGCCTACAACCTCCAGGGGGTCGACAGCGGGTTGAAGCTCGACGGCAAGACGACCGCGGACATCTTCCTCGGCAACATCACGAAGTGGAACGACCCCGCGATCACCAGCCAGAACCCCGGCGTGAACCTGCCGGACGAGCCCATCCAGGTGGTCCATCGCTCCGATGAGTCCGGGACGACGTCGGTGTGGACCTCGTGGCTGTCCGCCGAGAGCCCCGAGTGGTCCTCGAAGGTCGGCGCCGACAAGGCCGTGCAGTGGCCCGTCGGAACGGGCGGCAACGGCAACGAGGGCGTTGCGGCCGGGATCTCACAGACCGAGGGCGCCGCCGGATACCTGTCGTACGACTTCGCGGTGACCGCCGGCCTCGGCATCGCCGACATCCAGGCGCCCGACGGCAGCTACGTCGCGCCGTCGATCGACTCGATCAGCAAGGCGGGCGGCGGCCTGAAGTTCCCCATCCAAAGCGACACCAACATCCTGAACTCCTCGACGAAGGGCGCGTACCCCGTCGCGAGCACGACCTACGTCTTGGTCTACACCGACCAGACCGACCAGGCGAAGGCGCAGACGCTCGTGGACTTCTGGACGTGGGCGCTCACCGACGGACAGAGCCAGACGGAGCAGATCAACTACTCCCCGCTGCCGAGCGACTTCGCGAAGAGCGCCCTCAAGGAGGTCTCCAAGATCACCGTGAACGGGACGCCGGTGTCGCCGACCAGCTCCACGGGGTAGTCGGCGCCGATGGCGACGATCGGCGCGCCGCCCGAGGTCGCACCTGCGACGCCGCTGACGCGGCGTCGCAGGTTCGGCGACCGGGCATTCCGGTGGACGACCCTGGTCGTCAGCGTCGGCCTCGTCGTGATGCTGGCGTTGCTCCTGTGGGTGCTGGCCGACGGTGGCTGGCGCGCCATCCGGGAGTTCGGCCTGCACTTCGTGATCGGACGCGAATGGAACCCGGTCGCCGGCCGTGAGGTCTACGGTGCGCTGCCGTTCATCTTCGGCACCTTCGTCACGGCCATCATCGCGATGGTGCTCGCGATGCCGGTCGGGGTGGGCGTCGCGCTGTTCTTGAACGAATCCGGGTCCGTCTGGGTCAAGAACCCGCTCGCGGTCCTGGTCGACCTCCTCGCCGCCATCCCGAGCGTCGTCTACGGGCTGTGGGGGCTGTACGTGCTCGTGCCGTTGTTCGACCACACCGTCCAGCCGTGGCTGTCGGCGTCGGTAGGCAAGGTTCCCGTGATCGGGGGTCTGTTCCAGTACGCCGGGCCCGGCGGCGACCTGTTCACCGCAGGGGTGATCCTCGCGATCATGATCTTGCCGATCGTGACGGCGGTGAGTCGTGAGGTCGTGAGCGTCGTGTCGACCGAGACGCGCGAGGGGGCCATCGCGCTCGGCGCGACGCGGTACGAGACGATCCGTCTCGGCGTGCTGCCGACGGCGCGCCCGGGCATCGTGGGCGCGGGGATGCTCGGCCTGGGCCGTGCTCTCGGCGAGACGATCGCCGTCGCGCTCGTGGTCGGCAACAGCACGAACATCAGCGCGTCGTTGTTCAAGCCGGGTTACACGATCCCGGCCGTGATCGCGAACGAGTTCCGCGAGGCGACGAGCGCGGGCCTGCACCGTTCGGCGTTGCTGTTCCTCGCGTTGCTGCTCGTCGTGATCGCGCTCGGGATGGCGACGATGTCGCGGTTCCTCGTGCGGCGGACGGCCCGGCTCGTGGGCGACGACGTCGCCGCCCAGGAAGAGGCCGCGTCGAGCACACTGGGGATGGCGTGAGCGGCGCGATGTCCACCATGGAGATGCCGCGCGAGATCTCCACCCGGCGCCGGACGAAGGACCGCGCGTTCTCGATCGCGTTGTGGGCGTGCGTCGTCGTCGCGCTCGTCCCGCTGCTGCTGATCGTGTATCGCGTCGTGCGCCTCGGCCTCGCAGCGGTTTCCATCAGCCTGTTCACCCATACGGCGCTGCCTGCAAGCTTCCCCGGCGGTGGCATGAAGCAGGCATTCCTCGGCACGGCGATGATCGTCGGCATCGCTGTGCTGATCTCGATCCCGCTCGGCGTGCTGACGGGCATCTACCTGTCCGAGTACGGCAGCGGCCGGGTCGCCGGGGTCGTGCGCTTCACCGCCGAGATCTTGCTGTCGATCCCGTCGATCGTCGCGGGCGCCTTCATCTGGGCGCTCGTGGTGGTCGCGCTCGGGAACTTCTCGGCGCTCGCGGCCGGCATCGCCCTGACCGTCCTGATGTGGCCGATCATGGCGCGGGCGACGGAGGAGGTGCTCCGGCTGGTGCCGACCGAGCTCCGCGAGGGCGCGCTCGCCCTCGGCTATCCCCGGTGGCGGGTGATCGTCCGGGTCGTCCTGCCGACCGCCGGGGCCGGTGTGTTCACGGCCATCATGCTGGCGGTGGCCCGTGGTCTCGGCGAGACCGCGCCCGTGCTCCTCACGGCCCTCGGCAACGACTTCGTCAACACGAACCCGCTCAAGCCGACCGACGCGGTTCCGCTCCGTGTGTATAACTACGCTCAGTCCGCATATCCCGCATGGCGCGCCCTCGCGTGGGGCGGCGCGTTGATGCTCTTGGTGGGGGTGTTGGTGCTATCGGTGACAGCCCGGATGCTCTCGATCCGGCAGCAGCGACGGATGAGGTGAGAGCGATCGACGTCTCGAGTCTCAGCGCGTGGTTCGGATCGAAACAGGTGTTGCGCGACATCAATCTCGGCATCGAGCGAGGCGCGGCGACCGCGATCATCGGTCCGTCGGGCTGCGGCAAATCGACCCTGATCCGGTGCCTCAACCGGATGCACGAGGAGGTGCGCGGCGCACGCGTGGAGGGAAAGGTGCTGTTCGACGGTGAGGACATCTACGACTCGCGCGTCGACCCGGTCGCGATCCGCCGGCGGATCGGCATGGTCTTCCAGAAGCCGAACCCGTTCCCCACGATGAGCATCCTCGAGAACGCGGTCGCCGGGCTGAAGCTCCTCGGCCGGCTCCCGAAGGCCGAGCTCCAGGAGCGAGGTGAGGACGCGCTGCGTTCGGCGGGTCTGTGGGAAGAGGTCAAGGATCGACTGGGCGACCCCGGCGGCCGACTCTCGGGTGGACAGCAGCAGCGCCTGTGCATCGCGCGGGCGCTGGCGGTCGAGCCGGACGTCCTGTTGATGGACGAGCCCGCGTCTGCGCTCGACCCCTCCTCGACGTTGCGGATCGAAGAGCTCGTGACCGAGCTCAAGGATCGGTACACCGTCGTGATCGTGACGCACAACATGCAGCAGGCCGCGCGCGTCGCCGACTGGACGTTGTTCATGCTCTACGGCGAGGTGGTCGAGTTCGGTCCGACCACCCGGATCTTCACCACGCCGGAAGATCAGCGCACCGAGGACTACGTCACGGGGCGCTTCGGCTGATGCCCGACACTCGGCGCGGTTTCCACGACGAACTCGAGGCGCTCCAGCGCGAGATCCTCGAGATGGGCGAGCTCGCGGGCGACGCCGTGCAGCATGCGGTCCACGCGGTCGTGTTCCGCGACTCGAACGAGGCGCAGGGCGTCATCGACGGGGACGACGAGATCGACGGGCGCTACCTCGACATCGATCAGCGGACGCTGCAGACGCTCGCGCTCCAAACGCCGGTCGCGGCCGATCTGCGGCTCGTCTCGGCGATCATCCACGTGAACCTGCATCTCGAGCGGACGGGAGACCAGGCGGTCAACATCGCCAAGCTGCACCTGTTGACCGAGGACCTGCCCGGCAGCGACACGATGCGCGGCCAGATCCGCGAGATGGGCGACCTGGTCGTGCGGATGCTCCGCACCGCGATGGAGGCGTTCGACCGTCGCGATCTCGATCTGAGCCTGCAGCTGCCGAAGATGGACGATCCTGTGGACCGGTTGAACCGCGCGAGCCACTTGGAGGCGCTCAAGCTCGCCGACGATCCGTCGGCGCTCGACTGGGGATTGCACATGAACCTCGTCTCGCGGGCGTTGGAGCGTGTCGGCGACCAAGCGGTCGACATCGCCGAACAGGTGGGCTTCCTGATCACCGGGGAGTTCCGCGAGTTCACCGACGCGTCCCACGAGGTCGAGCTGCCGTGAGCCAAGCGGCCGGGCGGATCTTGCTCGTCGAGGACGAAGAAGCGCTCGCAGAGTCGATCCGCTATTCGCTCGACCGGGAGGGGTACGCGGTCACGGTGGCAGCCGACGGCCGGCGTGCGATCGAGCGGTTCCACGATGCCGACCCCGAGCTCGTCATCCTCGACCTCATGCTGCCCGAGCTCCCCGGGTTGGACGTGGTGCGGATGATCCGGCAGGAGTCGACCATCCCGATCATCATCGTGACCGCCAAAGACTCCGAGGCGGACAAGGTGACGGGACTTGAGCTCGGCGCCGACGATTACGTCACCAAGCCGTTCTCGGTACGCGAGCTGATCTCACGGGTCAGAGCCCACCTCCGCCGTGCGCGGCTCGCGCAGCCCACCGGCGCGGGCGACGTCCTCGTCGGCGGGCCGGTGCAGATGGACGTCGACCGCCACGAAGTGCTCGTCGGGGGCGCCACGGTGCCGTTCCCGCCGAAGGAGTTCGAGTTGCTCGAGACGTTCCTGCGGGCGCCTGGCCGCCTCTTGACGCGTGAGCTCCTGATCCAGCGGATCTGGGGCGACGACTACGTCGGCGACACCAAGACGCTCGATGTGCACGTCAAGCGGGTTCGCCAGAAGATCGAGCGCGACCCACACGAGCCCGAGCACCTGCTCACCGTGCGTGGGCTCGGGTACAAGTTCGTCGGCTGACCGCCTTTCGGCCGCTGCGCCCATCCCTCAGCGTCGGTATCCTCGCCCGGACTCGAACGAGAGAGGGCTGCGGCGTGCCGTTCCAGGTGATCCCCCGCGAGCTGGTCTTCTACGACCTGCTCGAGGCAGCCGCCCGCAACGTCGTCGATGCCACGGGCGAGCTCGTCGCCCTCGTCGACGAGGTTCCGTCCGTCACCGTCCGTGCCGAGCAGATCCGCGACCTCGAGCATCGTGGCGATGACCTCACGCACGAGATCATCTCGACCCTCAATCAGACGTTCGTGGTGCCCCTGGACCGACACGACATCCTGCGGCTCGCATCGGCCCTGGACGACATCATCGACTTCCAGGAGGGGGTGGCGGAGCTGATGGAGCTGCTCCCGATCAAGGAAGTCTTTCCGGCGTTCCGGACGCTGGTGGGCGTGCTGGCCCGCGCGTGCGGAGCGGTCCTGCGCGCGGTCGCGGACCTCCGTTACATCGACGCGTTGCCGCCGGACATCGCCGCGATCAAACGCGAGGAGCGGGAGGGCGACTTCGTCTACCGTCGCGCGATCGCCGAGCTGTACCGCGAGGACTATCGCCCGCTCGAGGTCCTGATGTGGAAGGACCTGTTGCATCAGGTGGAGTCGGCGATCGACCGCTGCGAGGACGTCGCCAACCAGATCGAGTCTGTGGTGGCGAAGTTCCGATGACCATCGCCGTCGTCGCGATCATCGGGGTCGCCCTTCTCTTCGACTACATCAACGGGTTCCACGATGCGGCGAACTCGATCGCCACCGTCGTCTCTACCCGTGTGCTGACGCCGAAGCAGGCGGTTGCGTGGGCGGCGTTCTTCAACTTCGCGGCGTTCATCTTCTTCGGCACGAAGGTGGCCCAGACCATCTCCCAGGTCGCGAAGCCCGGAACCTTCAGTAACGCGAGCATCTTCGCGGCTCTGATCGGCGCCATCGGTCTGGATCTCATCACCTGGTGGACAGGCCTTCCGACCTCGTCGTCACACGCGCTCGTCGGCGGGCTGGCCGGGGCCGCTGTCGCCTCCGTCGGGTGGAGTTCGATCAACTACGCCGAGTACCAGAAGATCATCGTCTTCATCGTGATCGCGCCGGTGATGGGGTTCCTGCTGGCGTTCACCTTCATGGCGATCGTCCTGTGGGCGTTCCATCGCTACCGCAAGGTGGACAAGCTGAATCGGGGGTTCCGCCGCGGACAGCTGTTCTCCGCTGCGGCGTTCTCGCTCGGCCACGGCGGCAACGACGCACAGAAGACGATGGGCGTCATCCTCACCGTGCTGATCGCGAACGGCGTCTTGTCCCAGAACGCACCCGTTCCGTTATGGGTGGTCTTCTCGGCGCATCTCGCGATCGGCCTCGGCACGCTGTTCGGTGGCTGGCGGATCGTGCACACGATGGGTTCGAAGATCACGAAGCTGCAGCCGGTCGGCGGTATGGCCTCGGAGACGTCGGCGGCGATCTCACTCGGGCTCGCCACGTTCGGTGGCGTGCCGGTGTCGACGACCCACACGATCAGCGGCGCGATCGTCGGGGTCGGCACGACCCAGCGGCTGAGCGCGGTCCGGTGGGGCGTCGCGAGTCGCGTGATGTGGGCGTGGGTGCTGACCATCCCCGGGGCGTTCATCCTCGCCTACGTCGTCTATCTGCCGCTGAAGGGGCTCACGTGAGGATGCTGTCGCGACGGACGTGGTTCTTCCTGGTGATCGCGATCGCGATGCTACTTCTATACGACCCGACGCCGCCGACGTTCCAATGGGTCAACGTGGCGCTTGCCGCCTTGGCGTTGTTCTGGTTCGTTCTGTTCACGATCGAAGACGTGGGACACGCACGTCGCGTGCGGCGGCGGGTGCGGGGAGGCCGGCCATGAAGCTCAAGATCTCGAACCGGTCCGATGCCTTCTTCGACCTGTTCTCGTCCGGCGCGGAGAACCTGCGGATCGCCTCGGAGCTGCTTTATGACCTCGTATC